>BFAS01000233.1 GCA_008974985.1 bacterium MnTg02
AAGGCACCGTGCCTTCCTATTCCGTAGTGGTTCCCGGCACGGTTGCAGGCAAACCTCTGCCGGACGGCACCCCCGGGCCGTCACTCTACTGCGCCGTCATCGTGAAAACCGTTGATGAGCAAACACGCAGCAAAACGTCAATCAATGACCTTTTGCGCGACTAGAGCCCATTCGATGAACGCCGGTTTATCGAATGAGCTCTATCTCTTTGTTTTAAGCATTTTCCGGGCGGAAAACCGCACACACTTTTCCTGAAAATGCTCTGGCTGCGAGTGAGTGGTGATTGAACCGATGGATAGGGAGCGGAGCCTGATGCAGCTTTTGTGGCTTTTTTTCAGCTTCCAAGGACGCATTTCCAGAAAGACATTCTGGCTTGCGGCGTTGACGCTCTTGGCTTGCGATATAGCACTCTCGATGAGCATTGCCTCCGTTCTGGGAATGAGCTGGAGAGAATATTGGGCCGGCTCCTCGCGCACAGCGTTGCTGGATTTAGTCACTGTTGTACTCTTCAGTTGGCCGGGCCTAGCCATTAATTTCAAACGCTTGCATGACCGCAACGATACCGGTTTGCGGGCCGTCGTCGTGCAAGTGCTTGTTGTCGCGCTCATCGCGCTCGAATATGGCGGCTACGACAAAGGGGACACTTTGACCATCGTTCTCTTCAACATTCATCTTGTCATCACAATAGCGCTGTTTTGTTGGATCATTATTGAAATGGGCTTCTTCAAAGGCGATCCTGGACCCAACCAATATGGAGCAATCCCAAAAATAACCTATGACGAACCATCGCCAGCTCTGGTGCAGAAAAATTCCGATTTACAAGATCTTCGCCAACACAGCGAACGTCAAACACGCACTATCGTAAATCCTAACATCAGGCCACAACATGTACCGGACGCTTGACCCGGAAAAGGTCATCTCAACCCTGGATAAGCTCAATCGGCGAATTGACGAGCGCTTCCCGCAATCGGGACTAGGCCAAGTCTGCGGCGAGCTTGGGACCCTTGGCCGCCAAACCTGGGAAAGAGCCGAGAAAATCGCGCAGCCCAATTTTATCCTTCGAGGCTTTGTCTGGCTGGTGATATTGACCGGCATCTGTGGGCTTATTTACACTATCGGACTGCTTCGTATCGAGCGGCCGCCGTCGGAAGTCTTCCGGTTCTTCCAAGGTATGGAAGCCGCCATGAATACGGTTTTCCTAGCGGGTGCGGCGCTTTTTTCGCTTATAACGTTCGAGCAGCGTTATAAGCGGCGCAAGGCTTTGCGCGCCCTCGTCGAGTTTCGCGCCATCGTTCACGTCATCGACATGCATCAGCTAACGAAAGACCCAAGTATGATATTGGGCCGAGGACCACGAACGGCGAGCTCACCGGTCCGCGAAATGAACCAATTCGAGCTTATGCGATACCTCGACTATTGCAGCGAAATGCTGTCGCTGACCGCGAAGCTCGCCGCCTTCTACACCCAAAAATCAAATGATTCCATTGTCATCAACGCGGTCAACGATCTTGAGATCTTGACCGCCAATCTCAGCCGCAAAATTTGGCAAAAAATAACAATGCTGGAGGCCTATGAGGAAAAGACAGTGGCGTCCTAGTGCCTTTTTATCGAATTCATCATTGCCCTGACTACGGGGGGTCGGGCAAGATCGGTTTATCTTTTGAGACAGGATAGCAAAGGATTGGTAGAGGGCGATGCTGATACGATATTGCTTATTTCTTTGCCTTGGATTTGTGGCGCTCCTGGCACTTGCGGACACCTTATCAGCACGCGATGCGCGCTCGCGTCTGCCGACCCATATTGATGCTTCACCAATCCCAAATTTTCGCGGTGACTTTGTTTCTCTCGGAGCAAAAGCAAACTGGAATAAACCTGTTATCCGCCAGCGATTTATTTTTGGCGCCACCGTGCAATCGAATTCTGAAGTAAAGGCGAACTGTTCGAGGGAGGCGATCGTCCGCTACGCATTTGAAGCGCCGAGAAAATTCGAGTTCGAAAAGAGCGGCCTGCTATACGGCATCAAAACCCACACCAGTGCAACGCGCGTCGGTGATGCTCCTGGATATAATTCTTGTGCGCTTGTGGTCCACGCCATTCTGAAAAAGGCCGGCTGCAAATGGGCGAAATATACGGCGAATGCAAAATCAATTTATGACATGGCGTATAAGCAGGGCTGGCGGCCTGTTAAGGAGCAAGAAGCTGGCTGCCTCGTCGCCTGGAACTCGAAATGGCCCGGCAGTCGGGCGCGCATTGGCAAGGGCGCGCATTATGACCGTAAAAAGAAAGGTGGCGTCTACTATCGCCATCTCGGCGTTACGACGGGCTCTTGGATGTCCGTGGACAATATGTCGGTCGTGAGCCAACCCTTGGAATTTATCACAACCCGGCCCTTCCGCTACGAGGATCCGCTGTTCCTCTGCCCCCCGAAAGGGTCACATAAAGACGCCAATCGTCCGGCAGAGAACAAGGCAAACCGAAAAAAGGACGGATCGTGAAACGTGCTTTGCCGATCCCTTGCGCATGATCCACAAAAGCTTGCCCGCCAGTTTGAGCCGGGTTTGGATACCGGTTGTGCGACAACAGCATGCTTAAACAAAAAGGTTGAGTGCAGTTCTGGTTCAACCAGAACCGATACGCTCTAGGGTCCGGACCCTAGTGAGTTTTGCTCGATTGGCTACCGCCCACTGGTTTATCCATGGTCATCCCGCCCTTGGCTATGAGCAGCTCCACAAGCAGCGTCTCACCGTTCTGAAATTTTAAGGTCAATGGGACCTTCTCCCCCTCGACTTGTGGGATCTTGGGACCGACGAGCATGATATGCGCACCGCCTGTCTTAAACTCCGCGGATTTACCGGGTGCGATCGCCACTTGCTCGAGGCGCTGCATCATCATCATGCCGTCCTTCATGCCCGAAACATGCATCTCCGCTTTTGCGTAGGATGGGCTCTCGACGCCGACCAATATCCGCTCTGCGGTACCGTGATTCTCGATTTTGAAATAACCGGCATGCGCCTTCATTTTTGGCGGCGCCACCCGCACCCAGGCCTCGGATATTTTTAAGTTTTCACCCGCCTGGACCGGACCACCAATAAACAGTGCTGCAATTAGAAATACGCCAAAAGCTGCTACTCTCTCAGTCGTCACGATACGCAACATCCATTCTCTCCTACTCACTATTCCCCGGGCTGTTTGCCGCCCCAATAGCTTGACCGGCGCTCGATCGCCATCAGCTTGGCGAGCCTACATAACAAATTCTCGGGCCGGAAGGCATGCTTTTGCGCGAGGTTAAAGCGGCTCTGTTCTCTCATTCCGTGATGGGTGAAGCGCAAACCTGTTCGGCCAATCGGCCCAAAACGTCTGCCCCCCACCCAAAACGTCCCCGTAGCAAAAAGCAATTCACAATGGAGCGAGCCACAACGGATCACGCTCATGGCCAATCTACGCGCCGCGTCTCTTGCGCCGGCTGCACGGCGCGCGACCTGTCCGGCGCAACCATCGCGACCGATTGCGCCGATAGGCTCTCCCCTTAATGAGAGTCATCGGCGCTGTCTTCAGTCCTGATTTTCTGGCTATGCTTTTGAGATAGCAATAGGTTTCGCCGGTATAGATCGCTAAGCGTCCCGTTTTCCGCCAACTGCGATAGGCCGCATTCGCCGCTTTTGGACCGCCATTATAGTAAATCAGCGCGATATCATCGCGACCATATTTCCGGCGGCCCTCATTGAAATAGGCGCGGCCAAGCCGCTCGTTGAGTTGCGGGTCGCGCATAAGCCGCCGCCTTAATTGCCGGTTGGATAATTTCGCCACGCCGCGCATACCGAGTTTCCGCGCCATAAGCCGCGCCGTCGGCAAAGTAAGCTGGGCCCGGCCGACAGCACCGGCATGGCTGACAATGCGGTTTCGACCGCCGCTTTCCTGCTGAACGAGCGCGGAGAACAAATCTCCCTTCCCGTTCGACGTCATCGATACGCTTTGAGTGGTTTGACAAGCCGTCAGACTGAGCAAAGCCGGAATTACGATTCCGCGCAACCGCTTCATCTCTCCCTCCCCTTTGAGTTGAGAGCAGTTGAAAGGAACGCGCCTGTACTTTGGGAAATGCGCGGGTTTGGCTCGTCCGCGCCTTACGCAGGTTGGATAGCTTGGGGATAAGCTGTGAAAATGTCCGAGGAAAGGCGAGTAAATGGCAGGAATTAGAAAGTGTTAGGGCGTTATTTTGACAAAGTAGTTCCCACCGCACGCAGTGCGTGCAAACAGGCTCATCGCAACGGGCTGGGATTTTTTCAGAAAAGGACTCTTAAACTTTGCCTCAATGATAACCTTCGCCGGCTCTCACTTTTCCACGGAAGGTCCAATAGACGAACACGGTATAGCCAAGGATCACCGGCAGCAGAAGAACAACACCGGCAAGCATGAAAAGCTGCGAGCTTGGCGCAGCAGCCGCTTCCCAGACGGTTATCGAAGGCGGCACGAGATAGGGTGCATTTGATATCGCTAGGCCGAGATAGCCAAAGAGAAAAATTGCAACCGCTGCCAGAAACGGTGTTGCTTCCCAGCGCGCATGAAGCCCGTGCCAGCATGCCCAAGCCGCTGCGGCGGTTAATATGGGAATAGGCGAAAGATAGAACAAATTGAGCAACGAGAACCAGCGCTCAAAGATCCGCTCATAAGCAAGCGGCGTCCACAGCGAGACGACAGCCATTGCTGCCAGAACCAAAATGAGAAGGGTCTTCGCTTGGCGGCGCCGCCTTGTCGGCAATCTCGCCTTCAGCGCGCATGATGAGCCAGGTCGCGCCAAGAAGCGCGTAGCCCGCAACCAACGCTAGGCCGATAAAAAGGGGAAAAGGTGCAAACCAATCGAAACTTCCACCGGCAAACGCGCCCTGCTCGACCGGTATACCCTGCAACAAGCCCCCCAAAATGATGCCTTGCATAAAGGTCGCGGTGATCGATCCGCCGGAAAACGCGATGTCCCAGAGCCGATGATTGGGCTTGGCCACCCAACGAAACTCGAACGCGACACCGCGAAAAACAAGAGCCAACAGCATAAGAATAATCGGCAAATAGAACGCCGGCATGATGATCGCGTAAGCGGTTGGAAAGGCGACGAACAACCCGGCACCGCCCATAACAAGCCATGTCTCGTTGCCGTCCCAAAACGGCGCGACCGTGTTCATCATCACGTCGCGCTGCTCTTCTTCGCCCGTGAAGGGGAAGAGAATGCCGATCCCAAGATCGAAACCATCGAGCACGATATAGAGCGCGACGGCGGTTCCGATAAGACCGGCCCAAACAAGCGGAAGCCAATAGGTGATGTCGTCCATTCCTCAACTCTCCGGCCTGATGGCATCGCGCGCCGCATCACTTGCAGCCGAGAGAGGACGCGACGGTAGCGCCCCTTGCGGCTCGATCGCGGGTCCAACCGGCCCTCTCTCAATAAGCCGGTTGATGTAATAGATGCCCATCGAGAAAACGCTCACATAAATGACGACGAATAGAATGAGGGTAATGAGCACGCTCGAATAGGCCACCGGTGAGGCCGCATCAATCGTTCGCAAAATATTGGTCGCAATCCATGGCTGGCGGCCCGTCTCCGTCACCAACCAACCTGCAAGAATCGCAATAAATCCAAAGGACCAGACATAGCGGACCGGCCGCAAATACCAGCGCGCATCAAAGAGCGCGCCTTGCAACCAAAGCCATGCGCCCACCAGCCCAATGGCAATCATCACAAAGCCAAGCCCGACCATGATGCGGAAGGCGAAAAACACCGGTAGAACCGGCGGCCGGTTCCGAGGGGCGAACTCATTGAGCCCCGGAAAAAGTCCTAGCGGATCATGGGTGATGATGAGACTCGCGCCATAGGGAATTGAAATTTCGAAATCATTGCGCTGAGCAACTTCATTTGGGATCGCGAATAGCACCAGATCTCCGGGTTTCTCGCCGTCCCAATGCGCTTCCATGGCGGCAACCTTCGCTGGCTGGTACTTGGCGGTATTCAGTCCATGTAAATCGCCGATGACAAGCTGCAAGGGCGCAAGGAGGACCACCATGCCGAGCCCCATCCGCAACATGGTCTTCGCCTCTTCCGGAAAGCGGCCTGCCACGAGGTAGCGAGCGCCAACAGCAAGGACCACGAGTGACGTGGTGAGATAGGCGGCGGTAAACATATGAGCGAAACGGTACGGAAAGCTCGGATTGAATATGATTGCCAGCCAATCGACGGGATAGGCGATACCATCACGAATTTCATGACCCGCCGGCGTTTGCATCCAGCTATTGGCGGCAAGAATCCAAAAGGCCGACAGCGATGTTCCGACGGCCACCAAAATGGCGGAGAGCACATGCAGGTTCGCTGAGACGCGCGACCAACCAAACAACATGATCCCCAGAAACGTCGCTTCCAGGAAAAAGGCCATTAGAACCTCATAACCGAGGAGAGGTCCCAAGACATTGCCCACAACAACGGAAAACCGGCTCCAATTGGTGCCGAGCTGATACGAGAGGACAATTCCCGACACGACGCCCATGGCAAAGGAAACAGCAAAAACCTTCGTCCAGAACCGCGCCAGCCGATGCAGATGATCGCGGCCCGTTATCCGCCAGCGGACCAGCAAGGTTGCGATGAAGGCCGCCAGCCCGATGGTGAAACTGGGAAAAATAATGTGAACCGCGATCGTGAACGCAAACTGAATTCGCGCCAAAAAAACCGCATCCATATCCATATCACTCACCGCGCTTCGTTCGGATTGGATTTCCCCTTCAACGTACCGTGGGACAAGAGTGTCGTCGAGTCTGGACCATGCGGCGCTTGGATTGAAAGAGTTGAGCGAATAGGTGCCCGAGATTGCCCGGCCTCGACGCGCATGATTGCCGAATATCCGCGTTCCGCCTACGGTCTTTTCATTTTTGATCGAAACAAAAACAGACGCTAGATCTTTGATTTTACGTGCAACTTAATCAGAAAACCGGTTTCCACTTTATCCGGAAGCACTCTAGGTCATGGACTCATAAACAGGATCAAAATGGCGTTGAAACCGCAAAAATATGCAAGGAAAAGGTCGCGGGACGGGCTTGTTGCCCGTTCAAGGCCTTTGACGCGGCAGATTGCAGTGGTTTCAACGTCCTCGGGATATGGCCACTTTTCCTGGTTACAGCGTTGCAAGACTTTGAAAACCAAAAGGTTTCCTGCAGTCTTGCGCCTCGTATCCAGAAAAATTGACTCATACCATTTTGA
>BFAS01000234.1 GCA_008974985.1 bacterium MnTg02
AATCAATGTGTTACCCCCATTCTCCTTGCCTATATCACAAGAATGTGAAGAGAGGAATCATATGAAGGCAATCTTTTACAGTGACCGGGGCGCCGCACGTGAAGTGCTTGGTATCGATCATGTGCCGGCGCCTGTCGCCACAGCCGATGAAGTCTTGGTGAAGGTCTTTGCTTCTGGCGCAAACCCATCGGACGTCAAGACGCGACAAGGCAATCTTGGGCCCATGACAGTCCCTCGGACCATACCCCATAGTGACGGGGCGGGTATCATTGAAGCTGTCGGCGAGGGGGTCTCGAAACGCCGAGTAGGTGAGAAAGTCTGGCTCTACAACGTGAACCGCACTCCGTGCGGAATGGGTCAAGGCGAACACGGCACGGCAGCGGAATTTGTTGCTGTCGACAAACATCTCGCTGTTCCGCTTACACATGGCGTTTCGTTCGAAGAAGGTGCCTGTCTTGGAGTTCCGGCCATGACGGCGCATAGGGCATTGTTCGCGAATGGTCCGGTTGCCGGCAAAACGGTTCTTATCACCGGCGGTGCCGGAGCTGTCGGCTCCATGGCGATTCAGATGGCCAAATATCGTGGCGCCAAGGTGATCACCACAGTGAGCGGCGAGGAAAAAGCCGAGGCTGCTCGGAAAGATGGTGCCGATGTGACGATTAACTACAAAACCGAACCGCTGGCGGAACGTGTTTTAGAGGCCAATAGCGGTGAAAAACTCGATCACATTGTCGATGTTGATTTCGGCGTTCATGTGAATATAACGCCGGATATTTTGAAGCCAGACGCGATGATCGCAGCCTACGCATCAACAAGCGCGCCCCAGCCCGCAATTGATTATTATCCGCTTATGTTCAACAACACAGGCATTCAGCTCGTGTTCGTTTATGCGATGTCGTGGCGGCACAGAGAGGCCGCGCAATCGGATATCGATCAGATGCTTCGCGATGGCGCTCTTCGGCCTCGAATCGCGAAGACCTATACGCTTGATCAGACCGTCGAAGCGCATGAGCATATCGAGACGGGTACCCAAATTGGTAATGTCATCGTCACGATAAGTCATGACGCGTCTTGAGTGGCGGCGATCGATCTCTCCGCACTTTCCCGTTTGACGGTTTCAGATCCCCGTTGCTATTTGGAGTTAGCAATCGATGAGCAATAAAACGATCAAGTCATTTGATCTGAGCAGGACCGGCCCGCTGGACGGTATTCGCGTTCTCGATCTCTCCCGGCTTGTCGCTGGAAATATGCTGTCCGTTGTGCTCGGTGATTTTGGTGCCGATGTCATCAAGGTGGAGAATCCGGGACGCGGCGATGATCTCCGGCACTGGCGCGTTGGCGGCATCGAGACGTGGTGGAAAGTCTATGGACGCAACAAGCGCAGTCTTGAACTCAACCTCAAGGATGCCAAGGCCCTCAGCCGCTTAAAGGCGCTTGTCAAAACGAGCGATGTTTTTATTGAAAATTTTGTGCCCGGAAAACTTGAAGCTTTGGGGCTTTCGCCGGAGATTTTGTTGGATTTGAACCCGAAGCTTATAATCGTGCGCGTGACGGCGTGGGGGCAGACCGGGCCTTATGCAAACAAGCCGGGATTTGGCACGCTGGTGGAAGCGATGTCCGGCTATGCGCATATAAACGGCTTTCCCGATAAGCCGCCTGCGCTGCCGCCCTTGGCGACGGCGGATATGGTCGCGGGATTATATGGCGCGTTTGCCGTTCTCGTAGCCGTGCGGGAGGTGGAGCAAAATGATGGCACGGGCCAAATCATTGACCTCTCTCTTTTCGAGAGCATGTTTTCTCTCGTGGCGTCCGAAGCTGTGAAGCATAGAGTGACGGGCGAGGTCAGTTTCCGCAGCGGCAATCAATCCGTCAACACGGCGCCGCGCAATATCTATATGTCCGCGGACGGCAAGTATGTTGCTTTGTCTGGCTCCATGCAGTCGATGTTCGAGCGGTTGGTCCGCACGATTGGCCGCCCCGATCTCATTGAAGATCCGATGTTCGCAACGAATGATGACCGAATTCACAATCGCGATGCGCTCGATAAGATCCTTCAAGACTATTTTGGCACGCGTACCATTGCCAACATATTAGAAATCATGGACGAAGCTGGCGTCACCGTGGCCCCCGTTCTGTCGGTGGCTGATCTTATGGATCATCCGTTTGTCGTCGATCGCGGCGTGCTGGAAGAGCTGGCCGATGAAGATTTGGGTGCGTGTCCGCTCAATGCTCCGGTCCCACGCTTGTCATCGACGCCCGGCGGCTTCCGGCGGCCTGCTCCCCGCCTCGGCGAACATACGGGGGAAATATTGCAATCTCTTGAAAAGGGTGAGGGGTAGCTGATGGCGTTTGACCCGGAATTCTGCCGATCGCTGCTTTTCGTGCCCGCCGGTAACGAGCGTTTTCTCGAAAGTGCCCTTCGGGGTTCGGCTGATGTCATTCAGATTGATTTGGAGGATTCGATTCCGCCGGATCAAAAAGAAAGCGCGAGAGGTGCTGCGCGTGATGCTATTGAGCAAATCCACGGCGCAGGCCGCATTGGCATTGTCCGTGTCAACAGCCCACTGCGTCTGCTCGTGCGCGACATGGAAGCCGTTATGTGTCCGGGATTGGCAGGGCTCACCATCCCAAAGGTGTCGTCTGGCGATGTATTGAAAGAAATTGATGCGACGCTTAGCGAACTTGAACAAGAACATCAGCTTCCGCCACGCGCCATCCGTCTGATTGCCCTGATTGAATCGGCTGAAGGCCTTCTCAACGTAAGGGAAATTGCGACGTCGACGCCGCGCCTGGCGGCGATCACCGCCGGGTCAGAGGATTTGGCCGCCGATCTTGGCAGTGGCGTCGATCCGGACATGCTCTTTCTGCCCAATATGCAGACACTCATTGCGGCGCGCGCAGCGGGGATAACGCCGCTTGGCTTTATTGGGTCCATTGCCGTTTACAACGAACCTGAGATATTCCGCAGGTGGATCCGCAGGGCTCGCCAATTGGGCTTTGAGGGAGCGTCTTGTATCCATCCGCGCCAGGTCGAAATTTTGAATGAAGAATTCGCGCCAGCAGCCGAAGAGGTTGATCGTGCCCACGCGCTCATCGACGCGTTTGAAGCCCATAGCGCGGAGGGCACCGGTGCGTTTTCCTTTGAGGGCCGGATGGTCGATGCGCCGGTCATCGGCCGGGCAAGGCGGGTTCTCAAACGTCATCAGAGCATAGCGGCCGCTGCACATTGAAGGTTCGTTCCATATCTGCGATGAATGCGCGCCCCGTCGAGCTTATGCAGGAGCTATAAGAAGACATGACAACATATCGTATCGCCGTCATTCCGGGTGACGGGATCGGCAAAGAAGTCATGCCAGAGGGTATGGCGGCAGTCGAAGCGGCCGGAAGCGCATTCGGCCTCTCATTCGATTGGGATGAAAAGGATTGGAGCTGCGAAAGATTTAAAGATCATGGCCGCATGATGCCAGAGGACGGGCTCGACCAAATTGCCGGACATCACGCGATTTTTCTCGGCGCTTGCGGATTTCCAGGCGTACCGGATCATGTGTCCCTTTGGGGGCTATTGATCCCAATTCGCCGGCGTTTTCAGCAATATGTGAACCTGCGCCCGGTTCGTTTGTTCAAGGGCCTTAAAAGCCCGCTTGCGGGCCGCTCTCCCGGCGAGATCGACTATTGGGTTGTCCGCGAAAACAATGAGGGCGAATATTCCGAAATAGGCGGGCGACTCTACCAGGACACGCCGGAAGAGCTGGTTATTCAACAGAATATTTTCACCCGCAAGGGTGTGGATCGTATCCTTAAATATGCTTTCGACCTGGCGAAGCAGCTCAACCGCACCACGGTAACATCGGCGACGAAATCAAATGGCATCATGCATTCGATGCCCTTTTGGGATGAGCGTTTTGCGGCCATGGCGGCGGAATATCCGGAGATCGAAACCAATCAATTTCACATCGATATTTTGACCGCGCATTTCGTGCGAAATCCCAACTGGTTTGACGTGGTCGTCGCGAGCAATCTGTTTGGCGACATTCTGTCCGACCTTGGGCCAGCGACGACGGGAACAATAGGGATCGCGCCGTCGGCCAATCTCAATCCGGAGCGGATCCACCCATCTATGTTCGAGCCTGTCCATGGCTCGGCGCCTGATATTGCCGGTCAGGGAATTGCCAATCCGATCGGACAAATTTGGTCGGGAGCAATGATGCTTCAGCATCTTGGCCATGACAAAGCCGCGAATGCGATCGAGCGTGCGATCGAGCGCTTGCTGGCCTCGGGTGCTGTGCTCACCCGCGATATGGGCGGCTCGGCCAATACCAAAGAACTCGGTGCAGCGCTTGTGGATCTCATTAAAGAAGAGGCTTCACAAGCCGCGGCTGCGTAAACGATCTGGCTGTTCCTACGCTTTCGATCTTGCCGCCGGGCCCTTATGAACCGTTGTGACCCGACTTCGCCGCCTTTGCGGCAAGCTTGAAGAAGCTTGGCGAGGTGCGCAGCAGGGCGACAAATCTGGCACGCGTTGGCAGATTTATCTGTGGACGCTGAACCAGGCGAAGGAGTGCGGCTATCACCAGCAGTCCATGCACGGACGATGTGTAGGTAAAAAACGCCGCCGGTCCGAAATGCTGCATTATGACAGATGCGATCGATGGGCCTGCCGTTGCGCCGAGGGCGAAAAAGAACAAAAGCCCGGCTGAGATCATGACATATTGACCTGGTTCCGCTTGATCGTTCCCGTGTGCAACCGACAACGAGTAGAGGGGAAGCGCAAAAGCGCCAAACAGGAACACGCCGAGGAAAATGAGCCAGTTATCTTGACCGCTGAGCAGTGTGAGGAGGATGCCGGCAACGCTAGCACCGGTCGAGGCGGCAATGACGATCCACCGCCGGTCGAAACGGTCGGACAGTAGGCCGAGAGGATAGAGCAGCACCGCGCCACCTAGGATGCCGGCGCTCATGAAAAGTGCGACCCCCGTCACGTCAAGGCCGATATGAGTTGCATAGACGGGTCCGACGAGGCGGAAGGCACTGTTCGTCAACCCGATTGCGAAGCAGCCCATGCAAGCAAGGGGCGATACGCGCCAAATTCTCATGAGGTCCAATTTGAAACTCGCCGGAGGCGTCGGTTTGCTGCGGTTCGATAGAGCGACTGGGACGAGCGAGATAGCGAACAGAATGCTCAGCAACGCAAATATTTCAAAGCCCCCCGGCCCGATAGCGGGCAGTAAAAACTGAGCGGCGGTTACGGCCATAAGATCCACAGTTGCGTAGATACTCAGAATTCGGGCGCGATCGCTATTCGCGGAGCTGGCGTTGAGCCAGCTTTCCATCACCATAAAGAGACCAGCAAAGCAAAAGCCCGTGGCCAGGCGCAAACCAATCCAGACATATGAATCAATGAAGAGGACGTGCAGCAGGGCCGAGGCGGCAGCGATGGCGGCGAGGGCCGCAAATACGCGGATATGCCCAACGTCGCGAATAAGGCCAGGTGCGTAGCGGCAGGCGCACAAGAAGCCCGCATAGTAAGCGGTTCCCATCAGTCCGATGACAAGAGCGGGAAATCCTTCCTGGCTTGCCCGGATTGCCACAAGTGTACCCTGTAAGCCGTTGCCGGCGAGGAGGAGCGCTGCTGCAAGAAACAGCGGCAAAAGCCGATTGATCTGGGTCATCCCTCATTACTCCGCGAAAGCGAATCTGGCGACTGTGAACATCGGGCCTATATAGGTCTGCCAGACGCCATTATGCTCCCCCGATTTTGCATGGCAGAACTGCGTTTTTGCATGGGGCAGGTTGTGGCTGATCAAATCGTTTTCACTGTCGGTGCGGTAGCATTTTCGGAAGACAATTCCCTTAATCACGGCATTGCCGTATTGGTGCTGCCTTTAATACCATCGGTCATTGGAAATGACCGATGGGCGTTCAATCACCACGCAGGCTCACGCGCCATAGGGTGCGGGCCACGCGGTCGCGCTTGCCAATGGTCGCCAATCGTTCGTGAGCCAAACTCAAGGACCATTGATATAAGACGTCATTGAGAAAATTTCGGCTGAGGGCGAAGCAGGGGATTGACGGATGATCCGATAGAGGCAAAGTGGCGGATCTCTTGAGAACTGAGGACGGAAAATGATGCGTTTCTTGAGTGTCGCACGGTTTGGGAGTGCACTTCTGCTGGCCAGCTGTCTGTTGGCGAGCCCGGTGTGGGCGAAGCCGTCTTCTTGTAAAAATTCTGGTAGTTTTTCTCGCTGGCTTGAGGGTTTTAAGAAGGAAGCGGTTGCAAACGGCGTTTCGCGGGCGACGATACGCTCGGCATTATCGGGCGTTTCCTTCGATCCCAGAATTATCAAGCTCGACCGCCGTCAAAGTTTTTTTTCCCTGGATTTTCTGGATTTCTCTAAACGCCTTGTCTCGAATTATCGCGTCAAACGCGGCCCGCGGCTCATCAAAAAACACCGCAAGATTTTTGCCAGAATCAAGAAACAGTTTGGCGTACCGGCGCCGGTTATCGTCGGATTGTGGGCGCTCGAAAGCGACTTCGGCGCCAATATGGGCAAGGATAAATCGCTCCGGTCGCTCGCCACGCTTGCCTATGATTGCCGGCGGCCTGAGCTGTTTCGACCCGAACTTATGGCGGCACTGAAAATCATCGATCGCGGAGACTTAAGAGCCTCCGAGATGATTGGGTCGTGGGCAGGCGAGCTTGGACAAACACAATTTCTGCCCACACATTATTTCAATCACGGCGTTGATTATGATGGTGACGGGCGACGGAACCTTATCAAGAGTACACCGGATTTGCTCGCCTCGACCGGGAATTTTCTGCTTCATTTGGGTTGGAAGCGCGGCGAGCCTTGGTTGCAAGAAGTGCGCGTTCCGGGAAAGCTTGACTGGAAAGAGGCAGACATTGCCATCCAGCATCCGCGCTCGAAATGGCGGAGTTGGGGTGTGTCCTACGCCAATGGCAAGGCGTTGCCCAATGATAATTTAGGTGCTTCCCTGCTGTTGCCGATGGGGCGCAATGGTCCAGCCTTTCTTGCCTATTCCAATTTCAAAATTTATCTGGAGTGGAACCACTCGCTGGTTTACGCGACCACGGCAGCCTATTTGGGGACGCGTATTGCAGGAGCTCCGCCCGTTGGCCGCGGCCGCGGATCGGTCGCGAAGTTCGGCTACAAGGAAGTTAGGCAGCTGCAGTCGCTCCTGACCCGGCGCGGTCACGATGTCGGCAGCGTAGACGGAAAGCTAGGCGTGAAAACGCGGTCCGCGGTCAAGGCGGAACAGACGAAGCTGGGCCTACCCGCCGACTCCTATCCAACGCCTGAGCTACTCAATCGGCTGCGCCGCCGGTAATAGGCGGCAAGCAACTCTCTGCGGTTTGCTTTTGTATGGCGCGGTAAACTGGACACTGAACGCAGATAGCACCGCCGTTGTGGCCGGGCCTGTACACATTCTTTGTTACCAATTGTCGCATATGACCTACATCAAAGTCGCGGCCGGATAATCGAGTCAGCATGGGCGCTGGGACAAAACGCGACTCGAAGGAGGGCATCATGCATCTCGGAAATGCGCATGACTATGCCAAGCTTTTGGTGGATCTGCACGGCGATAAGGCAGAATTGCAGGCGGCGCGCAAAGCGCGCGCTTTGGAGCAGGACGGGCAAAACGAAAATCTCGAACTTTGGCGGCGTATCAGGACCGCCATTCGGGAAATGCGTGGCCCCCATGAAAGCTGAGTCTACAATTTAGGCTCGGGCAATGCGTCTCAGCCGTGCTTTGTGCGGGGAGCTGGAAGCGTCAGCGCATTTTTTGCGGCGCCGGAGCTTCCAAGCCAAATACGAGAGTGCTTCCGGAAAAGCGGGAACCGGTTTTCCGATTAAGTTGCACGGTTAAACAAAGACCCTAGGCGTGATGCGCTGATACGGCTGCGATGACTTCTCCGGACAGCTCGTGCGAGGCAGCATCCGCAATATCGCCGATGCTCAGAATACCGACCATTCTCTTGTCCTCGTTGATCACGGGCAAGCGCCGTACTCTCTTATTCTCCATGATGCGCAGAGCGTCGGCTAGTTCCTCATTATCTCTACAGTAGATGATACCGCTGGTCATGACATCCCGAGCCGTGAGCTTGGACATATCGTCGCCATTAGCCACGGCGCGCACGGTAATGTCGCGATCTGTCACCATGCCAATGAGTTTGTCATTCTCACCAATAGGAACGGCGCCGATGTCTTCTTTTTTCATCATGACAGCGAGATTGGATATCGACGTGTTAGGCTCGACCCATTCCACGCCTTCATGCATAACATCTTTGACTTTCATGGCACTCTCCTTGCGCTTGATTTGCCATTGGCGAACCAAGTTCTGATTTGTTTGTCCCCCCAATTCATGACGGTTGTGGCTCAGACTTCTCTGTTTTTGTTTTGTATTTGGCCTTCCACTAGCAATAATCAGATGATGATGAGTTTGCTGGCTCGTACCTTGATTTGCATCAAGGACCATGTTTTCCAATTGACGCCATGCTGGCACAGCAAAAAGTGGCGAGGTCGGGAGTTTCATGGCGCATAAAGGGAATCATCCGCGGCAGATCGGTCTTGGATTGGAGCGGATCGGCCTTATTCCCTTAAGATTTCCTGTTCTGACGCTGCTCGTCCTGATGGCCATAACTGGCGCGGCAATAATAGGCTTGATGCGCCTTAAGGTGGACGATTCCCTCAGCGAGCTATTCCGCAGCGACTCGGCGGAGTTTAAGCAGTATCAGTTGCTTACGGAGCGGTTTCCCTCCAGCGAGTTTGACGTCTTGGTCGTGATTGAAGGCGAAAATCTCCTCGACCGGGACTCTCTGATCAGTTTAAGAAATCTTGTCATCGAGCTGCAATTCGTCGAAGCGATGACCGGCTTGGTATCGCTTTTCTCGGCGCGGCAACCGCCGGAACGCGATAAGGTTCCCCCCCCACTATTCCCATCCGAACTCCCTGAGGGCGAGGATTATCAGAGGCTAATCGAGCAGGTACGCGCCAACCAGATTATTCGCGGCAAACTGCTGTCGGACGATGGAACGCTTGCTCTGATTGTCATAGCTCTGGATCGCAAGACTGTTGAAAGCCGCGGTCTTAGAGATGTGGTTGGGGAGATACAGCAGACCGTCAAAGAGCATTTGCAGGACACTGGACTGAGGACTCGTCTCTCCGGTGCGCCTGTGATGCAGCTCGAAATCCGGAACGCGGTCGAACGCGATCGCTTGGTCTATAATGGTCTTGGTTTTCTTGTCGGTGCAATGATCGCAATTGTCTTCTTCCGGCGCGTTTCCCTGATGATTATTGCGGCTGCTCCTCCTGCGATAGCAATTGTGTGGTCGCTTGGTGCGATGGGTTGGCTCGGATTCCGGCTGAATATGTTTCTTGGCATTATGTCGCCGTTGATCATGGTCATGGCGTTCTCCGATACGATGCAGATCACTTTTGCGATGCGCGATAGGTTGCTCGCAGGCGATGACCGGTTTCAAGCTTTGCGATATGCGATCCTGACCGTCGGTCCTGCATGTGTGTTGACGGTTGCGACTGCCGCCGCCTCTTTCATTACGTTGCTGTTCTCAGATTCAGCGCTTATCCGGACTTTTGGCGCGGCGGGGGCGCTCTCCACTGTTATCGCCTATGTGGCGGTTATCACTCTTGTGCCGCTGCTCGGCGTCCTGCTCCTTCGAAATGACACTTCGTTTGCGACTACGGGCGAGGAGAAAAAAGATTGGGCCATGGACTTGCTGCGTGGGCTCTGTTCGGGGATTGCCGACCGGGTTGTCGCTCGTCCGGTATTTTACGCGATCGTAAGTCTTTGCCTGGTCGTGATCTTTGGCTTTTTCCATATCACGTTGGAGCCGAGATACCGGCTCGCCGATCAGGTCCCGGACCGCGAGCAGGCGCTTGTTGCCAGCAGTCGTTTGGATGCGAAACTCACCGGCGCCAATCCCATTCATGTGCTGATCGAGTTACCCAAGGACCAACCTCTTTATTCGCCCACGACGCTTGGCATCATCAAACAAGTTCACGAAATCGTCGAGCGCCGGCAGGGCGTTGGCAATGTGTGGTCCGTCGAAACGCTCAGGCGATGGCTCGAAGAGGGCGGTGAGACCGACATCGCAATTCTCAAGCAATATGTTGCGTTGCTGCCGGAACATCTAACGCGCCGCTTTATTACCGGAAATGAAGACGCGGTTGTTGTCACCGGGCGGGTGCCCGATAAAGATGCAAGCGAATTATTGCCGGTTATTGACGGCCTGGATCGCGCGTTAGCAGACATTCGCCGAAACAATCCCGAGTTCAAACTTGCAGTGACCGGTCTGGCCGCGATCGCGGCGCGCAATAGCGCCTCAATGATCAAGCAGCTCAATTGGGGGCTGACGGCGGAGATGGTTTTTGTCGCGGCCCTCATTGGTTTGGCTTTTCGGTCACTCCTGATTGCCTTCGTCAGTATTTTTCCGGGGCTCTTTCCGATTTTTGCTTCGGGCACGCTGCTGGCATTGACGGGCGAGGGGCTACAGTTTGCGAGTATTGTGGCGTTGACCGTCGCATTTGGGCTCGGCCTAGATGCCACAATCCATTTTCTCAATAGGCTTCAGCTTGAGGATAGGCCCGATGAAGATCCGGCGATAGGCGTTAAGCGCGCCACAGTGTTGATCGGTCCCGCGCTCATATTGACGACAATCGTCCTTGCTTTCGGTCTCGCTGTCACGGTGTTCTCGGACCTGCCCTCGCTTCGGCTATTCGGCCGGTTATGTGCGATCACATTGACGGCAGCGCTGATCGGCGATCTGTTGATATTGCCCTCGGCAATAATGCTTATACGTTCGTTTTCTCGGCGCCGCCGCGCAACGTCCCGCGAAGAGTAAGAGGCGGGCACAAAAATGTTTTGAGCACTCATTGATTAGAATCAAGCTCCGAAAAGCCGATTGTTTGGTATAGTAAAAACTGTGCTGCAAGGAGTGCCCGGAAAAGACTCCCTGCAGGCGGTATCGAGAGGTGCATTGGATCCGATTGCGAGGCTTCGGATTTGCTCACGAATGGAACGGTCGCATAAATCGCCTATCCGGTGCGGGCAGGATTGTTGCGTACCGTGCTGGCGGAACGAAAATGTTCCCATTCTTAAATGAACAAGACAAGCACGCCCGGGTGAGGAAGCCGGCTCTCGGATCCTATTGGACCGTTGCTGCCGCACTTTGTCTTCTTCTGATCACGAGTTTCTCTCATGCAGATCCAAGGAATGTCGCTTATATTCTGACGCTGACCGGTCCGATAGGGCCAGCGGCAAGCGACTATGTGCGGAAAGGTCTTGAGAAGGCAGGCGATGGCAACGCCAAGCTGATCATACTCCGCATCGATACGCCTGGCGGACTCGATACGTCGATGCGCGAAATCATCCAAGACATTCTATCGTCTCCCATACCCGTTGTGAGTTTTGTCGCGCCAAGCGGCGCGCGGGCGGCTAGTGCCGGAACCTATATCCTTTATGCCAGTCATGTTGCCGCGATGGCGCCGGGTACAAATCTTGGCGCGGCGACACCGGTGCAGATCGGCGGCGGTTTCCAACCGGCTCCGGCGCCGCAGTCACCAAATCCGGAAGACAAAACCAAGAAAGACAAACCGAAAGAGGATCAAAGCAAACCGGTTGCAGCGAAGCCAACCCTATCGGATAAGGCCGTCAACGACGCGATAGCCTATATCCGCAGCCTGGCTCAGTTGCGCGGCCGGAACGTCGAATGGGCTGAAAAGGCGGTGCGCGAAGCCGCGAGTTTGCCGGCGGAGGAAGCCCTGACAAAAGGGGTCATAGACCTGGTTGCCGATGATCTTAAAGACCTTCTTGTGAAACTGGATGGCCGGGAGGTTCAGGTTCTTGGGCAGGTGCGCATACTAAGAACGTCGGGTCTCACGACCAAGACGATCGAACCGGATTGGCGCTCGAAACTGCTCGGGATCATTACCAATCCGAATGTCGCTTATATTTTGATGCTGATCGGGATTTATGGGCTCATCCTTGAGTTCTACAGTCCCGGATTGGTGGGGCCGGGCGTTATCGGCGCCATTTGTCTCGTTCTTGCGTTTTACGCCTTTCATATTCTGCCGATCAACTATGCTGGAGCTGCTCTGATCATCCTTGGTATGGCCCTGATGATCGCTGAGGCCTTTGCGCCCAGCTTTGGCATTTTGGGCCTCGGAGGTGCTGCCGCGTTCGCATTCGGATCGGTCATGCTGATCGACGCAGATATTCCCGGATTCCGTATTTCGCGCGTGTTGATAGGCTCCATCGGCTTTCTGAGCGCAGCTGGCTTTCTTCTTGTACTCATTCTGTTGACCCGAGCGCGGCAGCGCCCGGTTGTGAGCGGCCCTGAGGAAATGATAGGGCTCGCCGGCGAGGTCGTTGAATGGAATGCCGGCCAAGGCCGGGTGCGCGTGCATGGTGAATTTTGGAATGCGAAGGCGACCGGCGAGATCCAGCCCGGCAACCGCGTGCGCATCGAAAGTATTGACGGGCTCACACTTACGGTGACGCCCATAGGTTAGGGTCTGGACCGTCGAGTGCTTCCGGATAAAGTGGAAACCGATTTTGCGATAAGAAGCACGAAAAATCAAAGAACTAGGGTCGGTTTTTGAGTCAATCAAAAACGGAAAGACCCTAGGGGAGAGAAATCCGATGTCGTGGATACTCAATGAAATTTGGCTTGTCGTCGCACTGATCCCCATTGCCCTTCTCATCTATTCGTTCAAAATTCTCAGGGAATATGAAAGAGGTGTGATTTTTCTGCTTGGCCGGTTTTGGAAGGTTAAGGGGCCGGGCCTGATTATCGTCATTCCGATCATTCAGCAGATTGTCAGAGTGGATTTGCGCATCCGTGTGATGGACGTGCCCGAGCAAGATGTGATCTCCCGCGACAATGTTTCGGTAAAAGTCAATGCTGTCGTTTATTTCCGCGTTCTCGACGCACAAAAGGCGATCATTCAGGTCGAGAATTTTCTCGATGCGACGAGCCAGCTTGCCCAGACAACACTACGCTCGGTTCTGGGGCAGCATGAGCTGGATGAAATGTTGGCGGAGCGCGAAAAGCTGAACGCGGATATACAAAGGATTCTCGACGAACGGACGGATACTTGGGGGATCAAAGTCTCCAATGTCGAGCTCAAACATGTCGATATTGACGAAAGCATGATCCGGGCGATCGCCCGGCAAGCAGAAGCGGAACGGGCACGGCGCGCCAAAATCATCGATGCCCAAGGCGAGCTGCAGGCCGCGGATAGTTTCCTAAAGGCTGCGGAAATCCTTGCGAATAAGCCGCAGGCTATGCAGCTGCGCTACTTGACGACGCTGCAAATGATCGCTGCGGACCAGAATTCGACGATCGTCTTTCCCTTTCCAATCGATTTGATGCGCGGATTTATGAAGCCGGACGACGGTTCAGCGTGAACCGAACCGCCAATCCGGTAACGGTGCCGCAAATCGCTTATTTGACGGATGAGAATGATGTCGGCTCCAGGATCATGTTGGCAACCGAGGCGACGATAGGACCATCTTTTTCCGTCTCAGCCCGTTTCGATATCCATTCAGGATCGCTTTGAAAGGCGCTCCATTTTCGCTCGCGTTCCTCCAACGATTCCCATTGCACGAGATAATACAATTCGTGGTTGGACTTTCCGATCGCGACGGTCCAAAATCCAGCTTGGCGTATGCCATGCTTCTCCCAAATGCCGAGAGTGATGGTATCGAACCGATTTAACAGAGCCGGGAGCCGGCCCGGGACACAGCGATAAATGCGGAGCTCGTAGATCATCGGGATTCCTTCTTACGCTGGAGGCGGATCATTTCTGCAAGCGGCACCATACAAGCAGTCCTTTGGTTTTCAAGACATTAGAGCCCCTTTACACGATCGGTCATTGACAATGACCGATGGCGTTCAAGTCGCCACGCAGGCTCACGCGCCATAGGGCGTGGACCACGCGGTCGCGCTTGCCAATGGTCTATGAGTCAAACTCAAGGACCATTGGTATTAGACATCCACTCCGACGCGTGATCAGGGTTGCGCAAATCCTGCAAAATATGCAGAATACCGGATAGATACGTAAAAAAAGCACAAAAAGACACATTATGCAGGATTTTGGAGAGTCGTTTCGGCTGGCTTTTGCCCTGGTCCTGTCGGCCGATGGGGATTTGATTGAGATCATTGGGCTTTCACTACGCGTTAGTTTGAGCGCCATGCTGATCTCTTGCGCCATTGGATTGCCGCTTGGCGCCAGCGTCGCGATCAGCCGCTTTCCAGGGCGAAGTGCTGTCATGGTTCTTCTGAATGCCTTGATGGGGTTGCCGCCGGTCGTTGTCGGCCTGCTTGTCTATCTGATGCTGTCCAATGCCGGCCCGTTCGGCTGGCTCCAAATTCTCTATTCTCCGGCGGCTATGATTATCGCGCAATCGATCCTGATTACGCCAATTATCGCGGCTCTGTCGCGCCAAGTGATTGAGGATCTTCATAACGAATATGCCGAGCAGTTCCGCTCGCTCTGCGTCCCGAGCCATGTTGCCATCGGTGCGTTGCTCTGGGACGCGCGCTACAGTCTTTTGACGGTCGCGCTTGCGGGCTTCGGCCGGGCGGTCGCGGAAGTGGGCGCGGTTATTATTGTCGGCGGCAATATCAACCATCTGACCCGGGTCATGACGACGGCCATCGCGCTGGAAACGTCGAAAGGTGATCTTGCTCTCGCTCTGGCGCTCGGTCTGGTGTTGATGATCATTGCGCTTTGCGTAAACGGGGCGGTGATGACGTTGCGTTCGACGGCCGTGAAGTACGCCTATGCTTGAAGCAACGGTCAATCTTACCGGGCAGAGCGTTGCCGACACCGGCCGGACTGCTGACGTGCTTCCGGTCGATATTTCCGATCTGGTATTCGAGGCTGGCGGCAAGCGGCTGATTGATGGTTTGACCTTACAGCTCGCTGCTGGCCCCCGGACCATCATTATGGGGCCGAACGGGGCGGGCAAGAGCTTGCTTCTCAGATTGCTGCACGGCATGATTGCGCCGACATCGGGCGACATTCGGTGGTGCGGGATGCCGCTCAGCGAAGACATCCGCAAGCGCCAGGCGATGGTCTTTCAAAGCCCGGTTTTACTGCGCCGCTCTGTTGCGGCGAATGTGGATTTTGTTTTGAAGCTCCGGGGCAAGGACTCCGCGACGCGGCGGCTAGAGATCCTGGACCATGTTGGGCTTAGCGGTCATGCGGACCAAGCGGCGCGGCTTCTATCCGGCGGCGAACAGCAGCGCCTGGCGCTCGCGCGCGCCTTAGCCTTGGATCCCGAAGTCCTCTTTCTTGATGAGCCGACAGTGAGCCTCGATCCGGCTTCTGTTCAAATGATCGAGGATATCATTCAAGCGGCGCATCGGCGCGGCACGAAAATTATTTTCGTCACGCACGATATCGGCCAAGCCAAACGGCTCGCCGATGAAATTGTCTTTGTTCATCGCGGACGCGTGTTGGAGCAGACGCCGGCGTCGCGCTTTTTCGATGCGCCGGACTCCGAGCAAGCGAGAGATTACCTCGCCGGTCGGATCATTCTTTGATCGCGGGAATTGTTGCACTGGGCGACATTGAGGAGGAGGAACACATGTTTGAAAGAACCCCGCTAACGATCGGGCTAGCGGCTTTGATGTTCCTGGCCACACATGCGATGCCGGTGCAGGCGGGTGAGACATCCATCATTCTGCAATCGACGACCTCCACCGCCAATTCAGGTCTTTATGACTATATTCTGCCGATCTTCAAAAAGAAGACGGGCATTCAAGTGCACGTTGTCGCCGTCGGCACCGGTCAGGCCATTAAGAACGCCAAGAATGGTGATGGCGATGTGCTGCTCGTGCATGCCAAGTCAGCCGAGGAGAAATTCGTCGCCGAAGGATTTGGCGTGAAGCGCTTTGACGTGATGTATAACGACTTCATCATTGTTGGGCCGCCCATTGATCCGGCCAAGATAGGCGGCATGAGAGACGCGCTCGCCGCCTTTGGGAAAATTGCCGAAGCCAAAGCTGTTTTTGCCTCACGCGGCGATAATTCCGGCACCTACAAGAAAGAAATGAGTTTATGGAAGGCCGCCGGTTTGGATCCCGCCAAGGCGAGCGGTAAATGGTATCGCGAAACGGGGTCCGGCATGGGGGCGACGCTGAATGTGGGCGTTGGCATGGGCGCCTATGTGATGACCGATCGCGGCACCTGGATCAGCTTTAAGAACAAGGCCGGCTTAAAGATACTCGTCGAAGGCGGCGATAAGCTGTTCAACCAATATGGCGTGATCCTCGTCAATCCGAAGATGCATGCCAAAGTCAAAACGCACGAAGGACAAGCCTTTATCGATTGGATCATCGGCGAAGAAGGACAGAAGGCCATCGCCGGCTACAAGCTCGGTGGCCAACAACTCTTTTTCCCGAATGCTCAACCGGGCTCGTAATTAATTACGCGCATCGTCCTCCATAGGTTTGCGCGCAGCGAAGCGGACCACCTCTGCTTCGCCGCGATGTCTTTTGCCTTCGTCAAGACAAGTGATGCCGGTAAAGGCCTCGACAATTTCGAATTCCGGGAGAGCGCCCTGTATCTCGGTGACGTCGTAAAGGAGGGAGGGATCGTCGGGACCAGTCCCATCTCGCACGGCTTGCGCCTTTGCAAACCCCTCTATGACGAGCCAACCGCCTGGCGCGAGTGCGGCAGCCGCAATCCGTATTGCCCGCGTTCGAACGGACGGTTCGCAGTGCAACGAGATTATAAATGCGGCATCCCAATGCCGGCCGGGTGCGGGAGCCCAATCCTTTAGATCGGCCGCGATGCGCTCAACGGTGACGCCGGATGCCGCATCGCGCTCGCGCGCCTTATCCGTTGCCACCTTCGAGAGATCCACGGCCAGTACCGCCAATCCCTGCCGGGCGAGCCAATTGCCATTGCGCCCGTCGCCGTCGGCAAGACAAAGCGCGGAGCGTGCGTGAAAATCAGAGCGCGCCACAATCTCGCGAACAAATTCGTTCGGCTCCTCGCCAAACAGTCCGGCTGCCGCTGCGGCATATTTTGCGTCCCAATCGGTCATACGTTTTCTATGCGCTGGCCTGCGTTCTGAATATCATAGCGGCTGCCCAACATGCAAAACTCCGACTTCCATGTTGACGTGCCACCATTATTGCATCCACGTCTAAACCGAAAAGCAGTTAGCATTCAAACAATACGGGTGCAGGATAATCTTTATGAGACTGAAAGATAAGATTGCAATTGTCATTGGCGCGGGCCAGCAGCCGGGCGAGACGATTGGCAATGGCCGGGCGACGGCGATCCGTTTTGCTCAGGAGGGCGCAAAAGTTCTGTTGGTGGATTCGAACGAGGACTGGGCGAGTGAGACGTTGCATATGATCGAGGCGGAAGACGGCGCTGGATCCTCCGTTTTCAAGGCGGATATTACTGATGAAGAGCAATGCAAGGCGCTCGCCGCAACCTGTGCTGACAGATATGGGCGCATCGATGTGCTCCACAATAATGTCGGGCGATCACGTGGCGATCGCGGAACGGTCGAGCTGGACGGGGACATGTGGGATGAGCTTATGACCCTCAATCTCAAGGGCATGTTTTTAACCTGCAAGCATGTGTTACCGGTGATGCGGACGCAAAATTCGGGCGCGATCATCAATGTATCCTCGACGTCTTCCATCGCCGCGCGCCCAACGATTGCGTATAAGACGGGCAAAGGGGCGGTGAACACAATGACCCACCATTTGGCGATGGAGAACGCTCCCTATGGCATTCGTGTCAACGCCATCGTGCCGGGGCTCATGGATACACCCATGGCGATCGAGCGCCGGGCGAGTGAGCGGGGCGTCGGCCGGGAGGTCATTCGCGACGAGCGCCATGCCCAGGTGCCTCTGCAAAATCGCATGGGGTCTGCCTGGGATGTCGCCAATGCGGCCCTCTTTCTTGCTTCCGACGAGGCGAACTACATTACCGGCGTGCTCTTGCCTGTTGATGGGGGTCTTCTCGGCAAGATTGGGTGATAGGTTCCGGCCTTGGCTGCTGTGAGCCATGAACCATCATGTCGATCGAGACACTTCACCTCACCGTATGAGCGCATCGAGGTCCGCCGGGTTCTTGCCTATATTGCGGTAATGCGCCCGGGCCTGCTCAAGGCGGGTGAACACGTCCTCATATCCAGTCACGTTTCCGGCCGCGTCTGTAAAGACCAAGGAACCCCGCGTGACGAAGAACGTTACCATTTCCTCGCCTCCGTCATCGACCACCAATGTGTGCGCTTCTCCGGGCGGCTCGAAAATGTAAGTGCCCGCATGGGCTGTCCAGTCATGCTCCGGGTAGTGCCAGGACCCTCTTATCGTAAAGCCATGAACCGTCGCGGTGTGATAGTGGCGGGGCAGGCGGCAGCCGGGTTGCACCGAAAGCAGGTTCGACCAGCCGCCCTGAGTGACATCGAAGAAGAGCGGCTTAAAAAGAACACCATCCGCAAGCGGTACCCAATCCTCCCGGTCCTCCATGTCCGCGTGGGCGATCACCTCCGTTACAAGGTTGACCGAATGGAACTGATTGAGCGTGGTCGTCGTGATTGTTTTCGTCATTTTGGCACCACCGGTACTTTGGTCTCAGAAATTTCAATTTGCATTGGGCTTATAGGGTTCGGACAGTTTGCGCACAAGGCCGACTGGCATTTCAGGCCGTTGATCCGGTCGTGCAAGGATTGGATTAGGAGTTGTTTTAGGTGTCATCCTTCTCAAAGATCGCTTTAACATGCCGCATGGTGTCCAACGCGGCGGGAAGGCCGCAATAAATGCCGGTTTGCAAAACGGTTTCGACGACTTCCTCTTTCGTACAGCCATTGTTGAGCGCGCCCTTAAGATGAATTCGAAGCTCGTGAGGTCTGTTGAGCGCGGTCAACATGCCGATGTTGATCAAGCTGCGTGTTTTGCGATCGAGCCCCGGCCGGGTCCAAATGGCGCCCCAGCCATATTCGACAACGAGATCTTGGAGCGGCCGGGTCAATTCATCCGTGGCCGCAAGCGATCGGTCGACGTGATCGTCTCCCAAGACTTCCCGCCGTGCTTTCATGCCGGCTTCATATCTATTTTCGGTCATTGCAAGCTCCTTGGTTTTCAAGTGATATGTCGCTTGAGAGCGCTATTTATGAACTATAGCAAAGCTGATTTCCCGCATGACCCCACTGGAGAGGAGATGACGTCGTGACAATCGCTCAGTGGCTCGCTGTACGTATCCATTCATTTTCCATTGAGGATTTGATCTCCTTGGTGGTCGGAGAGCAGTCCAAAACCCAAGCGTCGGAGTGAATCTGCACATGCCGCGCCTTCCCGCTTTACCTGTCGACCGGTTGACCGACGACCAGCGCAGGCTGTTCGATAAGATTACCGGTGGTGCGCGGGCGAAAACCCGTGCGCCGGCGGATTTTCTCAACGAAGAGGGTAGCCTGAAGGGTCCCTTCAACGCCTTTCTTTATGCGCCGGAGATTGGCGATGCGGCGCAACGGCTCGGTGAGCTGTTGCGGTTTAACGGGTCATTGCCGGGCGCGC
This sequence comes from bacterium MnTg02, assembly GCA_008974985.1. Lineage (GTDB taxonomy): Bacteria > Pseudomonadota > Alphaproteobacteria > Rhizobiales > BFAS01 > MnTg02. Next base: position 19,586 of record BFAS01000234.1, read on the forward strand.
TTCGAGAGCTGGCAATCCTGACGGTCGCCGTTCATTGGCGGGCCCAATATGAATGGTGGGCTCACGAAAAGATCGCCCGCGCCGAAGGGCTTGACGATGCCGCGATCGAAGCCGTCAAGATCGGGCAAGCGCCACCCGGCGAGGAAGGACTAGCCATTGTCCATAGCTTCGTTCGTGAACTTTTGATTGATCGAAGAGTTGCTGATCAGACCTATCAAGCGGCACAACTGCTTTTGGGGAACGAAGGCGTCGTGGAGCTGGTGATCCTGATCGGCTATTATGGGCTCATCTCGGCGAGTTTAAACGCCTTCCAAGTGCCGCTGCCGGAAGGGGTAACGCCGCCCTTGCCCGAGGACTAATCGTTTGGTCACATCATATGGCCGTAGACTGACTGAAATCATACCGCTACCGGGAGAAAGGAAACACGCATGCTGGGCGTCGTATTCACGGGCAATCGAAATCTCGAGCTTCGGGACTTCCCCGATCCCTCGCCAGCGGACGACGAGGTGGTGATCGAGATCAAGGCATCCGGCATGTGCGGGAGCGATCTGCATGTTTATCGTTCTCCTGATGGACACGGGGCGAAAAATATCGCCGGGCATGAGCCTTGCGGCGTCGTCTTGGAGCGGGGCTCCGCGGTGGCGGAACGGTTTGCTCCAACAGACGCGCGGGTCATGGTCCATCATTATGATGGTTGCCGGACGTGCGCGAATTGCCTTCAGGGCTGGACGCAGCTTTGTGACGAAGGGTCCGTTGTTTATGGGCGCACCGGACATGGCGCCCACGCGCGCTATATGAAGGTTCCCGCGCGGACATTGGTTCCGTTGCCGGATGCTCTCTCTTTCGAAGAAGGTGCTGCGGTGTCCTGCGGGACCGGAACGGCCTTTGGCGCGATCAAGCGCATGCATATGCAAGGTGGCACGACGTTGGCCGTGTTTGGCCAGGGCCCGGTTGGGTTGAGCGCCACAATGCTTGGCGCTGCCATGGGTGCGCGCGTGTTGGCGGTCGATGTGGTGGATGACCGGCTTGAGCGGGCGAAGACGTTTGGTGCCGAGGTGATTGTTAATGCCGCAACTGATGATCCGGTTGAGAGCATCCAAGAGCTGACGAAAGGCCTCGGTGCGGACTATGTGATGGAGTGTTGCGGAATTCCCGAAGCCTCTGTAGCGGCAATCAGATCGGCGCGCACATGGGGGACGGTCTGCTTCGTCGGCATGGGTCCCGAGGTCACATATGACATAACGGCGGACATCATCAAAAAGCAGTTGACCCTGCTCGGATCATGGACATTCAGCACCACGGGCCAAAAGGAATGCGCGAACTTTGTCGCGGAACGGAGACTTCCCGTCGGTGATCTTTTCACACACAGTTTCAAGTTGGAGGACGCGGAGCAGGCCTATAAATTGTTTGATACCCAGACCACGGGCAAGGGCGTGATCCTGCCAAGCTAGAGCTCGTATTCGCTTAGCGGCGTGCCATGATGATTGGCCGTCGCCGACATGTTCAAATTGAAAATAAATCTCCCGCTTCGGTCCGCTATAGTCACGCGCTGATTTATTGAAAAAATGTTGCGTTCTCCAGAGCATAGGAGAAGGAAACGCGGCCAAGAGGGGATTTGCAAGAAGGGTTTGATATGACTGACACTGCTCCGACATTGGGTTTCGTCGGCCTCGGCCAGATGGGCGCCCCCATGGCCGCCAATATAGCCAAGGCGGGATTTCCACTGGTCTGTTACGACAAGGCAGGCACCACTGAACGGATGCCCGAAGGCGCGGTCGCGGCGGGCTCGCTCGCCGAAATCGTGGCCGCGACAGACACCGTGTTTCTATCGCTGCCGGCCGGTGCGCACGTCCTCGCCGTTGCCGGTGAAATCGCGGCTCTAAGTGATCGGCGAACATCGGTGGTTGTCGATTTGTCGACCATCGGGCCGGAGGCCGCGCGCACGGCCGCTGGTCTTCTGCGCGAGGCCGGGATCACCTACATCGACGCACCGGTCAGCGGTGGCCGGGCCGGGGCGATCGCCGGGACCATAACGCTCATGTGGGCGGGCCCTACGAGCGAGCTCGATCGTCATCGCGCCATTGTCGATGCCTTTTGCGGCAATCCGTTTCATGTGGGTGATGAGTCCGGCCTGGGTCAGGCAATGAAGCTTTTAAACAATTTCCTGTCAGCGACGGCTATGGCGGCGACGTCGGAAGCGGTGCTGTTCGGCCTGTCGCAAGGGTTGGAGATGAAAACTATTCTCGACGTGGTCAATGTGTCGTCGGGCCGGAACACGGCAAGCAGCGACAAGTTTCCCCAACGCGTTCTGACCGGCACCTTCGATGCCGGGTTTTTCGCGGAATTGCTCAATAAGGACGTGCAGCTCTATATCGACAATGTGCGTGCCGCCAAATCTCCGGCGAAAGTGGGGTCCGCCGTCTCTGAAATTTGGCAAAGCGGCAGCGATTCCTTTCCCCCGGGGACAGACTTTACCCGGATCTACGAGTTTATTCGGGACAACAAATAGCGCGCTGCATCATGTGGCGATCATCTCGTGACGATACGAACCCAACACGACGAAACAAAGGAAAAGCCCTTGAGCAAGTTCTCTATATTCGTGACCGTAAAGGTCAAACCCGGAACGGGCGCCGACTTCAGGCCAATCATCTTGGAGAATGCGACTGCGGCCGTCCGCGATGAGCCCGGCTGCCATATCTTCCACGTCATGACCTCCAAGGACGATGCCGATATTTTCCATTATTTCGAGGTCTACACAGATGAAGCCGCGCTCGATGCGCACCGCGAATATCCTCATTACAAAAAATACCGGCTTGAGGCTGATGAGATGATTGTCGACGTTGCCATCCAAAAGGCCGACTTTCTTCAATAGGATCACGCCTCTGGCTCATTGCCTTGCATCGCCTGCACGAGTCTGCAAATCTCTGCAAATGGCGTCTTTATCGGCGTAATTCAGGGAGCGCATGAGCGAATATCTGACCACGAAGGAACTCGCGGAGCTGCTGCGGATCAAGGAGCGCAAGGTCTATGATTTGGCGGCGTCCGGCGAGATTCCGTGCTCGCGGGCCATGGGAAAATTATTGTTTCCCCGCCACGCGGTGAATGCGTGGCTGGCCGAAAACAGCTCCGGTTTTACAGCCCTTGCCGTAACGGAGCGCCCGAACGTCTTCCTTGGCAGCCATGACCCCTTGTTGGAATGGGCGCTGCGGGAATCCCGTTGCGGCATGGCGACCTTTTTCGATGGCAGTCTGGATGGGCTGGAGCGCTTTTCGCAAGGGGAGGGGGTCGCCGCTGGACTCCATATTTTCGACCCGCCAACAGGGGACTGGAACGTCCCTATTATCTCTGAGCGTTTTGGCCGCGAACCTGTCGTTCTCACCGGCTGGGCTCTGCGCGAGCGCGGACTGATTATCGGCCGTGAGATGGCGGGTAAGATAGAGAAGATTGAAGATTTGAAAGGCCGCCGCGTCGTGCCGCGCCAGGCGGAGGCCGGAAGTCAAGGGCTTCTGGAGCATTTGCTGAGCCAAGCGAATATTGCCCGGACCGATGTCGAGTTTATCGCCTCGTGCCGAACGGAAACCGACGCGGCTTTGGCGGTACTCGAAGGCAAGGCGGATGCCGCGTTAGGCCTGAAGATGCTTGCCGACCAATACAGGCTGGACTTTGTGCCTGTGATGAGCGAGCGCTTCGACCTGCTCGTCGACCGGCGGGCCTGGTTCGAACCGCCGATGCAAACATTTCTCGATTTCTGCCGATCCGACTCTTTTCTCGCAAAGGTTCGGGATATGCCGGGCTATGATGTGAGCCCACTTGGGCGCGTGCACTTTAACGGAGCGTAACTGCAGCGCGCACGCGAGATCTCGGCGTGTTGACCTGTACGATGGCGCACATGAATCATCCGTCCTTTAGTGGCAGACCAGCCGTCACGTCACCCCAAAAGATGAATGCTCCACCGGCCTCTGCCGCGGGTATCGCTAGCGGACCGTCCTGTGTTTGATCAAAACGATTTAGGCGAAAGCCGGAAAGCACCGGCCCGCGATCGGTCTCGACAGTGGCATCGGGAGCGATGGAGCGGAGATAATCCGGCGTAAACACGAATAGGCCATGTCCGATATCGACACGATAGAGAAGGCCGCCGTCCACCGGGTGAGCTGGACTATTTGTGAGAGCAGCCAAAAAGCTATCGTAGAGATGAGGCTCGCGGGCGCACAAATAAATAGCGGAAAGCGCTTGGGCGCCGTTAGTGTGCTGCTGAAAGTCCGGCTTCCAGAAGTTTTTCGGATACCGGTTTTCGCAAAGGAAGAATGAGACCTGCGGCATGTCCGGATGCGTGACGAACCCGAGCCGGAATGCGACCTCAAGCTCGCTGCCATCGGGCTGGCGCGCGCGGCGGGCGAAGCTGAAGGGCGCGGAGGTTTGCAGTCCAGCCCGCGCCAGATCCTCAAGTTCGCCCCACGCATCCAAGGACTTGAAGGCGAGCATTGAGAGACCTTCACGTTGGCTCAGGACTTCGAGATTGTGCGCCCCGAAGCTGAAATAAGGCGGAAGGGCCACCATATCGTGGGCAAGAAGCCGGTTCGGCCGGTCGACCTCGAGCAATTCAATAAACGCGCCGTCGCGCAGCTGCACGAGCCGGTTAGAGGTGCCCATCTCGTCATTGTGGGCGGCGCGCGGCGTTACCGTGAACCCGAGCGCCTCATAGCGCCCGGCAAGCGCATCAAGTTCACGTGTCGCCAGGACCAAATGATCGATACTGCGTTCCATGTGGGCTTTCGTTCTTCGAGCGCTCTTCACAAAAATCCGCTATGTCTCGGAAAAAAGCGAAGGCAGACGAGCGATGGCTCAGGCCTCGATCAGCCATAGAGGCTGCCTTATAAATGTTCCTCGGCTGAAGAGAGTGTTTGCGCGATCTTTTCCCGCCAATTCTGTTCGAGATGCTGCAGGTAATAGAGTGCGACCTTGAGTGACGCGCAGGCATATGCAGGGCCCAAACGCCTGCGCCATCCGCTTGGAGCGAGGGAAAAATAGTGCTCGGTCAACAAGTCACCGAAACGCTGCACGCGGTCTTGCGAAATAGGAAGCAGATCCGGCATCGCTCTTAATCGGGCCAGAAGCATGGCCGGATCTAAAACAGGATCTCCGCCTGCGGCAGAATCCATATCAATGAAAGTGACGATATCGTCATTAAGGAAGATGTGGTCTGCTTTCAAATCGAGATGTGCAGGATGGCAAATATCGTCCGAAAGGCGCTTGTCGAGTTCACTATAAATATGATCAATTCTCTGGCTTAGGTCCGGGCATGCCCATTTGAGAAAGTCTGCCGCTTTTTTTGCGCGCGCCAGGCTAACCTCCTTTGATCTTCTCCGGATCATCGGTACATCGCTCATATGAAATGCAAACAGGGCTTCCGCGCTGCGCCGGGCGATTTGGCGAAGATCTCCATCCAAGAGCAGCAGATCCTCCAGAGGTTTCCCTGCCGCCGGGACAATCGCCAGGGCGCCCGTCTCTTCCGAATATCCGATCGGCGCGGCGACGGCAAAGGCGGCGTTGGATCTCTCCGCAGCATCACTTAAGAGCGTTAGTGAATTAAAGGCGGCCGCTGGGTCGTTTGTTCGGTAGACTTTGAGATAGGTTGATCGGGTCGCTTGTGTATCATTCGCCTCGTTTCGAGCCCGTACGGTGGCGCGCACGGTTGCGCCCATACCTGGCCGGTATCGCACCGGCACAATCTCTCTCTGCTCCACGTGCCAGTCCCCCTGTCCAAACTGCTGCATGAGGAGAGCGTTCACCGCCGGGTCACCGTGCTCCATAACTTTCGCAATTTCAGGTAGATGCCGGTCCATGGGGAAGCACTGCACAAACATTTGAAGATCTTGGATGTAGGAGAAACCCGGCAATTGGATATCGGCGTTGTTCTCACCATTTGCCGATGCGGCACTCGAAAATTTCTCCGAAAGCTTTTTGGCTTTACCCCCCTTAAAGATGCTTCCTGATACCCACTGTTTTTTTGCATGCCCCGTCGTCTCGTCAACCAGCAACAGCTCATACAACATGTTAGCGCGAGCCGCCCTGCGATACCGGAAACGAAGTAGAGTGCATTCTTTAATTGCTATGTTCGAATTTGACTCAGTCCGCAGATTTTCATTGAAAAAATCGCACATGGATTTTGCGTCCAGTGCTTTGGCCAATTGCGGAAGCGTTGGATCAAGAGGCAACATGTGAGACATATCAATGACAGAATTTAGATTTGCGTTTAGCCGATAAGTACGGCACTGCGAGATGCTTAGGTCTTTCGCTAGCTGGCGCCATCATACCGCATCAACCGTCTCGAAGATTGCAAACGCCAGAGCATTGTTAGAACTTGAACCGGACTTCGAAAGCTCCAAAGTAGGCGTTCTCAGCATCTGAATCAAAGGCATCTCCATGGAAGAATGCGCTTAGGTCAAATTCAAGCTTAACTTTCTTACGGGGGCGATAGCCAAGGATAAGATCGACTTTTTCCGCCAAATCCTTCCTGACCCCATCCAGATCTAGAGTCTCTAATATCGTCATCGTCGTCCTTGTCAACCTCGTACTGGAGCCAAACCACTAGCTATCGATTAACTCATCAATGCGAGGATCCAGAATATCTTGTGGGAAGAATAGTTCCTCACTAGTTGCAGACTCTTGCAGACTCAATGGTCCATCGAATTCGCCGAATAGTCGCAAGCCATCGAGGTCCTCGTCGTAAATCCACTCAAGCTCATCCTCATAATCAACCCGGCCAAACGTTACTGAAGTGCAGTGCGGCGTGGTGTTAAGCGTTGAATTGCGCTGGAGAGATTTCTGTTCGGACCATGGTCCGAGGACTCACCAGACATAATACCATCAGTTCGTACGACCTCTGCATCTATCGCTGATAGGCGGTTTCATAAATCCTCCATATTTCCAGCCATGTGACATTTCGAGACAGGCCTGCTTCAGGCTCTCGCACCTGGATCTCGACGATAGGATCGTCTCTTGTTTGGAGTTCGGTGGGTCAGTAGATGACAAAGATTGTAGCTGATAACGAGCTGTCGTTGACGTTTTGCGCGACCGGTAAAACGGGCCTGGGCCATCTCCGCCGTATTACCAATATTGCCAAAAAAGTCGCTCACCTCGCACCGGCGGCACGCCTTGCGCTTTATACCAACGCACAAGTGGCTGGTCTCGAGCATGATGAAATTTCTCTTTTCAATTCCATCAATGTTGTGCCACGCGACCGGATGGCGGACCGGCTGGCCTCAGCAGGGTCCGGTCCTATCATTATTGATACGGCTCGTTTGCCTGGGATTGAGGCCTTGCCCAATCCTCTATGCCTCATCCTGAGAGAAACCGTTGAACACAAATTGGCTACGTTTCGTCTGTCCGGAGGGCGGTATTGGGATGCCGTATTCATCCCCAATCCCCCGTCTCATTGGCAACCGGACCCGACGGAGATCGGCACGCACCGAACCGAGGCTGTTGGCTGGATATTCCGGAAACCGGATATGCAACGAACGTGGTTTTCACTGCCCGCCAGCAAGTCAACAAGACGGATCCTCATTGCATCTGGCGGTGGCGGAACCGGTGAAACGGCAAAATATCTGCGCAACGAGATAGACAGGATTCTTGAATGCCTCAGAGAGCGGAACGTGCTCCCCATTCATGTTGCGCAGGTCATCGGTCCCCGTGCGTCATCGGATTCGAGATTGACACAAACCGATGAAGTTATTGACCCAGGCCCAAAGCTGCACGAAGCGTTTGCCGATCAGGATCTTATAATCAGCACCGTCGGTTACAACTCCATTCTCGAATTAGCTTCCATTGACACGCCGGTCCTTCTTGTCCCGATCCAACGGACCTATGACGACCAATTTGAGCGCGCGAAGCAGTGGGAGAGGAAACTTGGCCGATTGCATCGAACCGGAGATGCCGCTCAGTCCGTGGATTGGATAGTTGCTACATTGGTCGGCGGGTCCAGGCGTCTGCCGGTCGACCTCGGTCCTTCGGGCGCGGAGGCCTGCGCCCGATCTTTGCTGGAGATCGCGGATCGCTCATCGATACGCCGAAGCGGCAACCTCGCAAAAAAGAGCTATTCCCGAGACGGGACCGTCGACGGCAATGATGCTGCTTTGCGGTCCCAAAAAGTATTCTTGGCTTGCGGGCGAACGCCACCCGGCGAGTTCGACGTTCGCTCCGGCATTGTCAGCTTTCCGTGGATTGATGGTCAGACAGCGCGCGAGCGCCTTCGGGAAATCGGCATTGCCCGGTCCCGTCAAAGTCTATTGGATCGGGCCGATATATTTCATCGCGCTATTGACGCACTAATTGATCTACACGGCGTCCCGGCCTCCACGCTTCAGCTTCCGCAACTGAATCCCTGGCGATTGGTCCACCCGCGTCTTGCGCCGGCGAACTCCCGCGCAACTGGATTGACGTGCAAACAACGCGACGAGGCTCGCAGACTGGTTCACCTCGCCGACTTGATACTCCAAGAAAACCGCAATGCCGCGCCGAACGCCTCATCCGTTATCGTTCACGGAGACTTCCATTGCGGACAGCTCATATTCGACGCAAACCGCGATTTCACCTGGCTGCTCGACCTTGACGATCTCGCAATCGGACATTGCGAATTCGATCTTTCAAATTTCGCGGCTCATTTCGTCACCAGCGCAGATTTGTATGAGGGCGCGATTGATACTGGGTTTCAAATCATCGTGGATTTGATCGGCCGCCATTATGACGGGCATGTTGGCAAGACCATTGATCAAGCCCTCATCGCCACATACGGGGCAGCGGCACTCCTTAGGAGGATGCTCAAACTTGCGGAGCAACAAAGATTGGCACCTTCCGGAAATAAAATCTTAGAGGCGGCGGAGTCGCTATTGCACTTGGCTAAGGCGAAAGCGACGTCGTCTCGGCGATTCCTGTGTGAGGATCAAACCACTTGGCTCCGTAGTACAGCCGAGAAGTGCGGATGGGAGATGGGACGACCGATTGCCGTCGATCAATCAACAGAGACACTCACAGTGCCTATTGTTCGCCGCCGCGAACAAGAGCGAATTGGCGTCCGCAATGACGCGGAGCAACAGATCAATCTCGAAATATATTGTGGAAGAGCGGAGTAGCAACCAATGCATCATCGGCCAACCGTCCTCATGTATTCCCCCGATAGCATTGGGCTCGGGCATATGCAGCGGCATGCGGCAATTTCGGGAAGGCTTGTGCGCGATTATAACGATGCAAGCGCACTTATGCTGGTCGGCAGCGGTGTCGGCGCGTTCTTCGACCAGCCGCAGGGCGTCGACAGTATCAAGCTTCCGTCGGTCCAAAAGGTAGGTGTCGATCGGTGGGAGCCGAGAACGCTCGGCTTCGAGACCGGCGCAATGCGCAAGCTTCGTGCAGGTTTGATCCGGGAAACGGTAAAAGTCGTCGATCCGGAAGTGTTCATCGTTGACCATCTCGTCACAGGTGTTTGGGACGAGCTCCTGCCAACATTGCAGATGATCCGATCTCAACATCGCCAAACCAAAATTATCCTTGGACTGAGAGATATTCTCGACGCACCCGAACATTTGACACGGAAATGGTCAAACGACGGATATTACGATCTGATTGACAGATATTACGACCAAATTTTTATCTATGGCTGCCCCGATATCTTCCCGTCTGCAAAGGTTTATGGACTCGAACAGCGATTTCCCGAGAAGATCACCTATTGCGGATATGTTTGCTCAACAGTCGATAACATTAATGGCGCCGCCAACGGTGAGCCCGTGTCAGTGCTCGACGCGAAAAGCGAGCTCGGTATCCAGAGCAGCCAGCTTATCGTGGTCACTGCCGGTGGCGGTCACGACGCATATCCTATGATGTCGGCGAGCATATCGGCCCTGAAGGAATTAGGTCCTAAGAGCGCAGTCCCGACGATAATGATCACCGGACCTTTGATGCCTGCGAAACAGCTCGCGCGGCTGCGGCAGGAATCAGAAGGCGTGCCTATCACGATCATTCCATGGACGAAAAAACTTACCACCTATCTCGCGGCAGCGGATCTCGTGATCACCATGGGTGGTTATAATTCAATGCTGGAGACGGTTTATCTCGGCAAGCGTACAATTGTTATTCCGCGGAAAGGGCCCAGCTCAGAGCAGAAAATACGTGCGAAGCTATTCGCCGATTTGGGCCTGGTGACGAATGTTGATCTAAATAGGCTTACAGCTAGAAAACTCGCAGGCGAAATCGAGAGATCTCTTGCTTCCGCGCCCCCCTCGACCGCCTGTTTGCCAATGACCGGCGTAGATCGTGCTGCGCAAGCCATTGCTCAGCACTTCTACCAACGGACGCCTGTTCAGCGGGCCACCCATCACAACAACGAGCATCTGATTTATGCGATCAATGGATTCTATGCGGCCAATGGGTAATATCGTGACACT
>BFAS01000235.1 GCA_008974985.1 bacterium MnTg02
TGCTCTTTCGTAGCCACTGGGCAGTCCTGATGTTCTGGCTCTCACTTCTCGCCACGCTCGCAACAGCGCTTCACACACTGGTATTGGCAGAAGTGTCGATGATAGACATCGCCGGTACGTTCGCGCTCGTATTTTCTATTGCGATCATAATCATTGCAGCCGCCGTCGTCTGGTATACGCGTTGGATGCCGTCGCGCGGTGTTTGGGCGTGATCGAATGCGGTGGCCATGTCTCCTTGTGGCACTTCTCTGCCGATCTGAAAGGTCATTCAGATGGTCCGCTCTTGAGGGCTAAGCGGTCGCTGCGCCGGCTTTGCCTGTATGCGTGCTTTTGACCCTGGCTGCGTGAAAACACCGTTCGTGCTATGATTCTTCTGGCTATTTGCGGGGGAAATTGATGAAACGCTTCGTTGAAGGGGCGGATCGCGGGCAGTCGACACTATTGCCCGAATGCCTTGAGGACTGGATCGACGAGAGCAATCCTGTTCGCGTGATCGACGCATTTGTCGAAGCGCTCAATCTGGCCAAGCTCGGGTTCGATGGTGTCGTGCCGGCAGCCACCGGTCGGCCCTCCTATCATCCCTCGGTTCTGTTGAAGCTCTACATCTACGGCTATCTCAATCGGGTGCAGTCGAGCCGCCGGCTCGAGCGCGAGGCCGGCCGCAATCTCGAGGTGATTTGGCTGCTGCGGCGCCTCGTTCCTGATGACAAAACGATTGCCGATTTCCGCAAGAACAATGGCCCTGCCATCCGCAAGGTGTGCGCCGAGTTTGTCGCACTTTGCCGACAAAAGGGATTGCTCACGAAAGCAAGCGTCGCCATCGACGGCAGCAAGTTCAAAGCGGTGAACAATCGCGATCGGAATTTCACGCGAGGGAAGGTAGAGCGGCGCCGGGCGCAGCTTGAGAAAAGCGTCGCGCGGTATCTGAGCCAGCTCGACACGGCCGATCGTCAGGAGCCATCAGATACGCTTGCCGCCAAGACGGAACATCTCAAGGAGAAACTCGCGAAGCTCGAAAGTGAGATGCAGCGCTTAGATGCAATGGAAAAGCAAATGCTTGCGGCGCCTGATCAGCAGATCTCGCTCACCGATCCTGATGCCCGTTCGATGGCGACGAGCGGGCGCGGCTCCGGCGTAGTCGGCTACAATGTGCAGGTTGCCGTCGACACCGAGCATCATCTGATCGTCACGCATGAGGTCACGAATGTCGGCTCGGACCGCTCGCAGCTTGCACGCGTAGCAAAGCAAGCAAAGGCAGCACTGAAGACAGAGAAACTCGAAGCCGTTGCCGATCGCGGCTATTTCAACGGTGAGGAAATCCTGGGGTGCGACCAAGCCGACATCACGGTGACGCTGCCCAAGCCGATGACGTCGGGCGCCAAGGCTGCGGGCCGCTTCGGCAAGCAGGACTTCGTCTATGTTCCTGATGAGGACGTCTACCGCTGCCCGGCCGGCGAGCGCCTCAAATACCACTTTACCGCGCTGGAGAAGGGACAGAAGATGCGCCGCTACTGGACGAATGCGTGCCGGACCTGCGCGATCAAGGATCAGTGCACCACAGGCAAGGAGCGCCGCATCACCCGCTGGGAACATGAGCATGTACTCGAAGCCGTGCAGACGAGGCTCGACGAGAACCCGCAAGCCATGCGCGTTCGCCGCGAGACGGTCGAGCATCCCTTCGGCACCATCAAAGCGCGGATGGGAGCGACGCACTTCTTGATGAAACGGTTGCCGAATGTAGCAACCGAAATGGCGCTCAGCGTACTTGCCTACAATCTCACACGGGCGATGAACATCGTCGGCATCAAGCCCCTCATAGAAGCGATCGGGGCGTAGATATGCACTGCTACGCGAGATCTCGGCACCTACAGATCGCTCAGAGCGGTCGGTGGAAGCACCAGGCTTGATTCCGCATTCTGAGCAGCAAAAATATTCTAAAAGGACCGCTTAAAGCCGCATCGGCGAAGATCCAGTGAGACCTCTCCCTGCCTACAAACGTTTTCACGCAACCAAGACCCACAACGGACTCTTACAAAAACGAAAAGCGGCCGCATAGGACCGCTTTGAAACGTTATATTGGTGACCTTCAGCAGCCGCTGCAGCCATCCGCTTCCCCCGCCTCCGGCTTGCGCATTAGGGCGACGTCCTTGACAGGAATCTGGCACGTCCAGCCGAGCTGTGCCGCGATCTTCCGCAGCGTGGCCTGACGGTAGAAAACCACATGCGTCGGGTCCTTCCGATAGTGCCAATTGGCAAAGCGTTCATCGGTGGTCTGGAAGCACGTCATCACCCCAAGCCAGCCGCCGGGACGGAGCATGCGGTCAAGCCGATCGAACTCGTCGGCAGGGCGATGGAAGTGCTCCGCCACCTCCGTGCAGGTGATAAAATCGTAGGCCCGACCGAGCGCTGATGGGTCTGGATGGAAAAACGGATCGTAAAGCGCCATCTCATGCCCCGCCTCTCGAAGCATCGCCACCAGTGCCGGCCCCGGCCCGCAACCATAGTCGAGTCCGCTCAGGCCGGCGCCGAGCCTGTCAAGCAGCGGATTAACGAGCTTCGACAGAAACCGGCGATAGCGTGGATCATCCGGATCGTTTTCGTGGAGCAGATAGTCGGCGTATTCGTCCTGAGGCGTCGGTCTGTGGCGCGTATCAAGGAAGCGCGCCTCGCAGCTCTTGCATCGCCAGTAGTCGCAACCTTCAACGCTCAGAAAGTGCAGCGGCGACGGCGCGCGGCAGACCGGGCAGGCGGTCGGTCCGCGCCCTTGAGTGGCCTCGGCGGTACGGTCCAGCTGGGCCCTATTCATTCAGCTTTACCTGGCGCTGGCGCGACCGCTGTCCGCGCCAGGTAAACGGTCTGTGTGAACTCACAGTTCTGAAGCGGATTGTGAAACGTCACCGGCTCGGCGCGCGCCTCTGCAAAGACCTCGGCGAGCCGCGCCGTAAATGCTTCGTCGGGGCGTTCGTTTGACCACAGCCCGAAGACGCCGCCCGGATTGAGGTGCGCGGCGAGCTTGCGAAGTCTCTCCGGCTGATAGAAGACCGCGTTCTGCGGGTCGAGCAGGAAATCCGGCGAATGGTCGATGTCGACCAGGATGGCATCAAACTGTCGCGCCGGTTTATCGGGATCGAACCCGTCCTTGGAGCCCGCCAGCGCAAAGAAATCGCCGAGCACGAACCGGCAGCACGGATCTCCCGTCAACGCCGGCCCAAGCGGCAACAACCCTGTTTCATGCCAGTCGATAACCGCATCGAGCGCCTCGACGACAATGAGAGACCTGACTGCCTCATGCTCAAGCACCGCGTGTGCCGTATAGCCATGGCCAAGACCGCCGACGACAACATCAAGGCCGGTTCGCGAAAGTTCCGCCAGCCCCAGCCGTGCCAACTCGATTTCGGAAGTCGTGAACAGGCTCGACATTAGATATTGCTCGCCGAGCTTGATCTCGAAGACATCGACCCCAAGGGATAACTCACGACGGCGGCGAAGGCTCAGCGCGCCGATCGGCGTGACACAATAGTCGAGTTCTTCAAAATAAAAGCTCATCTAATTCAGTGCTTTTCTGAAGGGCCGCGGCAAACCGCCAATGTGACGGAGATTCTGAGTTTGATGGACCGTCTGGACTGGAACATCAAGTGACCTTCCCCCTGAATTAGGTCCGGACACCCGGTTGGATCTTTGTTTGTATCACACGTTGGCCATTTCAGCGACGGGCCGTGGGCCGGAGGGAGCCGCAGCCGACGGGAGGCCCGCATGGCGATCTTCCAGTTCATCGAAGGCTGGTACAATCCCGGGCGACGGCATTCCGCGCCGGATTATCAGTCACCTATCATTGACCGAAAGCGGGCCTGCGATGGCGTTCGGATTCCCAAATCCAAACCCGTACGGCCAGGAAAGGGTTTTGTCGTTCCTCGATCCGCCATCTTCGGCTATCATTCGGGCCAGTTCGAACGGCATCTAGGGAATGTCGAGTCATCCAGCGAAAATTAGGTGAAGGACGATGAGGAACATGCCTTGGAGTAGTCAAAACGGCGGCGGCGGATGGATAAGCGGCGGTGGCGGTCCCTGGGGACCGTCCGGCGGCGGCCAGTCTCCCGATCTTGATGAATTTTTGAAGCGCGGCCAGGATCGGCTGAAACAGGCCATACCGGGCGGCGGCATGAGCGGAACTTGGATGTTTTTGCTCGCCCTTGTCGCAGTCGCCGTGATTGGATTTTTTGGCTTCACGTTCCGCGTGAACCCTGATGAAAAGGGTGTTGTGCTGCGATTTGGCGAATTGGTGCGGGAGGTGCCGCAGGGTTTGCACTTCCGATTACCTTATCCGGTGGAAGAGGTGTACTTGCCAAAGGTTACAATCACCAGGCGGACGGAAATCGGGCTCAGGGAAGG
>BFAS01000236.1 GCA_008974985.1 bacterium MnTg02
GCTTTCCGCCATATTCACCGGGGTTCAGGACTTAAGGAAGATCTTCGACGCCGCGACGACGCGCCGGCAGGATGGCCAAGGAACGTTGCTCTTTGTCGACGAGATCCATCGTTTCAATCGCGCGCAACAGGACTCGTTTCTGCCCCATATGGAGGACGGAACGATTGTGCTGTTCGGTGCGACGACGGAAAACCCGTCCTTGGAACTCAACTCGGCCCTGCTGTCCCGGGCAAACGTTTTAACTCTTCAGAGATTGGAGCCGCAGGCACTCGAAATTCTCTTGAAGCGCGCGGAAACCCATTTGGATAGGACGCTGCCGGTAAGTGAAAACGCCCGTTCCGCCCTTATCGCCATGGCCGACGGCGACGGACGGTCTCTGCTCAATTTGGCAGAGGAAATCTTTCTAGCTATTGGCAGCGACGATCAAACAATCGATAGGGGCGAACTCGCGCGGCTCGTTCAACGCCGGGCGCCAAATTACGATAAGGGGCAGGACGGCCACTATAATCTTGTTAGTGCGCTTCATAAGTCGGTGCGGGGATCCGATGCCGATGCTGCGCTCTATTGGCTGGCGCGTATGCTTGCCGGAGGGGAAGACCCTCTCTTTATCGTCCGCCGGCTTGTGCGCATGGCCGTCGAAGATATCGGTCTGGCTGACCCCCAAGCGCTTCACCAGGCAAACGCGGCCAAGGATGCCTATCAGTTCCTGGGCAGTCCAGAGGGTGAGCTGGCGCTCGCGCAGGCAACGGTTTATTTGTCGACGGCGCCGAAGTCAAATGCGGCCTATATGGCCTTTAAAGCCGCAATGCGGGCGGCGCGCCAAGAAGGATCCTTACCGCCGCCGAAGCATATTCTAAATGCGCCGACAGACCTCATGAAAGATGAAGGCTATGGCGACGGGTACATTTATGACCACGATACGGAGCAGGGTTTTTCCGGTCAGGATTATTTTCCCGATTCGATGCCGCGTGGCGAATATTATAAGCCGGTTGAACGCGGCTATGAGCGCGATATCAAAAAACGGCTCATTTATTGGAGCAAACTCCGGAAGTCCCAAGAGCATAATGATTAGAAATAGTGTGCTTTCGTACGACTAGAGTCACTTCGATCACAGCGATTTAGATTTTGTTGCTCGAGAAAATTTTCTATAGTCCAGACCGTCCAGGTCGAAGAATATAAGGTTAGCTAAGGGTAATGGGAAATTAAGCGCCATCATTTGATCGAGTCCATATTTAACAAGACACTCCGTCTTCGCAACGGCCCAAACCTTATTCAGCAAAAGAACATTTCGGCTCGAAATTTGGCAGAGTGATATTACCGCGGAGGGAACGATCATCGGAGCAATTCCGCCGGACATGTCGTCATCATGGGTTGGATCCTTGATGCCGTTCAGTACAACATAATTGTATCCATAACTGCAATGTGGGAGGTCTCATGAGAACCCGAATTGGATTGATAGGAGCCGTTCTTGGCGCGGCCGTTGGGATCTTTGCCATGGGAAGTGTTGCTGCCCATGCGCAAATAAAATTCAGTGACCTCTGGAAAGGTCATCCGCTCAACAATTCCGTCGCTTTTCCGGCACGTATGCTTGCGACAAGCGGCGCAAAATTGAAGGGTACGCCGTCCTTCTCGAACCAATGTGCCATCCGCATGGGCGTGGCGTTGCGCGAGGCGGGCGTGACGCTCGGCCAGCTTGGCGGTGTGCGCGTGTCCTGGTACCACCCGAAGGATAAGATGTATGTTCTCAATGCTCAGGAACTCGGGAACGCTCTTGCCAGAGCGGGCATTCAGGGACTTGGAAAAGTTGAGAAGTACAAAGGCGAAGACGCTAAGAAATTTTACTCAAAAATGTTTGGCCGGACCGGGATTGTTTTTTTCAAAGACTATTGGAGCCGCAGCGTTCGCGTATCCGATGGAAGTGGCGGAACAACTTGGGTGAAGGAGAGCCAACCCTCGGGTGATCATATTGATGTCTGGAACGGCTACCGGACCTCCGCAGCCTGGTTGATGGAATGGTTTTCGTGGCTCGGTTACTACAGCAACTATATCAATTCGAAAGAGATTTGGTTCTGGGAGGTCAAATGAAATCGGTACTCGTCATTATTGGCGCGCTAACTGGCGCCGCGGCCGGAATATTCTACCTTGGGAATTATGCAGGCGAGATGGCGCTGGAAATGAGCAATATCGAGAGCCCGGAGCAAGGCGACAATATTCACGCATTTGCGTTTCTCGCGGCAACCGCCGCCTCCCTCGCGGTTGGCTGGCTCATTGGTTTGGGAATCGGGTCACTCTTCGGTGGAAAATCCGCTAAATCTTAAGACCACTATTTGTCAGCGGAAAATAAGATAGAGGGCACGATTTCATGAAGTCGCTTCTCCTGGCCGCTGCCGGCGGAGCCATTGGTGCGGCTGGACGCTATGTTGTTGGCGTGAGCGCCTTCAGATTGTTTGGCCCGGCGTTCCCGTGGGGTACATTCATCGTCAATGTGACCGGATGTTTCGCAATGGGAATATTGATTGAATCGCTGGCGCTAAAATATTCGGTCAGCAACGAGGTTCGGACATTTCTAGCGACCGGCATATTGGGTGGCTTTACGACCTTTTCGGCCTTTGCACTTGATTTTGCCGTTTTACTCGAACGCAAGTCGGCCGGAATTTCAATTATTTACCTCACGAGTTCCGTGTGCCTGTCCGTTCTGGCGCTCTTCGCGGGATTGGTGGTTGCCAGGGCTATGTTTCAATGAGCGCGGTTAAAGTGCATCAAGTTGACGCCGCCGAAGACGGGATGCGGCTCGACCGTTGGTTTCGTGCGCATTTCCCTGACCTTCCGCACGGCAGATTGCAAAAGCTCTTGCGAACGGGGCAAGTGCGCGTCGAAGGCGGCCGGGTGAAGGCAAATACCCGGCTTGCCACGGGACAGCATGTCCGCGTGCCGCCGATAACCACCCTGCCGCCGAAAGTCAATACCAGGCCCCAAATATCGTCTGAGGACACGGAATTTATTCAATCACTCGTCATTCATCAGGATTCGGAAATTATCGCCATCAACAAACCGGCTGGTCTTGCCGTGCAAGGCGGGACAAAGACAGCACGCCATGTCGATGGGCTTCTCGATGGCTTGCGGTTCGGGCTGAAGGAACGCCCACGGCTCGTTCATCGCCTGGACAAGGATACAAGCGGCGTATTGTTGTTGGCGCGATCACGGAGCGTGGCGGCGGCGCTCAGTCAAGCTCTCAAGAAGCGTTCAGTCACGAAACTTTATTGGGCCCTCGTTATTGGCGTTCCGAGAATACCGCAAGGAAAAATCAATTTGGCGCTTGAAAAGACAGGCGGGCACGACGGCGAGCGTGTTCGTGTGGCGGGGGCAAACAGTCCGGAAGCGCAACATGCGGAGACCCGTTACAAAGTCGTGGAATCGGCAGGCCAGCGCTTGGCCTGGCTCGCCATGATGCCGGAAACGGGGCGAATGCATCAATTGCGCGTCCACGCCGCCGCTATTGACCATCCCATTGTCGGCGACGGCAAATATGGCGGCGCTGAAGCATTTCCCGGTGGTGATATTTCAGGCCGTCTTCACTTGCACGCAAGAGCGATACTAGTGCCCCGTCCGAAGGGGGATGTATTGCGTGTCGAGGCGCCCTTGCAGGATCATATGCAATCGAGTTGGCGCCTTCTTGGGTTCGACCCAAACGCAGCTGTTGATATTCAAGAATTCGACGAGCTGTAGTGTGCCCACGTCACGAACGGAGCAGACCAAAAAATGCGCCTCGTTATATTTGATTGTGATGGCACGCTGGTCGATAGCCAGCATATGATCGTCAAGGCCATGGATATGGCTTTCGTGGCCGAAGGTTATCCAAGTCCAAAGAGGGATGCTGTCTTGTCGATTATCGGGCTGTCTTTGCCGGAAGCGATGCAATCACTTCGCCAAGAAAATAGTGATGCCGCTAACAGCGCCTTATGTGAGTCCTATCGGAAAGCATTTTTTGAACTTCGATCGCATTCGGACAATGAGCAGCCGCTTTTCGATGGCGCGGAAGAAACATTGCGTAAGCTCGCCGCCCGGGATGATATTGTACTCGGCATTGCGACGGGCAAATCGCAAAGGGGCGTGCGGTCGTTTTGTGAAATGCATGGCTTTGAGTCATATTTCGCGACGATACAAACAGCCGACGATGCGCCTTCGAAGCCTCATCCGGCAATGATCGATCAAGCGATGCGGGAAACCGGTATTGATTCCGCTCGAACACTTATGATTGGCGATACGATTTTCGATATGTCGATGGCCAGGAACGCCAACGTGAAAGGGCTGGGGGTGACATGGGGATACCACCCGGCGCAAGACCTAGAAAAGGCAGGAGCGGATTGGTTATGCTCAGAATTTTCCGAACTACTTGAAATCATATCTGCGTTTTCAACCGAGCAGGAATTGGCAGGATGAGCGTAGAGCGAAGGGACGACTCAACGCACCGCTGCCAAGCGCCGAAACGAGATAGCGGCAGATCTCAATACTTACCGAAACGGTTCTATAAGGAGGCGGTTTGGCGGGCGGAGGGCCAAGCCTATTCGATTTTGCTCGATGAGCGTCCCGTAAAAACGCCCTGCGGAAATGCACTCATCCTGCCGGGACAAGAACTCGCTATGGAAATCGCTCAGGAGTGGCAAGAGCAGGGTGAGCATATCGATCCGGAGACCATGCCACTGACGAAGCTCGCCTATACGGCGATTGACCACGTTGCGGGTCGCAAGCAGGAGATTATCGAGGACATTCTTTCTTTTGCCGGTTCCGACTTGCTGTGCTACCGGGCAGATGGTCCGGATGGGCTTGACGCACTGCAAAAAGAGCACTGGGATCCGGTTCTGAATTGGTTTGCCGCATCGCTCAATGCCCGATTCACCGTTGCGGTTGGTGTTGTTCATGTGGGCCAGCCGGAGGACGCGTTGAGCGCAATTCGTGATGTTCTAACGGTCTACGATCCCTTCAGGCTTGCGGCGCTCCGCAATGTCACGACTTTAACAGGCTCGGCTCTGTTGGCTGTTGCGCTGAGTATTAGGAAATTGAGCGCGGAAGAGGCGTGGCGCGCCGCGCATGTCGATGAGGATTTCCAAATATCCAAATGGGGAGAGGACTCGCAGGCCCAGGCGCGACGGGCCAAAAGATGGACGGAAATAGTGGCGTCGCATCGCTTTGATGTGCTGGCTGCCGCGACATGAGCGTCTCCACTCCAATTATTGTGAGCTGAGTTCGGTGGAATGTCCGTTTTCCGCAACGATCCATCATGGTAATCAGGGCGTAACTTAATGATCGACTCGGGGATGATGCTTAAACATCCAGATTGAGCGTGGTTCTAATTTATTCAAAACCGATAACGCTCTCGCGAAGCTCGGAGCTGCCATGAAAGACGTACTTGAAGAATTAGAGAAACGACGCGCTGAAGCGCGATTGGGCGGTGGCGAAAAGCGGATTGCAACGCAACATCAGCGCGGAAAACTCACTGCGCGGGAGCGTATCGAACTGCTCCTCGACCAGAACTCCTTTGAGGAGTTTGACATGTTCGTCGAACATCGCTGCACCGACTTTGGAATGGAGAAGTCCAAAATCCCGGGCGATGGCGTGGTCACAGGCTGGGGCACGATCAATGGCCGGGTCATCTACATCTTTGCCAAGGACTTTACCGTTTTCGGCGGCTCATTGTCGGAGACGCATGCCCGGAAAATCACCAAGATTCAGGATATGGCGCTCAGAAATCGCGCACCCATTATTGGTTTGTTCGACGCTGGCGGTGCGCGCATCCAGGAAGGCGTTGCGGCGCTTGGCGGCTACGGAGAAGTGTTTTTAGGCAATGTTCTGGCCTCGGGTGTCATTCCACAAATCTCAGTGATCATGGGTCCGTGCGCCGGGGGCGATGTTTATTCTCCGGCTATGACGGATTTCATTTTTATGGTGAAGGATACATCCTACATGTTCGTCACCGGTCCGGACGTTGTAAAGACCGTGACCAATGAGGAGGTGACAGCCGAAGAGCTAGGCGGCGCAAGTGTGCATACCACGAAGTCCTCGATCGCCGACCGCGCTTACGAGAACGATGTCGAAGCGATCCTGCAGATGCGGCGGTTGATGGATTTTTTGCCGTCGAACAATCGCTCAGGCGTGCCGCACCTGCCGACCAAAGACGATCCAGAGCGCGTGGAGGCATCGCTTGACACGCTTGTTCCAGATAATCCAAACAAGCCTTACGACATCAAGGAGCTGATCCACAAAGTCGTCGATGAGGATGATTTCTTCGAGATCCAGGATGCTTTCGCAAAAAATATCGTTGTCGGATTTGGCCGCATGGAGGGCCGGACGATCGGCGTCGTTGCAAACCAGCCCATGGTGCTGGCGGGTGTGCTCGATAGTGACGCCTCGCGAAAGGCCGCGCGGTTCGTTCGTTTCTGCGATTGCTTTGAAATCCCCCTTGTCACATTTGTCGATGTGCCCGGTTTTCTGCCCGGCACGGACCAAGAATATGGCGGCCTGATCAAGCATGGCGCCAAGCTGCTGTTTGCTTACTCGGAGGCGACAGTGCCGAAAGTCACGGTCATCACGCGTAAGGCCTATGGCGGCGCTTATGATGTCATGTCATCGAAACACATTCGGGGTGATGTGAATTATGCCTGGCCGTCCGCCGAGATTGCGGTGATGGGGCCAAAGGGGGCTGTGGAAATTCTCTACAGGGCCGAACTCGGTGATGCCAAGAAAATCAGCAAGCGCGTCAAGGAATATGAGGACCGTTTTGCAAACCCGTTTGTGGCCGCCGAGCGGGGCTATATCGATGATGTTATCCTACCGCGCAACACACGCCGCCGCGTCGCCCGCGCGCTCGACATGCTGAGCAACAAAACCGTCGAGAACCCATGGAAAAAACACGATAATATTCCACTTTAGAGTTGCACCATCCAGTGCCTGTTGAAGCAATTTGAAGCTCGCTTGCTCCATGATTGCTACGACGCCAGCTATACGAGCATTAGCCTAATTGCTCTGCCAGTTGCACCCACTTCTCCGGCGTTAACCGCCCAACGATCCTAAAACCGTCCTCGCCGAGCGGCTGAAATATCAATGCTTCGCCCTCGCCAGGCACTATTTGAGTGGCCGCGTGCGCCAAATTGCCGTGGGCGACGAATATGTTATTGGTGCCGGAAGATGGCGCCGCCGCCAATCGGGCCCGGGCCCGTTTGGTAATGGCTGATCTGCCGCCGGCATATTTGGCGGAACGAAGGTTCATCAGATCGTGTGTTGTCTCAACTTGGCCAAGCCCCATCAATTGTGCTGTTTCAACGGTCCGGCAGTAGGGGCTCGAATAGATCCGCCCGATTTGAATTCGCAAATCCCGGATGGCCTTGCCCATGGCGCGCGAGTCGCGCCGCCCCTTATCGGACAGTTGTCTAACCTTGTCAGGATCACAACTTGTCCAGTCGCCTTCCTTGTCGATGGTGTCTGACTGGGACCATTCGGTCGCTGTATGACGGAAATACAAATTGTATCCGCCGCGCTTCAGAGCCTCTATGAGAGCCTCATCCGATAGGAGACCAGATGTCTGAGCAGCAACTGTCCCTGACAAAACGGCAAGCGTTAGCACAAGGCAGATAAGAGATAGGAGGACTTTGCAAAATTGAGCAGGATCGTCTGTCTTTGACGCGATCATGCCATGGTGTCCGATAGATGAGCCAATACGTTGGCTGGGCGCCGCGGGGCGGGTCCAAAAGAGCGGTCGAATGGCAGTTTTCGCGGCATGGGCAGAATTTCTCATCCAATTCATCTCCCGAAGGCGCCCCCACAGTGTGTCAGGGAGCTTTGGTGCGGCGTTCAATTTCCGGAACGCCCTGCGTTAGCTGCTATTCAGGTAGACGAAGCTGCAAATAATGTGACGGGTGAAGCTGGCCATCGCAAGGCGATCATCGAAAAGTTCCATCCGAAGGTTGCTGCTGCATCATCCAAATACTGATTTGAGATTAAATAAATGAGGAATCTAGGTAAGAGCACATGACCAATCCAATTTTCCACATGCTCTCATCCGCGCCGCAACCCGTTGCCCCCTTCTCGCATGCCGTGGAGGTGGATGGGTTTGTGTTCTTGACGGGGCAAATGCCGACGGATCCGGGCGAGCCTGACGCGGCTTTGCCTGACGGCGTCGAGGCGCAAACGCGCCGCGTCATGGACAATTTGAAGATCGTGCTCGAAGGCGTCGGTCTGGGGCTCGTCCATGTCGTGCAAGTTCGTATTTATTTGACTGCATTCGAGCGCGATTACGCGGCTATGAATGACGTCTACCGGGCCTATTTTCCAACAAATCGCCTTCCCGCCCGAACGTGTGTGGGTGTGTCGGCTCTGGCCGTTGACGCGCTCGTCGAAATCGATTTGGTGGCGCGGCGGCCTGACGCGGCATAGAATACGACGCGGCTTAGGTTGGAATCAATTTCGCTTGGTTGGCGATTGATAACGCCTATGGTACCAGATCAATTATGATCCTCTCGCATAAGCACAAGTTCATTTACATCAAAACCCATAAGACCGCGTCAACCTCCATTGAAGTGGCGCTTTGCGATCTTTGCGGTCCGGAGGATATTATTACGCCGGCGTCGCGGCACTTGATGAAGCACAGAAAAGACGCGCGGGCTCAAAACTACCGATTGGATCACCCGGCCGTGCCCAAGCGTCCGCTTTTGAAACGTCTGCTTCGCCGTCCCGAACGCCATTATCATACGAGCGTCGGGTTCTATGAGCATATGCCGGGTTGGCGCATAAAGGCCTATATTGGGAATGAGATTTGGTCGAGCTATTACAAGTTTACCTTTGAGAGGAATCCGTGGGACCGGCAGGTCTCGTGGTACTATTACAAAACCAAATCGAAAGACCCCCGTCCGCCGTTTGATGCCTTCAACTTGAATAAGCGGCGTGCCTGGGTCGAGAATTACGATCTCTATACAATTGACAATGAGATGTGCGTCGATTTCGTTGGGCGGTATGAAAACATTGCCGAAGATATGGATAAAGTCCTAGAAACATTAGGACTTAAGGGAAAAGTCCAGCTTCCCAAGACCAATGTTTCACAAGACAAATTGGCCGACTACCAAACTTATTACACGGATCAATCGCGCGAAATAATCGGCGATTGGTATGCGCGTGAGATCAATGTGTTCAACTATTCCTTCTAATTTTGTCCTTGTTTGCGCCCGTGCATTTTGTCCCAATCCGCATTGAAGAGGGCATAAAGGCATTGTTTTGACTGCCTGATTTGAGACGGTAATTAGCAATTTGGAAACCAAACTGTCCTAGCCTCCGCTTCGTACATTCGTAATCGGGCCGGAGTGGGATATGAATGACGCCGAATTGCCGCCAGAGCTAGCAGCATTTGTTGAGAGTGGGACGATCACATCAGAAGATGTGCTGACCATGAGAGGCGAAGTCTTCAAGGACGGCGTCGTGTCGGCCGCGGAAGCTGAAAATCTCTTCCATCTCAATCAGAAATGCGTGGCCAAAGATACAGCTTGGAACGATTTTTTTGTCGAAGCGCTCACCGACTATGTGGTCAAGCAGGCCGAGCCCGAGGGCTATGTCACGATCGAAAATGCAGATTGGCTGATCGAGCATATTTCTCGCGATGGCAAGGTCGAGACGGCGAGCGAACTTGAGCTTCTGGTCAATGTATTGGACAAGTCCCGCTGGAGCCCGGTGCGGCTTGTCGGCTTCGCGCTTGAGCAAGTCAAGCAAGCGGTTGTCGATGGCAATGGACCTATTGGCAATGGGCAGAATCTAAAGGCCGGTATGGTTGGAGAAGCCGAGGTCGATTTGTTGCGCCGTATTCTCTATGCATTTGGCGGTGATGCAACAATCGCAATTTCCCGCGAAGAAGCTGAAATTTTGTTCGATATAAATGATGCGACCAAGGACTCTAAAAACCATCCCTCTTGGTCCGATTTGTTTGTCAAAGCGATCGCAAATCATGTTCTCGCGGGATCAGGCTATCAGGTGCCTAGCCGGCAGGAGGCTTTGCGGCGTGGTGAGTGGCTCGATAGCCGGGAGTCTGTCATGGATATTCTGAGCAGCATGATGTCCGGTGGCCTCAAGGGGATTCTCGATGCTTATCGGAAGCCCGAAAACGAGGACGTCGAGTTGATGCGGCTCGAAAAGCAACGGCTCGATATTCTGACCGGCGAAAAGATCACAACTGATGAAGCTCTATGGCTCACGGACCGGATCGGCCGCGATGGCGCCGAGTTGGATGATAACGAGACGGCATTGATCAAGTTTTTGAAGGAAGAGTCGCCTGATATCGACCCCGCTTTCAAAACATTGCTGGATAAAGTCGCTTGAGACGGCGCAACGCCCTCCATTAAATATTTCCCTGTCGGCGGATTGGCACAAGCAGGTTTTCGGCGCGAAAGGCATTATTGATCTTTCGGGTCGATTTACCTCGGCTATGCTTCTGGTTACAAACACGACATCTTATGCCAATGGTCCTTGAGTTTGGCTCATGGACCATTGGCAAGCGCGACTGCTTGGTCCACGCCGAATGGCGTGTAAGCCTGCGTGGCGCCTGAACGCCCACCTGTCATTTGAAATGACTGGTGGTACTAATGAGTTGGCACAACAATTGTCGCCGGTGGAGCGCCCATGTTCAAAAAAATCCTCATTGCCAACCGTGGAGAGATCGCCTGCCGGGTTATCAAGACGGCGCGGCGGATGGGAATTGCGACGGTTGCTGTTTATTCCGATGCCGACCGGGATGCATTGCATGTCGGAATGGCCGATGAGGCCATTCACATAGGACCACCTGAAGCGGTGAAATCCTATCTCGATATCGGCAAAATCGTCGACGCGGCAGGAAAAGCGGGGGCCGAAGCCATTCATCCCGGCTACGGCTTCCTCTCCGAGAACGCGGCCTTTGCCCGCGCCCTGAAGGTGGCCGGCATAGTATTTATCGGACCCAATATTCGAGCGATCGAAATTATGGGCGATAAAATCCAGTCAAAAGCGTTTGCGGCCAAGGCAAATATCAACACGGTTCCCGGTCATCCCGGGATTGTCGAGAGTGCCGGCGAGGCCGTCAGCATTTCCAATGAGATCGGCTATCCGGTGATGATTAAAGCGTCCGCGGGGGGTGGCGGCAAGGGCATGCGCATTGCCTTTTCGAAAGACGATGTGGCGCAGGGATTTGCGTCTGCCAGGTCTGAGGCCAAATCCAGCTTTGGTGATGATCGTGTTTTTATAGAAAAATATATCGAGTCGCCTCGCCATATCGAGTTTCAAGTCCTGGCGGACGCGCACGGTCATGTTATTCATCTCGGCGAACGCGAATGTTCCATTCAGCGGCGCAATCAAAAAGTTCTTGAAGAAGCGCCAAGTCCGTTTTTGGACGAGGAAACGCGTGCCTCTATGGGCGCGCAAGCCGTCGCACTTGCCGCCGCGGTGGATTATCAAAGCGTGGGCACTGTTGAATTTATCGTCGACAAGGAGCGAAATTTCTATTTTCTGGAAATGAATACAAGGCTGCAGGTCGAGCATCCGGTAACGGAATTGATCACAGGTCTTGACCTTGTTGAACATATGATCCGCGTTGCAAATGGCGAGCCCTTATCGGTCGCCCAAGAGGACGTAAAATTCAATGGATGGGCGATTGAATCGCGCATTTATGCCGAGGATCCATTTCGGAATTTCTTACCCTCGACGGGCCGTCTCGTGCGCTATCGCCCGCCTTTGGAAGCGGATGCCGATGGCTTAACGACGCGCATTGATACTGGGGTTTATGAAGGCGGAGAGATTTCGATCTATTACGATCCCATGATTGCCAAACTCGTCGTGCACGGACCGGACCGGGAGCAAGCCATCGATCATATGGCCCGCGCGCTTGATGCTTTCCTGATCGATGGCATTCGCCATAACATTCCGTTTCTGAGCGCCCTTATGCAGCACCCGAGATGGCGGGCGGGCGATCTCTCAACCAATTTCATTGCGGACGAATATCCAGACGGATTTTCACCTCGCCTGGCCGACGGGCCGGACCTGGATTTGATCGCCTCGATTGCCGTCGCTGTGGATCATGTCTCGAATACAAAACGAAGGCATATCTCACTCCAAATGCGGGACGGATTCGACGCATTCTCGGAGCGCCGGGTGGTCCGTCTCGGCGATAATATTTTGAAGCTGCGCGTGTCGGGCGGGCAGGGGCAGCCAATTGTCGTCGAACGCGCGGAAGGCCAGAAAAGAAAGGGCAAACTGTTCAAGATCGAGTCCGATTGGTGGCCGGGCGCAGCGCTATGGCATGGAATGATCAACGGTCAACCCGTTGAGGCTCAAATCCGCCCCGTCTTGAACGGCTATATTATTTCCCACCGTGGGATAAGCGCTTTGGCCTATGTGTACACAGAACGGGAAGCCGAATTGGCAGCGCTCATGCCCATCAAGGAGGTGCCGGATACATCTAAGTTTTTGCTCTGTCCAATGCCTGGCTTGGTGGTTTCCATTGCGGTCGCGGAAGGCCAGCAGGTCCGCGCCGGTGATCATCTGTGTGTGGTTGAAGCGATGAAAATGGAGAATGTGTTGCGTGCCGAGAAGGATGGGGTTGTGCGCGCAATTAAAGTTATGCCAGGCGATAGCCTCGCCGTCGACGCCGTCATTATGGAATTCGAATAGCCGGGTCAAACGCTGTGCTGCTGTATTTTGCATATGGATCCAACATGCTGCCGAGGCAAATGGCGGAGCGATGTCCCGGCGCAAGACCGCTCGGTCCAGCGGTTTTGCGGAACTGGAAGTTCCTTATTACGACGCGGGGGACAGCTAATATCGAACCAGTACAAGGGAGCGCTGTTCACGGCGTATTATGGAGTTGCCACGGAAGACATATCCATCGCCTTGATCAATTCGAGGGCGTTCGCTGGAGAAACTACATTCGGCGGATGGAGCCTGTTGAATTAGATGGGGAACGGCGCTGGACGCCGGCATTCACCTATGTGAGTGCACGGCGTTATACGTCGCGCGCCCGGCGGCCGAACTACATGCTTACGGCGGTGATGCCAGGGGCGCGGGCATTCGGATTGCCATCTGACTATATTGCCGAGTTGGAAAGCTGGCTGCCGGCCTATCCGGCGGGCGCGGCAAATAATCGTTATAGAGGACGGCGGCGTCAGCGTTGATTTGCATGGGCCGTGGACGCAATAGGGGCCGCGACGATGGCAGCCGAGACACTTCATTTACGGATCAAAGGGCGTGTGCAGGGTGTCGGCTTCCGCTATTGGGTGCGACGGAACGCCGAACAGCTCCACCTCACAGGCTGGGTTCGTAACCGTCGTGACGGCACTGTCGAAGCCCTATTTGCCGGCGAAAAACCGGACGTCGATGAAATGTGCGCGCGATGTGCGGCGGGACCTCCAGGCGCGAACGTCACCTTAGTGGAAACCATTCAGGAAGGTGGCATGGCACCAGAAACATTTGAAATATTGCCTGTGAAATAAGTCAAGGCGATTATATTTTTGGCAATTCGAAGTTTTCCGAATGTCTGCTCGGTGAGCCAATGAGGACCTAAAAGGGCAAAGAGCGTCTAGGTTGTTGGTGACCCGATCCGGACTCGGAATAATATTGTGAACCAATTTTAACTAATTACGTTAACCATAACTAAACCATCATCCCTTAATCGCCTATATCGCACAAGAAGAAATGCAACCAGAACGAGCAAAACGTTTTCTTTGCAATCTGAATAATATCTCGGCCGCACTGTGATCGCTGAATGGATATGAAAAGACGGACGGTCCAAAGTCGAAAGGCGAAGGTAATGACAACGAATTTGCGAAACGTATTCCAGAAACGGACCATGTTTAAGTATCTGGCCATAGGAGTCGCGATCTGTATGAGCTGCTTAGCAGCGTTTCCGGTGTCGGCTTCGGAGAAAAAGGCTGCCGGCCACAGCACCCAGGTCGCCAAGGCATCAATCCATGGCTCGGCCAAAAGTCACAGCGGCGCTCCGCATTGGGAATATGCCGGTGCAGCCGGTCCCGAGCATTGGGGCGACTTGTCGCCAGCTTTCTCGGTTTGCGGCGTCGGTATTCAGCAATCACCCATCGATCTGCACCGCGCTATCGAGGCTACGGCCGGCGAAATTGCAGTCGACTATAAGCTGACGCCCATCGAGGTCATAAACAATGGCCATACAATTCAGGTAAACGTCGCGCCCGGCAGCACTATCCGTCTCGATGGAAAGACGTACAAGCTGTTGCAGTTCCACTTCCATCATCCGAGCGAACATTTGATAGACGGAAAATCATTCGAAATGGAAGCGCATTTCGTCCACATCTCGGATGATGGCGTCCTGGCGGTTCTCGGCGTGATGATCAGGCCCGGGGCGGGCAACGCTGTGTTGGCTCCGATCTGGGACGTTATGCCCACCTCCAAAGGCAAACGGCACTCCAGCTCCATAATTTCGCCGGCCGATCTTTTGCCGGCCGATCGCACTTTCTTCCGCTATTACGGATCGCTGACAACACCGCCATGCTCCGAAAAAGTCATCTGGTCCGTATTTGCGCAGCCGCTCGAGGCATCTTCGGCCCAGGGGCAAAAATTCTCATCTGTGTTCTCTATGAACGCTAGGCCCGTACAACCGTTACACCGGCGCTACCTGCTCGGTAGCCGCTAGGCTCCGCTCAACGAGGGAAGTTGAAAAAACGACCAACACTAAGATCGCAAATATTTCGCTCGGTGCAGGCGCCGGAAAAATCAACGGTTTCCTTTCAAACGTCTCGATCAGAGCCAAAATCCTAGCCGGTTTCGGCGTCGTCGTTTTGCTTCTGGGCGTCGTCGCCGGTTTCGGCTACTTCAGCCTGAAAACCATCGGCCACGAAGTCGACGAGTTGATCGAAGTCATCCATGAAGCCTCCCTCGTCAGTAAAATTGAAACCGAATTTCTAAAGCTCAAAACGCATGCACGCGAGTTCGCCAATTTGGGTCGTGAAGAAGACGCAAAGGAAGTCAAAACGCTTACCGAAAAGCTCAACCCGTTGATCGCCACTGCGCTGAAAAGTCTGAAGCATCAACCGCAAATGCATAAGAAGATGGTCGACCTGAATCACGAGTTCGACATCTATATCAAGGATTTTCACCAGGCCGAAACACTTCGCCATGAGTTCCAAAAACTTATTCTCGAGCGTCTTGAGCCCGAGGGCGAGAAGATCGTCGAGGACCTGGACGTGATCATCAAAGGAGCGGCGCGCGAAGGAAATCGCGATGCCATGACTTATGCCAGCACCGCCCGCGAGCATGCCTTAAAAGCACGGCTGTATACCAACATCCTGATCGGCCGACAGGACAACAGTTTCGGCCCGAAGGTTGAGCATGAATTCGCCGAATTCCAGACAGCGCTGGATGCCTTGGGCAAGGCGGTGCGCTCGGAGCAAGAGAAAAAGCTCCATGCGGAAACTCAGCAGCTTCTTAACGATTATAAAGTGACCTTCGAGAAGATCCACAAGGATGAACTGGAACTTCGCACCCTGGTCGATCACGGAATGAGGGAAGCCGGCGCGAAGATAGCCGAAGACGCTGAGTGGATTGAAGCAGAAGCCGGCAAGATCGAGCAGAACATCAAGACCGAGGTCGATGAAAATATCGCATATGCCGAGATCGAAATGGTGATCATCGGCTTGGCCGGGCTCGCCGCTGGTTTGCTTATCGCTTTCCTGCTTGGCGCCGGCATTGCCAGGCCCGTGATTTCAATGACGTCGGCCATGGGCCGTCTCGCCGATGGCGACCTAGAGGCAGAAATCCCGGCTCAGGGGCGCGGCGATGAAATTGGACGAATGGCATCGGCGGTGCAGGTGTTCAAGGACAGCGCCATCCGGAATAGAGAGCTTGAAGCCGGACAGGAAGCCGCCAAGTTGCGTGCCGAGGAAGAAAAGAAAGCGATGATGAACGACTTGGCCGATAGCTTCGAGAGCAGCGTCGGCAATGTCATAGAAGGTGTCGCGTCCGCAGCCACAGAGATGCGAGCGTCGTCAGAATCAATGTCGGCGATCGCAGACCAGACCAAAAGCCAATCCATGTCCGTGGCGTCCGGCTCGGAAGAAGCCTCAACCAATGTGCAAACCGTCGCTTCGGCCTCGGAGGAACTCGCCAGCTCAATTTCCGAAATCAGCCGGCAAGTCACCCAATCAGCCGAGATCGCACAACGCGCGGTCGCACGCGCCGAGGAGACTGACGAGCAGATCCAGGGACTGGCCGAAACGGCGAACAAGATCGGTGACGTGGTCAACATGATTACCGCTATCGCCGAGCAGACAAATCTGCTGGCACTCAATGCGACAATTGAGGCGGCGCGAGCCGGAGAGGCCGGCAAGGGATTTGCGGTTGTCGCCGGGGAAGTCAAGGAACTTGCCAGCCAGACGGCAAAAGCAACCGACGAGATTAGCGCGCAGATCGGTTCGATTCAGGGGGCGACCGATTCCGCCGTTGGCGCCGTCAAAGACATTCGTCAAATCATTGGTGAAATGGATGAGATCGGTTCGGCGATTGCCGCGGCTGTCGAAGAACAAGGTTCGGCGACCCAGGAAATTGCCCGTAATATCGAGCAGGCGGCACTAGGAACGCAGGACGTCAGTTCCAATATCGCAATGGTTACTCAGGCTGCCGGAGAAACGGGTGAAGCCGCCGTTGACATGATGAGCGCTTCGGGCGAACTGTCCGAGCAGTCTGAGATGCTGAAACGTGAAGTCGGCAAGTTCCTCACGTCGGTTCGGGCGGCCTAGCACTCTGATCGCAGAGGAATATCGCCTGTCGTTTCGAGAATGACGTCTTGGGCCATAGCTCTCGGTGCGAATGTGCCGACCGTATGTATCCGACGCTCTTAGGGAGAAAACCGGTCGGCGATGGTCGCTCGGTGTTGGGGAACGGCGTCTTGAAACACCGAACAGCCACCGATTGCACTTATCGGTAAATGTCCGCTGGCGGGACGAAGCCGTCATTCAGTGTTCGATGATCTAAAGTCCGCTTCAGATGTAAGCGGCACATTGGCGTACTGGGTTTGTTAAAGATGTCATCGCGTAACACCAGGGTGTTATCGGCCAACCGACATCCCGTCCGCCGTCTATCGAATTGTTGGTCCAAAATTATTCTCAAATCTCACGCGCAAACGCTCATCCACTTCGTCCATCGTGACCTCGCGCCCTAAATCGGCAAGGCTGGTTACGCCTTGATCTTGGATACCGCACGGGACGATTCCTGCGTAGTGCTGGAGATTGGGATTGACGTTCAAGGAGATGCCGTGAAACGTAATCCAGCGGCGGACGCGAACGCCAATCGCCGCGATTTTATCCTCCCGGCCGCGACCGAGCTCTGGGCGGCGGACCCAAACACCGACCCGCCCATCCCGGAGTTCGCCGGTAATCGAGAAATCTGCCAGAACATCGATAATCCAAGATTCAAGCCTGTGCACATAAGCGCGGACGTCGCGACCGCGCCGGTTGAGATCGAGCATGACATAGACCACGCGCTGACCGGGACCGTGATACGTATATTGTCCGCCGCGGCCGGTTCGATACAAGGGGAAGCGGTCCGGGTCGACAAGGTCGCGTGGCTGGGCGCTGGTTCCAGCAGTGTAGATGGGGGGATGCTCAAGCAGCCAAACTTGTTCCCGCGCGGCGCCTTGCGATAAATGTTCAACCCGTTGGGTCATATCCGAAAGGGCGGCTTCATAGGGAATAAGCTCGTTGCTCACCCGCCAATCGACGAGTGCCACATCGGCATCTTGATAGATAGGCCTTTCCAAAGCTCTCCCAGTCTTTACCAAGCGGTAACCTTTCTCATGAAAAAGTAAACATTGATCCAGGAAGCGCGGCAAAAGGCGCGATCCAGCGCAGTTTGATGAAGGCGAGAGGCCGTTTAATGAAATCCATACAATCCATCCAAGTAGAGCTGTCGGTCGTTCTCGGAAAAACCTCTATGCCTATCCACCAATTGCTGCGCATGGGCCGTGGCGCAGTGATCGAGCTTGAGACTCAAGAAGACGATCAAGTCCAGATTTTGGCGAATAATACACCGATCGCCATGGCGGATGTCGTTATTCAAGGCGATAAGATTGGTATTCAGATTACGGAAAAGCTGAAAATCGACGGCATGGCCGAGTAGAGCGAATTCTGACCATATTGTATCGGATAATCATCCTGTCCGCTTGTTAGAGCAAGATCTTGTCGCGAAACAGGGATTCACGTTCGCGGACTATGCTGTAGACTTGCGCTCAGCGGCTAGGTTTGTTAAGTGACCCAGCACTTAGAATATCAAGCGTGATGAACCTATCTTGATTGCGGCTGCTTATTTGCAGCCGCACGGTGTTCTATGGTTTGGAATATTTGGCTTAGAATTGCGGTCGTGGCGGAACTGGTAGACGCGCAGCGTTGAGGGCGCTGTGAGCATTGCTCGTGGAGGTTCGATTCCTCTCGACCGCACCAACCAATTCCAAACGGTTGATTTTGGTAAATATTTGATAATTCAACTTTGCGTAGTCGGTGGGTTTGGTGCAATCCAATCGCCTTTCAACCGGCAGCAGTGGAGATTTCAATCCGCAAGCGTTGCTGAATTTGCTTTAGTTCTTTGTTTTTCCGCATTTGCCGGGCGCAAAACCGCACACAATTTTTCGAAAAAAGCTCTAATCATACGGCGCATAGTCAAGGTCGAACCAATAGGGTTGATGGTCTGACCCTTGAGCCGCCTTATCAATCCGCGCCCCGAGAACCCGCTTTTGCATCGACTCATCAACGAAGGCATAATCGATGCGCATGCCCTGCGCTTCGCTTGAGGACCGGCCGGGGGAATAGGTAATCCCCTCATCTTCATCATGTCCGGCCGCGACCCAGGTATCGATGAATTCCTCTTTAGAGGAAATTCGGCCAAAATCGCCATCCCTTGGACCGACCAGATGATCGTATTCAGGGTCTTTGGCTTCCAGGTTGAAATCCCCTAGTAAGACAAATGATTCCGGCATCGGGGGCGGGGTGGCGTCCTCCTCCCATAAGGTATGCCCATGATGTTCCCATAGGGAATGCGCAAGATCACCGGTCCACGCGCCGCCCTCGGCCGGCGCCCGGCGGATGGTGTCGCGTATGGAGATGATTTGCGAAACACGATCATGCTGCGAGCGCGCGCCCAAATGGGCATTATATATTCGCAAGGCGCCATCCCGCTGTAATTTGACGACCCCCTCGAAAACCCCGACGACCATGTTGTGGCGCTGGCGCAAGGCCGATTTCGGCAACGGGAAAAGCCTGGTGGACAGGATAGGTGTTTTCGACAAAATCATATTGCCGAACTGTCGGCGGACATTTTTTATCCTACCGTCAGGCTGGGGGATGCTCGCGTCAACATCGAAATATGGGCCATAAGCCCAATAGTATTTGTTCAAAAATTTTCCGAGTTCTGCCGGTTGATCGACGTTGCTGCTGCGTTGCCAATAGCGCTCGACTTCCTGCAGGGCGATGATATCGGCACCGTCAACTTCGTTGGCGATTTTTTCCAGATCAAAACAGCCGCCTTTGCCGAGCCCAAACTGGATGTTGTAGGTGACAATTTTCATTGAATCCGCTCGCAAAAACTTTTCGCCCAGGAGACTTAGGAACTCCGGCTCACGAAGGCAAGCGAACGCTGCCGAATTTGGTCTCGGCCCAGCGGGCAAGACGCAAGACCGGATAGCAGTAAGCGAAGTACAACAGCGCGGTCATGCCATAGATTAACATCAGTTCCTTGGGATGGCGTTGGGTGGCGTGTTCACCGGCCCGGACCAGTTCAGCAATGCCGATGACCGAGACGATGGACGTGCCCTTGATGATGATGACGTAGACACCACCCATGGGCGGGATCATCAGTTTCAGGGCCTGGGGCAGGACCACATACCACATGCTTTGGAGGGCCGTCATTCCGGTTGAGCGCGCCGCTTCGCTCTGGCCGCGCGGGACGGCTTCGATCGCCGCACGCACAATTTCTGCGACATAAGTCGAGGTATAGAGCGAGAGGGAGATGACGGCGGCCGGAAAGGCTTCGAGTTGAAGCCAGGATATCCCCGTCGCCGGCAGCACAAAATAAATAATATAGAGATGCACCAGGAACGGCGTTCCCCGCAACGCATGGATATAAAGTCCGAGCGTCGTGGAAACGGCCCAGCCGCCGACCGTGCGCAGCATCCCAACGACGAAGCCCAGGAGACTTCCGCAGAGGATCGTGATGAGCGAAATCTTGATGGTTATCCACAACCCCGCCAGAAGGAAGGGCATGGTGACCCATATCACATCAACCATGGTTTCCGCCCCTCTCAGCGCCGAACCCCGCCCAGCCGACGCTGAGCGAAATTGGAGAAAATCAGCATGACCCAGTATATCGCCAGGTAACAGACGGCGACCGTCAGGAAAGCCTCGTTCGGCATCAGCCGCTCGCTGAGAACCGTCAAGCCGGCGCCGAAAAGTTCAAACACGCCAATGAAACTGACCAGGGATGAGTCCTTGATGAGAACCGCCGTCTGGCCGAGCAGCGGTGGCAGGACGTTGGCGAAAGCCTGCGGCAGGACGACGTAACGCATGCGTTGCAGATAGGTCATGCCGACGGACTGGGCGCCCTCTATCTGCCCACGCGAGATGGACTCGATACCGGCGCGGATTATCTCGCTCATATAGGCGCCGGCGTTAAGGCCGAGCGCGATGATGCCCCCTTCAAGCTCGTCCAGACGGCGGCCGAGCAGGGGCAGCGCCGGCAGGCTGAAATAGATCACATAAATCTGGATGAGCAGCGGTGTCGAACGGATCGCTTGCACGTAGCCGGCGGAGATGCGCCACAACACCGGGTTGGCGGACATCCGCATGATCGCGGCCGCCGTACCAATGGTCAGGGCTAAAACCAGGGAGACCAGCGAAATCCAGATGGTCGCCGAAATGCCCCGCGCGAACTCCGGTGCATACTGGATGGCGACACGGTAGTTGTAGAAGTCGAGGATCCAGTCCATGTCAGCGACTATTTCATATCTGCTTCATGACAACAAAATAGGGGCTCCACCTTGCAGGCGAAGCCCCCGGTATTGGTGTGAAGGCACGTATCCGCGCCTTGTTTTGGTTATTTCTTCTTTGGCACCGGCGCGCGGTCTTTC
Organism: bacterium MnTg02; assembly: GCA_008974985.1. GTDB lineage: Bacteria > Pseudomonadota > Alphaproteobacteria > Rhizobiales > BFAS01 > MnTg02. The sequence continues at coordinate 21,143 of BFAS01000236.1, forward strand.
TTCCAGTCAGTGCTGAACATCCAGTAATTTTGGAGTTTTGCCATGCGCCCGTCGGCCTTGATCAACATAAAGTAATTGTCCATCCACCTGACCAGGTGGGTTTCTTCGGGCCGGGTGGCGAAACTAAGCGGCCCTCTATCGGGCGCACCCTCGAGAATCTTGAATTCCGGATACTCGATCATATACCCTTTTGCCGAGGCTTCATCGTTGATCCCCGCATCGGCCCGATCAGCCGCAACCGCCTGGGCGACGGCGGGCCCGCCACCTGCGAATTCCTTGATTGTTGCCAGCGGGCACTTTGCCTTCAGCACGCCGACATTGCTGCTGCCCTGGACCACGGCGACCGAGTTGCCCTTGACGCAGGCATCTTGCCACGTCTTGAACGACTTGCTCTTCTTCGAGTAAATGACGTTTCGGCTGTACATGTACGGTTCGGTGAAAATCAGAACCAGCGCACGCTTGGGTTTGGGCGTCATGTCGGCGGCCAGGAAGTCAGCTTTGCCCGAAGTGACGGCCGGGATCAGTCCCTTCCAGTCATAATCGAGAAGCTTGAGCTTCACGCCCATGTCCTTGGCCATCATCGAGACGAGCTCGACCGCGAAGCCGGTGCGGTTGCCCTTCGTGTCGACGTAACTCACTGGCGGTCCTTGGGTCTGAACGGCGACCCGCAGTTCGCCGCGCTTGACGATGTCGCTTATGACGTCGGCCGTGGCCGACTGGGCAAGCGCGCTCAGCCCGAGAGCGCACAAGCCCAATCCGACCAATTTTGCGATTTTTTTCATCTCTGGTCTCCCTTTGCTTTTTTACTCCCGTGGTCGACGGCGTTTTCTGGCCACCTTGGCTCGGGAGATGTCTGAAATTTCAGCTCGTCTGGTATATATCAAATGGAAATTATGGTCTATACCAACTGTCAATTTCGTCTAAATGATTTGGCTGAGGAACAGTTTCGTACGTTCGTGCTGCGGATGGTCGAAAACGGCCTCGGGATTGCCCTCCTCGATGATCTCACCCTCGTCCATGAACGTGACCCTGTCGCCTGCCTCGCGGGCGAAGCCCATCTCGTGAGTGACGACGACCATAGTCGTGCCCTCGGCGGCCAACTCCTTCATCAAATCGAGGACGCCACCGACCGTTTCCGGGTCAAGTGCCGAGGTCGCCTCGTCGAACAGCATGACCTTGGGCGTCATGGCCAGCGACCGGGCAATGGCGACGCGTTGCTGCTGCCCGCCGGACAGCTCGCTCGGGTAGCTATCCGCCTTCTCACCGATACCGACCCGCTCGAGCAGCCGGCGGCCTATCTCGTCAGCCTCGCCTGGCTTGCGCTTGAGGACGACCATTTGCGGCATGGTGATGTTCTCCAGTGCCGTTTTATGCTCGAACAGGTTGAAATGCTGGAAGACCATGCCGACTCCCTCACGCAACCGGTTGAGGTCAGTTTTTGGGGAAGTCAGTTCAACGCCGTCAATAGTGATGGACCCACTGTCGACCGGCTCCAATCCGTTCAGCGCCCGCAGAAATGTGCTCTTGCCCGAACCGCTTGGCCCGATGACGACCAGAACCTCGCCCTTGTCCACGTGGTTGGTGACATGGCGCAGTGCATGGACGGGCGGCCGTCCCCGGATTTTGAAGGTCTTGCAGATATCCTTGACGACGACAATCGGCGTTTTGCTCGCCATTCTGTACACTCCACTTTGAGGCGTCGCTATTCGTTCGCTGCTTCTTCAAGCCTTCCCACCGCCGAGACGCAGATATCGATTGCGTCGTGACGCCAGAATTCCTGATCGAACTCAAGCACCTCGTTGAACTGATCGAGTATGGCCCGCGACAGGTAAAGGCTTGGCGTTCCGACGGCGACCCCAAGGGCTTTGGCCGGGATCTCCGATAGCGCCGTCGGACGCATGTTGATTTGTGCACGATGCTCTATAATGCCGAATTTCTCCGACATCAAATCGGTCATTGATTGATCGAGCGGGTAATCCAGAAGACCGGGGCAACGCTCTGACATAATATGAATTTGTTCGACCAGGACCGCCCGTCCATCGACCGTCCGCAGGCGGCTGATGTTAAAGATGGGGTCGCCAACGGCACAACCCAAATTGCTGCTTTCCCACTGGGAAGCCGCGACCTGTTGTTTGGACAGGACAGTCGTGCCGGCCACTCGGCCCTGCTCGGTAATACTTTCGGTAAAGCTGGCGTTGGCGGTCGGATCATAACGGACCCGGGGCGGGGAGATGAACCATCCGCGCCGTTCCTCGCGAAATATCAGCCCTTCGGCTTCCATCCGTGCCAGTGCCTGACGCACTGTAACTCTGGTGATGGAAAATTTTTCAGCTAAAGCCCGCTCCGGCGGAAGTTTGATGCCCGCGGCCAGTGTCCCCGCTTCAATCATAGCGGCAAAATGGTCGCGGAAACGCAAATAATAGGGAACCCTGCGATCCCAGGATTTTCGCGTTTCATCTGGTATAGACCAATCGCTAATTTTTGGTATAGTCCAGCCGTCATTCATGGCCGAACTCTAAGTTTAACGACCGTGCATGTCAACAAAGCAGGCTGGCGAGTTGGTTAGAATAACATGGCGACGACGAAACTGATGGCATATTCATGACGTCCTATGTGCTCACTGTGATCGGGAATGCGAGATCGCCCCTGGAACCCGCTCATATTGAACGGGTCTGTCAGCGTCTGCCCACGACAGGCAAGGTGGACTGGCTGGCTGAAGATGAAGCTTGCGATCTTTTCATCGAATCCCCCCTTTCCGCCGCCGACATAGGCGAACAGGCTCGCGATGCCCTGTCTGGGACCGCGTTAGATACGGTGTGCGCCTGCATCGAGGGACGGCGAAAGAAACTTCTCATTTCCGACATGGACTCCACACTTATAGACCAGGAATGTATTGATGAACTCGGCGATGCCATCGGCCTTGGTTCGCAGATCAGGGAGATCACTGCGGCCGTCGTTCGCGGCGACATGCGCTTTTCCGATGCCCTGCGCGAGCGCATGGCGCTGATGAAAGGAATGAAATGCAGTCTGCTTGAAAGCGTTTACGAGGAACGCATCTCGCTGAAGACGGGAGCACGGACGCTTGTTCAAACCATGCGTCATCACGGGGCGTTCTGTTTCCTTGTTTCGGGAGGATTCAGCTTTTTCACCCGGCGCATCGCCGAACGCATCGGCTTTCACGACCATCAGGGAAACGAGTTGGTGTTCGAAGATGGAAAACTGACGGGGGAGGTTCTGGAGCCAATCATAGGGCGATCCGCGAAACTGAATATCTTGATGGATTTATGCAATGAAAAAGGCTTGGAGGCTTCCGAAGTGCTCGCGGTCGGAGACGGGGCCAACGATATCAA
>BFAS01000237.1 GCA_008974985.1 bacterium MnTg02
TCGAGAAAAAAGCTGTGGTTGCGACAAAGTCCGTCAAGCCGCCGCACAAGAAGATTAAAGCGATGATGCCGGTCGTCGTCCAACAATGGACGACCAAAACCGAAATCGAGAAAAAATCCGTGGTTGCGACGAAGCCCGTCAAACCACGCAAAAAGGTTAAAACGGCAAAGCCGGTTGCCATATCGCCATGGACGACAAAAACGGAAATCGAGAAAAAAAGTGTGATTGCGACACCGAAATTCGCGAAGGATAAGCTCAAGGCGCGTGGCGCCATGCAATCGGAGTCAAATCAGGTCATAAAATCGCCACTGCCCATTCTTCCGGTGCCTAGTCAAGAAACCGTTTCCGCTGCACCAGAGTGGACCGTTAAGATTTCTCAGAATCAGAGCAGCAAGTAAGCCAAAGGGCGCAGAGCCAAGAGCTCATGCGCCTATTGCTTCGTGGATCGCCGCGCTGCAGCACTTAGCAAATATTGAGCACGCTCGATCGCGCCACAAGGCGAGGTTTCTCGAACGTCTTTCTCCCTCTCCCCAGAATACTCTGCCATAGCGCCGATTTGCATCGAGAGAGGCAGGCACATCCTGTTCATTCGAGACTCATTCAATTTGCCTTTTGAGACGGTGCTGCATTCTTCCTCAGGGTGACGTAATTTATTGAATTTCCCCACACTGAGGGCCGAACGCCGTGAGCGTCTGGACGTATGAGATCTCCAAGTTGAGATATTTCGAGATCTCCTGGCTCTTGGCAAAAATGGGTAAAACCGGCTGGCCGTGGCACTTTATATGGCACACCTGCGCGAAGCCGTTGCGCCTTTGGCTGCAAATTGCGGAGGGATGGGCCTTAGAAAAAGGCCGGGCTGGCGTGAGCCGTAAAAAAACCCGGTTGTCGCTCCCTAGAACCCATTGTTCCTCACCCCTGCGAAAACCGGCGTTCAGTTGCAGAGGACCTGACTTTTGGGAAACTCATGATCTGGTTTCCGGCTCCCCGTTCAAGCGGGGCGCATGTTTTGCCGGAATGACTGCTGGCGGATCTATCCGTCCATAGTCACTGCCTCTGGTCTATATCTGCCTTTGCCTCGATCCTGACGCCACCCGAGTTCAACGAAACATCGCAAATGCTTGAATCATGCGCCGTATATAGGAGTGGCTTCGGATGCAGCACGTCGCAGCCCCTCGAACGGCTGCATCGGCAAACGCTCTCACTTCAACAGATGGGTGTCGAAGATCTCATGTCAGCCGATTGGCTGGATCAGAGGGCCATGACCTTCATCACCGCCGGCCCAAGAATGACAACGAATAGGACTGGCAGGAAAAACAGGATCATCGGAACCGTTAGTTTCGGCGGTAGCGAGGCGGCTTTTTTCTCGGCTTCCGCCATCCGCGTATCGCGGCTTTCCTGCGCCAAGACACGAAGCGCTTGGCTCAACGGCGTACCATACCGTTCTGCTTGAATGAGACTGGTGCAAACCGCCTTAACATCCGGCAAACCCGTCCGCGTGCCAAGATTCTCGTAAGCTTGTCGCCGGTCTTGCAGATAGGACAGCTCCGCTGTCATCAAAGTCAATTCCTCAGCAAGCTCAATCGACTGCGAGCCCAATTCCTTTGAGACCTTGGAAAAGGCTGCCTCGATCGACATGCCCGATTGAACGCAGATGAGTAGGAGATCAAGCGCATCCGGGAAGGCCTGCTTGATGGATTTCTGACGCTTCTGAATCAGATTGCTGATAAAAACATTGGGGAGGAAGAAACCCGCATAAGCGCCGCCGACCGAGAACGAGAGCCGCATGAGCGGCGAATACCCATGATCATTAACGAAGAACAAATAAATCAACGCGCCTACTAAGCCCAAAATCGGAAGTGTGACCCTGAAAAAGAGAAAGGCAACGACAGGGGCTTGTCCACGAAAGCCCGCCATCCGGAGTTTATTCCGCGTCTCATTCGTTTCCAGTACTTTGCGAAGATTGAGCTGCTGCACGACCTGTTGCATAAAGCCTTTGGGCTTTTGTCTCAGGCTGCCCTTGTGTGCTTCCGCGTTCAGCTCGGCCAATCTCTCCGCACGTAATTTATCCCGCTCGGAGGACACATATTTCATCCGAGAATCGAGCTTGTCGGTCTCCAAAAGCGGCATCGTAAACGTAACAATCGTCGCGAACGCAGCAATCGCGGTCAAAGTTATAACCACGAATTGGGGGTCATACAAATATTCGAACCATTCCATCATCTTGTTCGTTCCCCGCTCCGCGAGTTGTCAATCAGTAGTCAAAATTGATCATTTTCCGCATGACCAAGACGCCACAGAGCATCCAAAAAGCACTGCCCAAAAGCATCATATGGCCAAGCTTCTCCGTCCAAAGGAGAGCGATATAGTCCGGCGTCGATATATAAACCAAGCCCATTACGACGATCGGAAGGGCGCCGATAATACTGGCTGAAGATTTCGCCTCAGAGCTGAAGGCTTCTACTTTTGACTTCAGCTTTTTGCGTTCCCGCAAGACTTGGCTGAGATTGCCAAGCGCTTCAGCAAGATTGCCGCCTGCTTGCTGTTGAATTGAAATAACGATCATAAAGAAATTGACCTCGGGCAGCGGCATGCGTTCGTACATGCGTTCTAAACCTTGGGCAAGCGTGACACCGACGCGCTGTTGTTCAACAAGCTCAGCAAATTCGCTCTTCACCGGTTCCGGGGCTTCCGACGCTATGATCTGCAAACAATCGTTAAGGGGCAGCCCCGTTTTAACGCCGCGAACAATAATATCGAGCGAGTTGGCGAACTCTTGGAGGAACTTCTTTTCGCGCCGTCTTGCCAAAAATGAGATCAACCAACGAGGCATACCCAGCATCGCAACGAAACCAGCCGGTCCTGCCGCATAAACGGGTAATCCCGCAATGAGTAGCCCGATTGCCACGACAAACCCAAATACGACGCTGCAGATATAGAATGTCCGCGGCTCAATACTAAGGCCGGCCCACAAAAGCCTGCCGCGCATCGTCATTTTCTTCTTAGACTTCTGCTTGGCCTCAAGCTCCTTCAGAGAATCCTGAACCTGCTTTCGGCGATTTTGACTTGAATCTTGACCAGCTGCCCGCGCCGTGCGTGTTGCACCGCCGCGGGAGACGGTTTGCACACGTTTGTGAGCTTTTCGTTCTCCCGACAGGAATGGATAAATCATCACATAGGCAACACCGCCGGTAGCGAATGCGGCCAGGACGATAACGGAGATCGTCAAAATTTCCTGACTAACCACGACCGCTTCCTCCCACTGGACCACCCTGTTCATCCTTAACTTCCGATGCCGCCAATGCATTCGCTAGATTCTGCTCTTCACCGTAATATTGCGCACGCTCCCAAAAGCGTGGTCTAGCGATACCCGTCGAGCGGTGCCGTCCGATGATCTTGCCGTTGTCATCTTCGCCAATAATGTCGTAAACAAAAATATCCTGCAGCGTGGTGACCTCGCCTTCCATTCCGAGCACTTCGGTAATGTGCGTGATTCTTCGTGATCCGTCGCGCAGACGTGCCGCCTGAACAATAATATCGACCGAACCTGTAATCATTTCCCGGATCGTCTTGCTCGGAAGAGAAAACCCACCCATCATGATCATGCTTTCAAGACGGCTGATGCATTCGCGCGGACTGTTAGAGTGAAGCGTGCCCATTGAACCGTCATGGCCGGTATTCATGGCCTGCAGGAGATCAAAAGCCTCGGGTCCGCGCACCTCGCCTACGATGATGCGCTCCGGACGCATACGCAGACAGTTCTTCACGAGATCACGCATGGTGACCTCACCTTCGCCTTCAAGATTAGGTGGGCGTGTTTCCAGGCGGACCACATGCGGCTGCTGGAGTTGCAGCTCCGCCGAATCCTCGCAGGTAACGATCCGCTCGTCTAACTCGATAAAAGCAGTCAAACAGTTGAGCAGCGTCGTCTTTCCAGATCCCGTTCCACCCGAAATGACCACATTACAGCGGCACTTGCCGATAATTTTGAGAATCTCTCGGCCTTCGGGCGATATAGAGCCAAAATTCACCAGTTGATCGAGTGTGAGCTTGTCCTTTTTGAACTTACGAATGGTGAGTGTCGGACCATCGATCGCGAGCGGTGGGGCAATGACGTTGACACGGCTGCCATCGGGAAGGCGTGCGTCGCAAATCGGGCTTGCTTCGTCAACACGCCGGCCGACCTGACTCACGATCCGCTGACAGATATTCATTAATTGAGAATTATCGGCAAAGCGGACATCAGTCTCATGGATCTTACCGTCGACCTCGATGAAGCACTTATCCGCGCCGTTGACCATAATGTCCGAGATATCATCACGGGCTAGCAAAGGCTCCAGAGGACCATAACCCAAGACATCGTTACAGATATCCTCAAGCAGTTCCTCCTGTTCGGCGATCGACATCACGACATTCTTGATCGCGATAATCTCGCTAACAATGTCACGAATTTCTTCGCGCGCCGCATCTGCATCGAGTTTCGCGAGCTGCGTTAAATCGATTGTGTCGATGAGCGCGTTAAAAACCGTGGTTTTGACGTCGTAATATTCTTCTGAACGGGGCCGTGTCACCCGGGCCGCAGGCTCGGCGGGTTGAGCCGATGCCGCAGCCCCGGCATTAGCCTTTGGTGCTTCCACCGGCTCGGGCTTCGCGTACGCCGCAGCGGTAGACGCCGGTTCACCAGCCGCCGCCTTTTGCTGTTGGGAAACCGGTGCTGGCGCTTCTTGTTGGTCTATTGTGGAGCGCTTTCCAAACATAGGTCAGGCTCCCGCTTTTTTCCGGCTGAAACAACTGAGAAGCGGAGCGAGCAGATTCTTCGATGTCTCCTGCTTATGTTCAGTCTTATTGG
>BFAS01000238.1 GCA_008974985.1 bacterium MnTg02
ACCGGACCTGCGCGCTTCGAGTCATCCCAGGATCTGAGAAATCGCAGCGGGTCGAATATCGCGTCGGGCCGGCGGACGCCAATCCCTATCTGGCCCTCGCTGCGGCTCTTGGCTCCGGACTTTGGGGGATCGAGAACAAGGTCGAACCAAGGCCAAGCGTGACGGGAAACGCCTATGATCAAACGTTCCCGGCAGAACAGCAGCTGTCGCGCACATTGTGGGATGCGGCGCAACGGCTCAGAGCCTCGAAAGCGGCCGTAGAGCTGTTCGGTAAGTCTTTTGTCGACCATTACGCCACGACCCGGGAATGGGAGGAGCGTGAATTCCGCAAGGCCATCACCGATTGGGAGATGGAACGCTATTTCGAGATCATTTGATGTCCAAGTCCGATAGGATCCAATGTATCTCGCCGGTCGATGGGCGTATTTATGCCGAACGGCCGATAGCGAGTGGCGACGCGGTAACGCAGGCCTTCGCCAAGGCACGCCACGCGCAGAAGGCATGGAAGTTGCAATCGATCGAAGAACGCGCCGTCTATTGCGGCCAAGCCGTCGATGCCATGCAGTCGATGGCGGAAGACATTGTTCCGGAACTCGCATGGCAAATGGGCCGGCCCGTGCGTTTCGGTCCGAGCGAACTTAGAGGGTTCGAGGATCGCGCCCGGCATATGATCGCGATTGCGGCTGAAGGTCTCGCCGATATTGATCTTGAGCCGAAGACCGGATTTGTCCGAAAAATAAGGCGCGTTCCCCTCGGCGTCGTGTTTACGATCGCACCATGGAACTACCCATATCTGACTGCGGTCAACTCGGTTATCCCGGCGCTGATGGCCGGCAACGCGGTTGTCCTAAAACATGCGCGCCAGACCTTGTGCGTCGGAGAGCGATTTCAGGAGGCGTTTGCGCGAGCCGGTTTGCCGGACGGCCTATTCCACAATCTGGTCTTGAGCCATGCCCAGACGGCTGAGATTATCTCCGCGCGGCTCGCGGATATGGTTTGTTTCACCGGGTCCGTTTCTGCGGGCGCCGAGATTGAGCGCGCCGCCGCCGGACAGTTTCTGCGCGTCGGGCTTGAACTTGGCGGCAAGGACCCAGCCTATGTGCGCGCCGACGCTGATTTGGATCATGCGGTTGAAAATCTCGTTGATGGCGCGTTCTTTAATTCCGGTCAATCCTGTTGCGGCATCGAACGCATCTACGTTCATGGCGATGTTTATGACGGCTTTTTGCAGAATTTTGTCGAGCAAACCCGAAACTACGTTCTCGGAAATCCGCTAGATGAGGTAACGACACTTGGCCCGATGGTCAACGCAAAGGCCGCAGATTTCGTGCGCTCGCAGATTGCCGCGGCCTTACGCGGCGGGGCGGTGGCGCACATAAAGGAAGGCGATTTCGAAGCCAGCAAGGCGGGAACGCCCTATTTGGCGCCGCAAGTGCTCTCCTCGGTCGATCACCAAATGTCGGTCATGCGAGAGGAGTCCTTCGGCCCGGTGATCGGCATCATGAAAACTGCCGATGACGAGGAGGCTATCGCATTGATGAACGACAGCCCGTTTGGCCTGACTGCCTCGGTCTGGACCCGCGACACTGAAGCCGCTGGCCGGATTGGAGAGCAGATCGACACCGGAACGTTTTTCATGAACCGATGTGACTATCTGGATCCCGCGCTTGCTTGGACGGGCGTCAAGGACTCCGGGCGCGGCCACACATTATCGATTGGCGGCTATGAACAGCTCACCCGGCCGAAAAGTTTTCATTTGCGCACGGAAACGGGAAGCTGATCTGCCGTCATGACTCCTCCGGCCCGTATGCCGTCTTCTAATTCTCAAGGGTCTTGCCCATGACTGCACTCGATATTCGTGAATGGTCCTATCCGACGCGTATCATCTTTGGCTGTGGCGCGGTTCAGCGGTTGCCGGAGCTCTGCAAGAGCCTCGCCATGTCGGCACCGCTTTTTGTCACTGACGAAGGCCTTAGAGAGGCGCCGATCGTTACCGGGACACTGGACCTGCTGCGTGCCGGTGGCGTCGCGACGAAATGTTTCTCCGATGTCGTCGGCAATCCGACCGCCGCGAATGTTGAAGCCGGACTAGCGGCGTTCCAGCGCGGCGGCCATGACGGGGTTATCGCCTTTGGCGGTGGCAGCGGGCTCGATGCCGCAAAGGCCATCGCCTTCATGTCCGGACAGGATCTGGATATCTGGGCGTTTGAGGAGGTTGGGGACAATTGGAAGCGGGGGAAAACTGACAAGCTGCCACCGGTCATCGCCTTGCCGACAACGGCGGGCACGGGTTCGGAGGTCGGCCGCGCCAGCGTCATTTCCAATGAAGAGACTAAAGAGAAAAAAATTATTTTTCATCCCTCCATGATGCCGGAGATCGCTCTTTGCGATCCGGAGCTGACACGCGGCCTGCCGCCGCATCTCACCGCCGCCACAGGGTTCGACGCCTTCGTCCATTGTTTTGAGGCTTTTTGCGCGCCGGGTTTTCATCCCATGGCCGATGGTATGGCGCTCGAAGGCATGCGCCGGATCGCGGCCTATTTGCCGAGGGCCGTGGAGACGGGAGACGATTTAGAGGCGCGGGCCAATATGATGGTCGCCGCTTCAATGGGAGCCACCGCCTTTCAAAAGGGACTCGGCGGGGTTCATTCGATCTCGCACGCGGTGGGGGCGCTCTATGGCACGCATCACGGGCTGACGAATGCGGTGGTGATGCCTTATGTGGTGGCCGCAAATCGCTCCGCGATCGAAGATGATATGAAGCTGGTGGCGCGGCTTCTCGACTTGCCAAATCCGGGTTTTGACGCGGTCTTTGCATGGTTGCTGGACTTTCGCCATCGGATTGGTATTCCCCATAGTCTTGCCGAGTTGAAGGTTCCGAGTGATCGGGCGGAAGAGATTGGCGCGCGCGCCATCCAGGACCCGACAGCAGCGGGAAATCCGATTCCCCATAGCGCCGAGACCTATGCGCAGATTTTCCGCCGCGCGTGTCGTGGTGAAATTTAGCGGAGCCGAAGGAGAGTACAGCCGTGGCCGCACGGATTTTGATCGTCAATGGCAACACGCAAGACGC
>BFAS01000239.1 GCA_008974985.1 bacterium MnTg02
CGGCCATCGCTATGCCGGGGCGGCATTCGAGGCTGGTGCGGTGGGGGCCATCGTTCGCAAAGATTTTCAGCGAGACGGCCGTCACGGTACGCTTTTCCGTTGTTATAACACTCTCGAAGCCCTGGAAGCTCTGGCCCGCGCGGCGCGGACGCGCATGAGCGGGCCGGTGATCGCGATTACCGGAAGTGCCGGCAAAACCGGAACAAAGGAAGCCCTGCATCTTGCACTTGCACCATCTGGCACAACGCATGCGTCCGAAAAATCCTATAATAATCAATGGGGCGTGCCGCTATCCTTGGCCCGGATGCCGGCGGAGACGGCCTATGGGATTTTTGAGGCCGGGATGAACCATGCCGGCGAAATCACGCCGTTGAGCCAAATGATCCGCCCGCATATCGCGATCATCACACTTGTTGCGCCGGTTCATATTGGCTTCTTCGATTCAGAGGAGGCGATCGCCGAGGCGAAAGTGGAAATTTTCGCAGGCCTTGAGCCTCAAGGCGTCGCGCTTTTGAACCGGGACAATAAGCATTTCCAACTTTTGGCGGCGCGCGCTGAAGCGGCGGGCGCGCGTATCCTCGGTTTTGGTTCCGATCGCGAGGCCGATATTCGACTGGTTGAGCTTGTGCTGGAAAATGATTCGTCCCTGGTCAGCGCGTCGGTTTGCGGTGCGCCTCTGCGCTATCGGATTGGCGCGGCGGGCGCGCATCATGTCATGAATTCGCTTGCCGTTCTTGGCGCCGTGCATGCGGCCGGTGGCGACATCGCAGCGGCGGGCAAAGCACTCTCGGGCGTGCGTGCGCAGAAGGGCCGGGGCGCGTGCACCCGCTACCCGCTTGCCGGTGGTGCTATCACAATCATTGACGAGAGCTATAATGCCAATCCAGCCTCTGTCGGGGCGGCTCTTGAGACGCTTGCGCAAATGCCTCGCACCGAATATCCACGCCGGGTTATCGTTCTCGGCGATATGCTTGAACTTGGCGCGCACTCCGAGGCGCTGCATCGCGGTCTCGCGGAACCGGTCGTCAATGCGGGCGTTGATAAGGTTTTCGCCTGCGGTCCAATAATGTCCACGCTATACGAAGCATTGCCAATAGACCTAAAAGGAGGGTATGCGGAGATATCGGAGGATTTGGCGCCGCTGGTGATTGAAGCACTGAAACCTGGCGACGCCGTTATGATTAAGGGCTCACTAGGCAGCCGCATGAGCGTGGTGGTCGACGCTCTGACAGCGCATTTGCGCAAGCTCCCATCCAGGGATCAAAACATAAAAACTCAAGCCGAGGGGTGAGGAAATAGCATGCTGTATTATCTGGTCGGATTGAGCGACCAAATCGGGGGCTTTAACGTCTTTCGCTATATCACTTTTCGCACGGGCGGGGCCATTATGACGGCTCTTTTTGTGGTGTTTTTATTCGGCCCAAAATTGATTGATGTATTGCGGATCCGCCAGGGCAAGGGCCAGCCGATCCGGACGGACGGGCCGGAACGCCATATTGTTGAAAAGCAAGGCACGCCAACCATGGGCGGGCTGATGATTTTACTCGGCGTGACGTCGGCCACCTTGCTCTGGGCGAATTTGCAAAATCCATATGTATGGATCGTTTTGGCGGTAACGCTCTCCTATGGCGCGATCGGCTTTTATGACGATTTTCTCAAATTGTCGAAGGGCTCGCCCCGCGGATTTTCAAGCAAGATCAAATTGGGGATCGAGCTTGCCGTTGCCGCCGTCGCCAGCTATTTCGTAATGACGCTTGGCGAGGCGCCATTTTCCAGCTCTCTGGCCATGCCGTTTTTCAAAAATCTGGTATTCGATCTCGGTCCTTTCTTCATCGTGGTTGGCGTTCTGGTCATCGCCGGGTCGGGCAATGCGGTGAACCTCACCGACGGTCTCGATGGTTTGGCGATTGTTCCGGTGATGATTGCCGCGGCGACATTCGGGCTCATCGCCTATCTTTCCGGGAACGTGGTGTTTGCAAAATATCTGCAAATCCATTTCGTCCAGGGCGCTGGCGAATTGGCGATTATTTGCGGTGCGCTGCTTGGAGCCGGTCTGGGGTTTCTCTGGTTCAATGCGCCGCCGGCCATGATTTTCATGGGGGATACGGGATCGTTGGCTCTTGGTGGCGCGCTTGGCGCGATAGCGGTGGCCGTCAAGCATGAACTCGTGCTGGCCATTGTTGGCGGTCTTTTCGTTTTGGAAACGGTCTCGGTCATCGTTCAGGTGGCCTCGTTTAAACTCACGGGCAAGCGCGTCTTCCGAATGGCACCATTGCATCACCATTTTGAGCAGAAGGGGTGGGCGGAGGCGACGATTGTGGTGCGATTTTGGATCATTTCGGTCGTTCTCGCTCTGATTGGCCTTGCAACACTGAAGCTCCGCTAGGGTCCTTTTGATTTTGATAGACGCAAAATAGGACCCTAACTCTTTGATTTACATGCAACTTAATCGGAAAACCGGTTCCCACTTTTCCGCGAGCACTCTGGCAAAAATGCGCTAAATTCGACGCATGATTCCCGTCACGACATTCGCGGCCAGGCGCGTCGCTGTCTTTGGCCTTGGCATGTCCGGTCTCGCCGCCGCCCGCGCGCTTATCGAGGGCGGTGCCAAGGTATTTGCTTGGGATGATAGCGAGGCGGCGCGGGACGCTGCTCGTGGCGACGCTATTCCGCTGACCGATCTGAGAGACGCCGATTGGTCCGCCTTCGCGGCTTTAATCCTTGCGCCGGGCGTGCCATTGACCCATCCGGAGCCACATTGGACGGTTCGGCGCGCACAGGCGGCTGGCGTTGAGATTATCGGTGATACGGAACTCTTTTTTCGCCAGCACCAAGCGCTCGACGCATCGGATGCGGTTATCGCGATCACCGGCACAAATGGCAAGTCCACGACCACGGCGCTGACGGCGCATCTTCTGGCGGCCGCCGGACGGAAAGCCGCTATGGGCGGAAATATCGGTCGCGCGGTCCTCGATTTGGATCCGCTGATGACCGGCTGCACCTATGTCATCGAGTTTTCCTCCTACCAAATCGATTTAACGCCGACGCTGACGCCAAGCGCCGCGGCGCTCTTGAATATTGCGCCGGACCATCTGGACCGCCACGGCACGCTTGAGCACTACGCGTCTATCAAAACGCGTATCTTTTCCGGACTAGGCGCGGAGGGAACCGCAATTATCGGTGTCGACGATGTGCTCAGCCGGGCTATTGCCCTTGACCTCCCAGGACCCTTTCGCGTGCGGCACATCTCGTCGGAACGCCCGGTGAGAGAGGGTGTTTTCGCTGAGGATGGGCAACTGCATGTGATGCATGAAGGCGCATTGCAAGTGTGCATCCCTATTGAGGGTATTGCGACGCTGCGCGGCAAACATAATTGGCAGAACGCGGCGGCCGCCACCGCGCTTTGCATGAGCGCCGGCTTGACGGGCGAGGAGATCGCGAGCGGCTTAAAAACCTTTCCAGGCTTGGCGCATCGCATGGAGGAAGTCGGCCGTCTGGGCGCCGTCTTGTTCGTCAACGATTCCAAGGCGACAAATGCCGATGCGGCGGCAAAGGCGCTGGCGTCCTATGAGGAAATCTACTGGATTTCCGGCGGGCTGGCCAAATCGGACGGGCTTGCCGGTCTGGAGCCTTTCTTTCCCCGTATCGCAAAAGCATATTTGATTGGCGAGGCGGCGACGCCTTTTGCTGCGGCTCTTGAGAGCAGGGTGACCTACGAGATGTCAGAAACCGTTGATCGGGCCGTGGCGGCGGCCGCACACGATGCTGCACTTTCTACGGGGATGGAACCGGTTGTATTGTTATCGCCGGCCTGCGCATCGTTCGATCAATATCCCAATTTCGCAATCCGGGGTGAGGCGTTTCGCCAAGCGGTCACCGCCCTGCAAGGGATTGTCATGAGGGGGAGAGAGGGGCCATGAAACTGAACCGGGCGGATCGGAGCTTGATCAGCGAATGGTGGTTCACCGTCGACCGGGTGATGCTGCTGGCGCTCTTATTGCTGCTTGTTTTCGGGCTTCTTGTGTCGCTTGCCGCCAGTCCACCCATGGCGATAAAACATGGCTTGGATCCCTTCTATTACGCCAAGCGCCATACGCTATTTTTCATTCCGGCCCTTTTACTGCTGTTCACGGTATCGCTCTTAAATTCCGCGCAATTGCGCCGTCTCAGCCTGGTGATCCTTGTTTTAGGGCTCGGCTTAATGGCGCTTGTCTTGTGGATGGGACCGGAGGTGAACGGTGCGCGGAGATGGGTGAAAATCGCGGGCTTTTCCCTACAGCCATCGGAATTTGTCAAACCGGCATTTGTCGTGCTTGCCGCGTGGTTATTCGGAGAAAGCCGCAGGCGCGCCGATATGCCCTGTAACGAGCTGTCATTGATGTTGTTTCTTCTTGTTGCCAGCCTATTGATTTTGCAGCCGGATTTCGGACAGACATTATTGATCACCTTGGTTTGGGGGGCATTGTTCTTTCTTGCTGGTATGCCGTTGCGCTGGTTGGTGACGCTCATGTTTGCCGCGGCGGCTGGTGTCGTGATGGCTTATCTGCTCCTTCCCCATGTCGCCGACCGGATAGATCGATTCATCGATCCGAGCAAAGGCGATACGCTGCAGACGGACCGCGCAATAGAGTCGTTCAGGGAAGGGGGCTGGTTCGGCGTCGGGCCCGGCGAGGGACAGCTCAAACATCTCATCCCGGATTCTCATTCCGATTTTATCTTTGCGGTGGTCGCCGAAGAATTTGGCATCATTGCCTGCTTGGCCTTGCTGAGCTTGTTCGCGTTTGTCGTGCTTCGCGGTCTTGCTCGTGCCATGAAGCAACGAGATGCTTTTGTTCGATACGCCGCTTCGGGCCTTGTTATGCTGTTCGGCATGCAATCGGCGATCAATATGGCGGTCAACATTGGTTTGCTGCCGGCGAAGGGAATGACCCTGCCTTTCATATCCTATGGCGGGTCATCTCTTATCGCGTCGGCCATCGGCATGGGCATGGTCTTGAGCCTGACGAGGACCCATCATGCGGACCTTTCCGAGAAGCCGCTTTATACGGCGTCATAAAGTGTTTCCAGGAAAAGTGGACACCGGTTTTCCGTCCGGAAACACGACAAATCAAAGGGCAGAGTGTTTCCAGGAAAAGTGGACACCGGTTTTCCGTCCGGAAACACGACAAATCAAAGGGCTAGAGTGTTTGAGCTTTTCAACGAAAAGCGAAAACACTTGAGAGCAACTGAGAATTGACCTCACGGGAATTCAGCGTTTGAACAGGAAAACGGTCATGCTGGCTGCGGGGGGAACCGGGGGACATCTTTTCCCGGCCTTTGCTCTCGCCGAGGAGCTGGTGCGCCGCGGCTATATCGTCGATCTCATGACAGATTCGCGTGGCGGCAAGTTCGAAGGTGATTTTCCGGCCCGCAAAATTTACCGCGTTCCTTCCGCGACCTTGACCAGCCGGTCGCCTTGGGGCCTGATCCGCACTGTCGCGGAGCTGCTGCGCGGCACGATCGCGGCCTATGGGATACTTGGCCGCGTCGCTCCGGACGCCATTTTCGGGTTTGGAGGCTATCCAACTTTCCCGCCACTTATCGCGGCGCGCCTTCGCGGGATTCCGGCGGGAATACATGAGCAAAATGCGGTCATCGGGCGGGCCAACCGGATGGTGACGTCATTGGTTAAAAACATTGCCACATCTTTCGAGCCGACCGCGCGCATCCCTGCAGCGCATGCGAAAAAAGTGCACCTGACGGGCAATCCGGTGCGCAATTTGGTGGCCGGCAGCAGCGGCATTCCCTATCAGCCTCCACAACAGACCGGTCCACTGAAATTGCTTGTCTTTGGTGGCAGTCAGGGCGCGCGCTATTTTTCCGACACGGTTCCGGGCGCATTGCGGCTCATGGACGAGCCGCTCAGGCAGCGTCTCAAAATCGTTCAGCAATGCCGTGAAGAGGATTTAGAACGCGTCCGGTCCGCCTATGCGCAAGCGGGAATTGCAGCCGAGCTCGCGGTTTTTTTCGCAGATTTACCCGCCCGGATCGCAGACGCGCATCTTGTCATCGCCCGTGCAGGAGCATCAACCGTGGCGGAGCTTGCCGTTCTCGGCCGGCCGTCTATTTTGGTGCCCTTGCCGCATTCTCTTGACAATGATCAGCTGCAAAATGCTACACGGCTGCAAGACGCTGGCGGCGCCTGGTGCATCCGGCAAGCCGATCTCAAGCCGCAAAGGCTGGCGGGCGAACTGGATCGCCTGTTCGGGCAGCCGGAATTGCTGGAAAAGGCCGCAAGTGCCGCTCGGGCGGAGGGCCGGCCGGATGCCGCCAAGCGCCTTGCCGATCTAGTGGAGGACCTCGTTTCGTTGCATCATGATTGAGCGGGGAAGAAGGACGACAAAATGAAAATGCCCCGTGACATGGGCCCCTATCACATTATCGGTATTGGCGGCATTGGCATGAGCGCCATTGCCGAAATTATGCTCGCGCGCGGCTATCAAGTGCAGGGCAGCGACTTGGCCGACAATGCGAATGTAGAGCGGTTGCGGGAGAAAGGTGCGCGCATTTATTCCGGCCATGACGCGCGGAATATCGATGGGGCGGCGTTCGTCGTGATCTCGACGGCTGTCAAGAACGGTAATCCAGAACTCGAAGCCGCCCGCACGCGCGGCGTGGCGATCATCCGCCGGGCTGAAATTTTAGCCGAGCTCATGCGGGGCTACGCGACCATCTCTATTACCGGGACGCACGGCAAAACCACCATGACATCGCTGACCGCGACGCTTCTCGTCGAGGCCGGGTTGGATCCAACGGTCGTGAATGGCGGTATCGTCAATGCCTGGGGGTCGAATGCGCGACCCGGTGAAGGTGACTGGATGGTCGTCGAAGCCGACGAGTCCGATGGCACGTTTGTGGCGTTGCCCACGCAGATTGGCATTGTGAGCAATATCGATCCCGAGCATATGGATTTTCATAAGAGCGAAGAGCGGCTGCACGACGCCTTCCGCACCTTCTTTGACAATATTCCCTTCTATGGGCTTGCAATCGCGGGAACGGATCATCCAACCGTCGATGCCATGGTGCGCGATATCAGGGGCAAAGAGTTGGGCCGGCGGATCCTGACATTTGGCGAATCCGATAGCGCCGATCTTAAATTGGAAAACTATGCTGTAGAGGGAGACGGTGCAATTTTTGATGCCCGCATCGGCGCCAATGTTCCCGGTGGCGCGCGAACCTTGGAAGCGCTTCGCCTGGTGGTGCCTGGCCGGTACAATGCGCTGAATGCCTTAGCGGCAATCGCGGTGGCCGCCGAGCTTGGCATCGATGATGAAGATATCCGCCAGGGACTGGTTGCATACCAGGGCGTCAAGCGCCGCTTCACACGGACCGGCATCTGGAACGGCGTTGCACTTTATGATGATTATGCCCACCATCCCGTCGAGATTTTGGCTGTGCTGAAGGCCGCGCGAGGGGCTTCCAACGGCAAGGTCATCGCTATCATGGAGCCGCACCGCTACACGCGGCTGCAAAACCTATTTGGTGAATTTTGCGCGTGCTTTAGTGACGCCGACGCGGTGATTGTTACGCCGGTCTATGAAGCTGGAGAACGGCCGATCGATGGTGTCAGCCAAGAGGCTCTGGTTGCCGGGATTGAGGCTGCGGGGCATGCCCACGTTGTGGCGGTTGAGGGCGGTGAAAAGCTTGCTGGCATCATCGCGGATATGGCGATGCCTGGGGATCTTGTGATTGGTCTTGGGGCCGGAACCATCACGGAATGGATGCAAATATTGCCTTCCGAACTTGCGCAACTTGGCCCTCGTGCGGAGAAGACGGCGTGAGCTTTGCTGATCTGACCGGTGAGCTTAACGGCGTGTTGCCGGACTTGAGAGGCCGGCTGAAGGTCAATGCGTCCCTTGCTGATATTATGTGGTTTCGTGTCGGTGGGCCGGCGCAAATTCTTTTCACGCCAGCCGACGAGGCGGATCTTTGTTATTTTCTCCAAGGGATCCCGGCGGATCTCCCGGTGACCATGATCGGCCTTGGATCAAATCTCTTGGTGCGCGATGGCGGCATTCCCGGTGTTGTTATTCGCCTCGGCCGGGGATTTGGCGCCGTGAGTGTGGACGAGAATGCAAACCTTCGCGCCGGCGCGGCGGTGCCGGATGTTAAGGTGGCGCGCGCGGCGGCGGATGCAGGCATTGCCGGTTTCTCCTTTTATCGCGGAATTCCCGGTGCCGTTGGCGGTGCGCTGCGTATGAATGGCGGCGCCCATGACCGTGAGACCAAAGATATATTGGTGGAGGCCCGCGCCGTGGACCGGACGGGAAAGGTTCACATCCCCTCGAACGCTGATCTGGGCTATGCCTACCGGCAC
>BFAS01000240.1 GCA_008974985.1 bacterium MnTg02
TTCCGATCTCACGAGACCATGGTCGCCCTGAAAGGCATGTTGCAGAATGTCTTTCAGACATATAGATCCGAGTTTCCGGCAGACCAAAATCACCCCTTTCTGCGTCAAAAATATTCGAAGTTCCGGATTCTTGCATTCGCTCAAATTTTGGAAACACAGGGATTTCTCATTTCTCATATCCATCCTGGAGGCTGGGTCAGCGGCGCCTACTATCTCGCGATTCCTGGCGTGATCGCGGACGGTGCGGCCAATCCGGGTTGGCTCGAATTCGGGCGCCCAACGCCCGAGCTCAAAAGCAACGCCAAGCTCGAAACGCGCAGCTACCAGCCGGAAGAAGGCATGGCGATCCTGTTTCCGTCTCATTTCTTCCATGGAACCCGCCCATTCGAGAGCGACCAACCACGGATCAGCCTGGGGATAGATATGATCGGGCTGAACAGTTGATGGAGCGTTGCTGAGAAGCGGCGGATCGTGGCGGCGGCAAACCGGCCAAGGACAATCAAGAGCGCCGCTGCCCGACGGCATCGTATTTCCTCTTCACAGCTCTATTCATGGCGCAAGGTTCCGGGAAACAAGAGGGATGCGCTCTTTTTTCCGTGATCAAGGACGAAGCGTCACCTGGTAATGCGGAGCATCGCAGTAAAGATAGTCTTGCGACCGATTCGACGAATCAACTATCGATTAAAGATGCAGGCTTGAGTCCGGCGACCTTGGAGGGGCGAGAGATGGAACGGCTATGGTTTTGGGGGCCGGTTGCCTTGGCAGGCTTGTTGATATTGCAGGCAGGCGCAGGCTTTGCGGACGAACGACCGTTAGACGCAGCAGCGCCCGAGCAGCCGGCTCTGTTCTCCGGAGAATTGGAATTAGAGACCGAGAATGACTGGACTTTCCGGTCAGACGACGCGGCCAATGAACTCAATGACCTGTTCAACACAATAGAGCTGACCGGGGGCGTCAATCTTTCACGCGCCATCTCGGCGCAAGTCCATCTGACCTATGACCCGGTTCTTGATCCGACGGGGGGTCGCGCGTTTCCTGATCACGGGCTCTATGCGGAGGAGATCTACGGTCAGTATGAAGGCGAACGCGTTCGCCTGTTTGCCGGCAAGTTCAACCCGGCATTTGGCACCGCCTGGGATCGGGCGCCTGGCGTGTACGGGGTGGATTTTGCGGAAGACTATGAGCTTGCGGAACGGCTGGGACTGGGGGGAGCTATAAAAATTGGCTCAACGCGCGCAGGCACATTGACCCTCACCGGAAACGCGTTTGCTCTCGATACATCGAAGCTGAGTGACTCCCTATTCACCTCGCGTGGGCGTACCAGGCGATCGGACGGGGGCGTTAGCAATACGGAATCACTCGAATCGTTCTCAGTTACATTGGACGGGTCTGAAATTCCCGATCTCACGGATGCCGGATATCACCTCGGATACAGGTTTCAGAAACGAGGCCGGGGGCCTGATGACGTCGCTGACGAACATGGTCTTGTGGCAGGCCTGCATGGCGCTAGGCAGATGAGTGGCGCGAAATTGGAGTGGGTTGGTGAGGTTGTCTACCTCGACAATGCCGAAGGCACACGCGATGAGCTTTGGTACTACACGCTTGGGACCGCGGTCAGCTTTGCCCAATACAATTTGGCAGTTTCCTACACCGGCCGGCCGCGAATGGTTGAAGGTGGACCTGATCTGGATGACAGGCAGATTCAGGTCTCGGCAGGCGTTGAAATGTTTGACGGTTGGGCCTGCGACGTGGGTTACAAGTTCCATGTCGAAGACGGCGGCGATAACCACACAGTCGGCTTGCAGTTAGCCAAGGCGTTCGAAATCAATATTCCCCGCCGCTAACGCGCGTACTTTTAAACGGCGCACGAAGAGGCCAACGGGCGTTATGTCCGGATCGTGCCTACAGTGTCAAAAGCGGAATTGCTCAAGAACCAACCGGACTTTCCCCTTAAAACCCCAACAGAGTAATACCAATGGTCCTTGAGTTTGACTCACGAACGATTGGCGACCATTGACAAGCGCGACCGCGCGTCGCGCCTAATGGCGCGTGAGCCTGCGTGGCGCTTGAACGCCCATCGGTCATTCTCTATGACCGATGGTATAAGTGGTTACATTGCGGCTGGCGAACCGCAACCGGCAAGGGGCGTCTCAATAGGGATCTGGGTTGTTTCCCGCCGGCAACATTTATTGCAATGAACAAAAGTTTGCGGCTCGAAATTCCGATCAGAGTGCTGCCGGAAAAAGTGGGAACCGGTTTTCCGATTAAGTTGCACGGCAAAGTAAAGAGTTCGGGTCAGACTTTGAGTCTATCAAAATCGAAAAGACGCTACTGAGTTAAAAAGACGCGGCAGTCCAATCAAGTTTGGAGTGCCGCGCCTTCTATCTGGCAGCAGCTGGTTGCGTCTCCTGCCTACACTTGGCCAGTTGTCGTTGTGGGGTGAAGCCCACAACGCTTATAGGGAGTTCTAACTGGCTAAGATTCGATTAATCTCCGAATAAATGCGTGTCTCCTTCTGACTGTGGCAAAGGATCTCGATTTCTCTTCAAGATCCAACAAGCAGAACACAGATTGAGTTTCATGCCTGCTTGCTGGATTTTTCGAGAGTTCCGTCACCCAGCACACCAGATATCGCCATTGTCGTACGGCGTGTAGTGGTTATGGTTGTGGTCGTGGTCGTATCCGCCACCACTTCCGGAACCTGAGCTGTCAGAGCCGGAACTACCTGAGCCGGAGTTGCTGTTATCGGAGTCGCCGTCGTGAGCGTTGCCTTTTCCAGAATTGTCATGACGAATTGATAGAACATAATCGTTATCAAATTCGTAGTCCTCGCCGTACTCGGTGACTGTCACCGTGTAGCCCGTGGAACTACCGCCATCATAAAGAATTTGCAGCGTGTCAATTCCGTCTTGGTAATCCATGATCATGTCATTGCTGTCTGGGCGATATATGAAGACATCGGCTCCGGCGCCGCCATACATCGTGTCGTTACCGGTACCGCCATCGATGACGTCGTTGCCGTCGCCGCCGTAGA
>BFAS01000241.1 GCA_008974985.1 bacterium MnTg02
AAAGACGTGCACTGCATCAGGTTCCGTTTTGAGTCCGATAGAAATTAAATTCCTATAGGTTGGCCCAAGCCAAGGAGATATGTCAAAAGAGGTCAGAATTAGGGGTCGTGTCTCAGTTTGAATAGTTTGCCGGCTTGTTTAAAGAAGCCCCGACGCGGCGTCCAAATCTGCTCATTACGGCTCATGACCCAATGTATGGATGTTCGCACAAAAGAAAAGCGGCCCCGAAGGGCCGCTAATTAGAGAATTGATTGGGGGAATCAATTCGGCTGCAGCTACAGCAGCAATCCGTCTCTACGCTACCAGCCGATAAAGCCGGTCACGGCGGGAATTCCCGCTTAGATTGAACTGCAATATACTACTGTAACAACATTCCACCAATTTTTTGCCGCAATCAAGCCACAATTGTGTTCGTGTGCATAAGTAGAGGAAATCTGTTGCTGCAGAGTGACACTACGTAAGCACAGTTTGACGATTAGGGCCCGGTCACACGGCAACGTTCATGAAGTGTAGACTTGGCGAATTTTCCGATTGCCGTCGTGCAGTGGGTGTCTAATTTCTGTTTAACAAATGGCACGAGCGCCAGTGTTGACCGGTCACCGTGTCCTTCCGCAGTTGAGGGTAAGCGGCCGCTGAAGGCCGAAAGACGAAACACGTACTCTTGAGCCAAGCTGACATTTTAATTCCCTTCGCCAGCATTAGTCATTGGGCTATCGACCCGCTGGTCTTGAACGCCAGTTGAGGCCCGATGTTCCCGATGGTGGTCGGGTCACCCCGACAGTAGACCCAGAACCTTCCTGTATTTGGCCTCCATTGTGGCCCGCTTATCGGCATCTGAAATCTGATGCAGCCTTTTTAGATTGTCGTTGGCGTCCGCTTTTTTCGCGGTGCGCGCGTGCAGGTTCTGCATCACCCGCGGGAGGTACTCCGCAAAATAGTCCTCATCCTCGTGATGGGTGATGGCGGCAACACCGTCGGCGATCGTCGCACCCCAAATCTTGCGAATGTCGTCAAGCGTGCAGGCCGTATCCTCCACCAGATCGTGGAACAGGCCGACCAGTTCATATTCCGGCCCCATATGTGCGACCTCGAAGGCGACCCTGATCGGATGGCGGATATAAGGTTCTCCGGCCTTGTCCAACTGGGTGCGGTGGAAGTCGGCGGCGAAGGCGTAGCCACGTGCAATCAATTCAGGCGTGATTTGCAAATTAGCAAACTCCTTTCAGGGAACTGTGAGTCTAGCGCCAGGCGCGTCAATCGGACCGGCGCGGCAATCATTCCCTACGTCATGCTTGTGGTCCATCATTAGGATGCAAAGCGCCATTCCAGCCTCTTGCAAAAGAACTTGGAAAAGACATCAGAGTACGCTTTGCTTGAAGACATTGCACTTCGCAGTGGAATCCACCCATGGGCTCCATCCCAAATTCGCGGATAGCACAATAACTCTGTTGATGAGGCTGATCCCATTCGCAACTTGCCGTTTTTCGTCATCTCACGGTGCCGCTATCGAAACAGCACGCAGCGGCGAACGATCGGGCTGTAGTAGTAACCCTTCGGGCAGAGTTGCGGCTTGGGCTTCGTCACGCGCACGCATTTGTTGGCCGCGCCTCCAGCCTGGGCGACAGGGTCTTATCCTTGGCGGATTAATGCGTGGAATCTTTCGGCGGTTCGGCCACGTGCCAATTGTCCCTCGCGGGCAGGGGCGAGAGATCTTCTTGCAGTTCGGCCGTCTGCCAATTGTCCCGCGTGGGCAAGGGCGTGTTGTGCTGCCTCCAGCACTTGGTCCTTTGCAGAACTCATCGTTGCGACGGCATTTGCACGAACCATCCGGTTGCCTGACTTGGCGGCCAGGACATGGCGGACGCCGCTTGGCGCAGTACACGCTACGTCTATTATCGCGGATACGGTACCATCGCCAGTTGCGCGGAATGGCTGAGCGCGAAAGGTATTTCTTCCAACCGACCGCGCAAGGAGGCGGCCTTAGACGTCCTTTCCTGGCGCAATAGACGATTGTGCCGCCCCCTTCCAGCCGGTAGAAACGCCACCGCCTGGGGATTGCGGAACGGCGCCTGAACATCGTCCAATTTTGCGCGCAAGTGTCGACCGGACGGACCGGCGGCTCCCAGATAGGCGAAATAGAGCCGGTTTCCTCTGGCACAAGGATACGCACACGCACACAATCGCGGTCATCGCTGCGGCTGCCGTCCAGACTGGCTTGCGACACAAGCTCGGCACAATTCGTTAGAACGGCTGCTCGCGCGGCCTCGTGAATTCGGAAATCCATCTCGACAATTCGAGATTGTCCAGGGGCAAGATGCAGACGGTTGAACTTGCACCCAATCTGGAGACCCAATGACCGGCACTCGCCGCCACCGATAGACGAGCGGATGAGCTTGCCGACCGGTGGACTGAGCGTGTCCCTAATAAACAGCGTGTCGTCGAACGCGCCGCCGCCATTGTTGCTTATCTTGAGGGTATAGCGCACCACACCGCCTGCCTCGACCAGGCTGGCGTTTACCGTTTTCTCAATCGCAAGGTCCGCGGTCTCCGGCGGTCGGCGTCTTGCACATCCGCCAGAAGCATTTCTTACGTGGCCGCGTGGACAAGATTTCCGGTTATCCGAAGTAGACCTCTGCCCCGGCTCCCCCACGTGCTCCTCGAGATCCACGCAGTTAGGCGAGCCATCGGGCGCGCGCATTCGAACGTCCGTGCACTGGTTTGATGGTTTGAAAGATTGTCATCCGTGTATTGGCTTCCGTCAGGATTGACGATGCTGATGCAGTTGCGAATGACGCAATGCGGGTAATCTTCCGGCACCCGATATCTGAGCGTAATAATTTCTATGCCAGCTGCGGCCATGGTCAAATCTGGATTTCCGCAAATAGTCTGGTTTCCGGTTGCCCTACAGTTCCACGGCGAGGTCGTAGATATGGGTTGGCCAAAAATCAGAGGGGGACCTTCCATCTGGTCCCGAAGCTGGATCGCATTGGCAGGCACATCGACAGGGGCGGCGCCACGGTTCAAAATCCAGATCGTAAAGTCGCAGACCCCCCCAACATCGCACGTGACTGTCGACTCGTCCGAAAGTTTTAAGAGCGCAAGGTCGGCGTGAGTTTGGCAAGCGGAGCCGGCAGGGACATTCGTAGGATCGCAGATGGTCGAGAAAACACAGCTTTCTTGGCCGGCAGGCCTACTATCGTCGGCCAGTTGGGCGCAGTTCTCGACCTCACCACCTTCAAAAGTGCTTGGAATGTCAAATGATAACCTAGCCAATATGACGCCACTAGGGCTCACCTGAACGGATGGCAGAGTGCAGGCTGTGTCGCCTGGCGCCAACTCTACACAGCTAATCGGGACACTTGTCCTGGCTGGGACACGCAATGCCGTAACATCATAGAAAGTCGCACCATCCATCCGGTCATTGAAAGTGATTGTGCCGTTGTGGTCAGCTGCGCCGATATTCGTGATTCGTATGAAATAATGACAGCGGTAGACGCCCGGTCCTCCCCCGTTACGAAGGCACTGAAAAAACATCTTGTTGAGCGCAAGCTCGGGGCTTTGTTCGCGAACGGAGGCCAAAGGTTCCCTACCGGTAGGGTCCGGTAGGGGCGCCAGGGCTAAACCTCCTCCTTCATCACCGCCAACCATCGGGGATGGTTGGCCTCCGTCGCCTCTTTCATCTCCGGCAACCGTCTCCGGTGGTCGGTCTCCGTCACCTCCTTCATCTCCGGTAGCCGCCTCCGGTGGTTGGTCTCCGTCAGCTCCTTCATCTCCGGTAGGCGCCTCGGATGGTCCGTCTCCGTCAGGGATCTCACCATCGGGCGTTTCTTTGCCATCCTCAATTCCGTGTGGGTCACCTGGCCTTTCTTTCATCCCGCTTTCATCAGCCCCACCTGCTCCATCCCTGTCGAGTGCGGCCGTATCGGCCAACGTTGGATCAGAGCAGTTCGCCAAGATCTCGACGTCGCCTATAAAACCCCGTTCTCCAGGCGAGCCAAATCTCTCATCATAATCGATATAGTAGGCTGTTTCCGGCGGCACATTGGCAGGGCGTACCAACGAGATTTGATTGCCCTGCAGACCTCGTACTTGCTTAGCGTCGGTGGCGTCACCGAACAAACCGAATAGACTCCGCGCTTCCGTCAGGGCTTGGCCGGTCGTCCAAAGCATCGAGCATTGAGCGCGATCCAGACGGCCGTTCTTGTAGCCAAAGCCGATTGCAACACTGCCGTTGGTGTTTCGATGCTCTCCGGCTTTGCCGATCGCATACTCGCCAGGCTTGGAGTGCCAGCGCTGGCGTACCGGTGGATCTGAGCTTTCGGGCACGAAGGCAAAAACGCGCATCGTCTTATCGCGAGTGAGTTTGCAGAACTCATGATCTCCCCCCGGCAGCGCGCGCTCGGCGGCAATCATTCGTCCGTCTTTCGTAAATGTGATTTTGGAAATATCGACAGCACCTTCTTGCGCTGAACCATCCGTAGGCAACGTCACTTCCCATCGGACGGTCCCAAAGTTGCCGTCTACCTTGATCTCGACGGACCAAATAGAAGGTCCGTCTGCCAAACCGTAATACAGCCGGCCGTCGCGAACGGCCAAACCGTACACGCGGCGTAGCGCAGGTGCATATCCCCACGTGCTGCTGTCGGTTGTCTTGAATTCAGGTTTGGTAATCGCCGGATTTTTTGTCGCGTCATATTCTACAGGCTTTTGCCCGGCAGATTTGCGGCCTTCGATACCGTGGTCGAATTGACCCCCGTCAACACCGTAGAGATTGACGCGATGAATTAATCCGGTTTGGAGGTCGCTCACGAAAAGCTGGCGGCTCTGTGGATCAAACACAATATTTCCGAGAGCAGAACCGCTATTCTGAAGTCCATTATGTCTGATTGAAGCAAAATGCGATATCTGGCCGGTGGTTCCATCAATCTTCCATATGGAACCCGGCCCTGCTTCGGCGCCCTTGCCCCATAGACCATCCATCCAGCGTGCATCTGATGCACCAGACTTCAACCTCTCTGGCCGTCCATCGCCGTCCGAATCCGGCTTGATGAGGTAAAGTCCGAAGGAGGAAGTGGCTGTAAAAAAATATTTGGCGCGAGCTCACCGAGTGGCGTCTTATCGTCATCCAGCGCAATGCCGAAGACTTGTCCTATATCCTTTGCACGAAAATCGAATGCCTTTGGCGCGACAATATACTTTCCCGAAGCTTCTCTGCTCATCACTGAGAGGTCGACAATCCGCGCGACAATACCATCCGTGTCGATAAAGCGTTCTTCCGGGCCGAGGGGCTTTCTATCCGGACCGAAATGATTTCGCACGCCGGAAAACCCCGTCACGACCGCGTTGCCACTGCCAAGGATCGGCAATTCTAGTGTTTGTTGCGCTTTAGCCGGAACCGTCAACAGTCCGGCCCCGTAGATCTGAACCATGAGCGCCATGGCGGAAGCGCCAAGGAGGCGTGCCGCGGATCGTTTGTACGCCGGCCGTCGATCCAGTTTTCGGATTTCACCTCGCGGGCCGGATCGGCTAGGGCCCATCCATGCTGAGTTCATCGGTGTCAGTGACAATATGGAGAAAAAAATACGTGGAATATTTTTGGCTGAGATTATTGCGCTCTGCCATCTTGTTTGCACGACACACCGGATTTCCGGCAGCGCGGCGAGTGAATGCGGGCACCACATGTCAATTCTCGATTGTGCAACTGGTGCAATCAACTACTTGAATGTTAGCATCTTACTGTATTGTATAGTAGAGGCTGGATGCTTATTTCAATTGCGACACCGAGCTGTTGAGAAAAGCCCTCGATTGCCCAAGGCGGCCTTTGTCATGGTTTCAGCCCCGCTCGTTACCCAACCGAAGCGCCTGTCAGCGACCAGACCTAACCAACAAGTGTCTGCGTGGGACGTGGTCACACTCGTATTCCGCGCCCTCGTGGCGTACTAGATGACTATAGAACCAAGATTTAGTTCAGCGTTCTGGAGATACGAAATCCGTTGAAATTGTACCGGAGGTCTGAGATTTCCCTGCCGCGATTGGCGGACCGGAGGAAGCCGGGATCGATGAACCAGGACCCGCCCCGCAAACCGCGCTTCGCACAATCGCCGCTATTGGTATCCAGCCAGGCGGAGCCGTCTACTGGTGCGCTTATGTAATTTTCGTGCCAACAGTCGGCAACCCATTCCCAAAAATTGCCGTGAACGTCATAAAGCCCAAAACCGTTTTTGGAGAATGTCCCAACGGGTGCCGTGCGCATATATCCATCGCTGCAGGATTTGTTTTTCCAACTGAAGCTCGTATTCTTGTCCGCCCCATTGCCATTGGCGCACAGCGCGTTTTGGTTATTTCCGAAGAAATAGGGCGTTTGCGTTTGAGCCCGTGCCACATATTCCCACTCGGCCTCCGAAAGAAGGCGATAAGGCGAGCCATCCACCTTGCCGTTGATTCATTTGACATAAGCGTTGGCATCATCCCAATTGACGCAGACTGCCGGATGGTCATCCGTTTGGGAAAAACCCGGATTGCGATAAGATCTCCCTTTGTGCGCTTTCCATTCACCTTCATATGTCCAGCAGATATCGGCGACAGCGTGCCTCGCCGCCTTGACGAAGGCTTCGAATTGACCGCGTGTGATTTCAAACTTGCCGGCCGCAAGGGGCTTCGAAATCGTCACCTTATGTTGTGGTTCCTCATCGTCGTCCCGGCCCATCTCGCCCTTCGGCGAGCCCATCATGAATGAGCGCGCTGGCACAACCACCATTTCCGGGCAAACATCACAGTCTTTGAAAGTGTGCCCCGGTTTGAAATTCTTAGGAAACACGCCGACTGCTGGCATTACTTCACTAGAGGGTTTTGCCGGTTTGGTTGGCTTTGGTAGGGCAGCGACCTGTGCCGCCTTCAATTTTGTCAAACGCGGCCGCGCAAGCTGGGCTTGGACAGTGCCGGAATATTGTTTGATGAAGGCTTCCAGCACAGATTCGTTTTCGGAATCCTTGACCTCGGCCCAGACCCGCGCCGCTTCACTTAGTGATGGCTTAGACGCGGCAGCAGGCTTCGCAGTTTGCACCCTTTTCGCTCCGGCAAAATAGGTCTCCCTCAACGCACCGTAGGTGAGCCACGGCTCCTGGTTGATGGCGTCCTGCACGGCGAGCTGGACATTGCGAAACATTGCGACGGCTTCCACGCCAGGCTTGATAATTTCGGCTGCAAGGGCGCTCGCATAGGGGCCAACATTGTCTCCCACATCCGAAGCTATTTTGCCCTCGGCCGTGGCATAGGAGATCAACATGCCTCGAACTTCCCGCTCCGCCTTAAAGCCCTTCGACTGCAACAGCGACTTTGAGGTGTTACTCGCCAATTGGAGCGAATTGCGGCAGGCGTCGAACACCACAAAATGTTGCGCATTCCCAGCCTGGGACTTGAGTTCGTCAATGACGCTGCGCAGCCGCACCGAGCTATACCAAAGCTCCTCGGAGTCGATATTTTTGACATCGACTGGAATGAGATAGTTGGTGCGCGTATCGTCATTTACCGCGCCGTGACCCGAATAATAGAAAAAACCGATTGCACCACTCCCGGCCCTGCGCAGCTTTGCGGTATAGCGGCGCAGTTCCCTTTGCAGTTTGCCAAGGCCAGCGTCTTTGACCAAGGCAACCTCAAAGCCCACTTTTTCGAGTGCAGCGGCCACATGGGCGATATCGTTGTGCGGATTTTTCAGGTCGAGTTTATCAAGAGCGTAGTCTTTATTACCGATCAGGAGTGCAACGCGCTTCCCGGCAGCCTGCGCCTCGCCAATCAGCAAAACAAAAAGAGATAGAAATATGCAAACGTGCTTCATGATTATTCACCGCAGCACAATAGCAATGTTTAGAAATCAAACTCTCTTCCAATTTAGCCAAATTGGCAATCCTTTGACGATGCTCGACGTCTACTTGTGGCAGCTTTCTAGCGTCGTTCCTTAAAGCCGTATGCGACTGCCTATAGATCTATTGCAGAAGAGCTAATCCCGAAAGTTGGTGATGGTGGGGTTCAGGCGGCGGCGGTTTGAGCATCTTTGGCTTTGGCCTCGATCCCATCGGTGAATGTCACACCTGTGATCAGCTTTGGCAACTGGTTTTGCCCGTCGAGGCGCCGCCAGGTTTTCTGTGCGGCCTCGACGAGTTTGAAGATCATGGCGAGCGCGGTTTTATTCGACAGGCAGCCTTTCGCCCGCACCGTTCGAT
>BFAS01000242.1 GCA_008974985.1 bacterium MnTg02
GCTCATCATCGCCGTCCCCACGGCCCTCAAGGTCTATAATTGGACGCTGACGCTGTGGCGGGGCAACATCCGCTTAACGCTCCCGATGCTATTTGCCATAGCGTTTATCGTCACGTTTGTGAATGGCGGGATTACCGGGCTGTTCCTTGGCAACGTCGCTGTTGATGTTCCGCTGTCCGACACCATGTTCGTGGTCGCTCATTTTCATATGGTGATGGGTGTGGCGCCGGCCCTTGTTATCTTCGGGGCAGTCTACCATTGGTATCCGTTGATGACTGGGCGGATGCTCAACGAAACCATGGGAAAATTTCACTTCTGGGTCACCTTCCTCGGGACCTATCTGATCTACTTCCCGATGCACTATATCGGTTTCGTCGGCGTGCCGCGCCGCTATTTCGAACTTGGAGATACGACCTTCATCCCGGATTCGGTCGCAACGCTCAACGCCTTTATCACCATCGTGACGTTGATTGTCGGCTTCGCCCAGATGGTGTTTTTGTTCAACCTGATCTGGAGCTATACCAAAGGTAAAATAGCGGAACGTAACCCCTGGAACGCGACCTCGCTGGAGTGGCATACGCCCGAAATGCCGCCGGGACATGGCAATTTCGGTAAAGAACTGCCGGTGGTCTATCGTTGGGCTTACGACTATGGCGTGCCAGGCGCGGAAAAAGACTTCATACCGCAAAATCAGCCGGACGCGGCAACGAAAGGTGCGTAGGCAGCAAGACGCATGAAGTTCTTCCAACAACTTACCGAAAAGCCCTGGTTGGTGGTGGGGGTCGAACCCCTCCACGATGGAGGTGACTCTACCGCTTTCGCGGCGAGAAGCGGTTTGAAGTGGTTCTTTATCGTGGCTTCCGTCCTCTTCATGCTCTTGATCATTACTTTCGCCGGCCGGATGGCCTATGAAGACTGGCGCCCGACACCTGAATCAAATCTTTTGTGGTTGAATACGTTTGTGCTGATCTTGAGCAGTGCCGCGATGCAGTGGGCGCATATGAGCGCCCAACGGGACCGCATGGAAGACGTGAAGGTCGGTCTGCTTGCGGGCGGCATTACCGCGTTTGCTTTCCTGGCCGGGCAGATATTGGCCTGGCGGCAACTGGCTATGTTGGGCTATTTCGAGGTCACGAATCCGGCGATCGCGTTCTTTTATTTGATCACCGGGCTGCACGCACTGCACCTGTTGGGCGGTCTGATCGCATGGGGCCGAACGACCGACAAGGTTTGGCGCCGCGGATTTGAGATCGCAGAGGTTCGCCAAAGCATAGAGTTGTGCACCCTTTACTGGCACTTCCTTCTCGCGGTCTGGCTGGTCCTGTTTGGCCTGCTTTTTTCGGGGAACAATAATATGGCCTTCTTGCTGGCCCTCTGTGGGATTAGATAAATAGGAACGAAACCTATGGCAGATACTGCGCAGACAAATACTGGACAAGCCGCTGTTCTGGCACCAGGCTTGGAAGGCATTGTCGCCGATTGGTCGTCGGATCAGCGGGCGTTTAAAAACGTTCCCTGGGGCAAGGCCATGATGTGGATCTTCCTCCTCAGCGATACCTTCATCTTTAGCTGCTTCCTTCTGTCCTATATGACAGTCCGGAGCTCCACGACGGTGCCTTGGCCCAATGCAAGTGAGGTTTTCTCTCTGCATATCGGCGGGCAGGACGTTCCTCTCATTTTGATCGCCATCATGACCTTCATCTTGATCAGCAGCAGTGGCACAATGGCCATGGCGGTCAATTTCGGCTATCGCAAAGAACGCAAGATAACGACATATCTCATCCTGGCGACCGCCTTTTTCGGCATCTGTTTTGTCGGAATGCAGGCGTTCGAGTGGACCAAGCTCATTTCGGAAGGTGTCCGGCCTTGGGGCAATCCGTGGGGTGCGCCGCAATTTGGATCGACATTCTTCATGATCACCGGGTTTCACGGTTTTCACGTGTCGGTCGGCGTGATTTTCCTGCTTATTGTGGCCCGCAAGGTTTGGCGCGGCGACTATGATCAGCAACGCCGCGGCTTTTTCACGACGATGAAGGGCAGATACGAGATCGTCGAGCAGATGGGACTTTATTGGCATTTCGTCGATCTCGTCTGGGTGTTCATCTTCGCATTATTCTATCTTTGGTAAGGGGCAATAATGGCAAGCGCAGAAGGTCAAGTACATCCGATCAGCACCTACCTATGGATCTGGTTGCTGCTGTTTGTGTTCAGTTTCTTCTCCTATCTCGTCGACTATTTTCATCTCGAAGGGATGCTCCGATGGTCCCTGATTCTGCTGTTCATGATGGTGAAAGCCGGATTTATCGTTGGCATCTTCATGCATATGGCCTGGGAGCGGCTGGCTCTGATTTACGCCATTTTACTTCCGCCGGTGTTTATCATGGTGTTTGTTGCGCTCATGACGCTTGAAGCGGAAAACACGCTTTTTTCGCGGATAACATTCTTTGGACCGATCGGATCCTAGTACGCTGAGCTAAACTTGCTGCCAGCGTGAGAATTGAAGAGGAGACTGCTTCTTCGTCCAATGGCGTTAGTGGCGGTGAGCAAAAAGAATAGGGTATTGTCATAGGGATTGTTACGGCGCCTCTCTTGAGATTCCTCAGACAATTTTGCTGCCAAGAATAATCCGTCGCAGAAAGACGAGGGAGCACCCATTTGTGTCGAATTACGATGGGACTCTAAGAAAAATGCTCGGCATATCGTTGCTGACCAGGCTTAACGTTGAGGAAAATAAACTGTAATCCAGATGAAAAGGGCGCTCGAACCGGGACTCGGGGGTTAAAAGCGAGGCGTTTGGATCTTAAATAACTAACCTATTGAATAGGTTGATGCTTCGCCTAAGAGTTCGGATCTACGGTCTGCGGATTGTTGTAATGCTAATTGTGCAGCCAATTCGAGCGGAGGAGCCAAACGCCTCTTGTTGACGGACCATAGCGAAATCCCCGTTCTGCAAGATGGAGAACATAAATTCGGGCGATTTTTGACCGCGTAGGCGCTGCCAGAACCCGGTCTATTAATTAAGTTCAATCGTGCGGAAAAAATCCGCGCTTGCGTATAGAGAAGGACGAACGATGGTTTCAAAAATAGTGTCGACACTTGTTGCGATCGCGATGGCTGCTTTTATGGGCACGGGGTTGGCGTTTGCTGATGAGGATCTTGCGAAGGTCGGAGAGAAAACGTTCAAAAGAAAATGTAAACTCTGCCATGAGGCCACGAAAGAAAAAAACAAGCTCGGACCTAACCTGGTTGGCATCATCGGCCGCAAGGCGGGAAGTGTCGAAGGCTTTAAGAAATATTCAGACGCGCTGAAGAATTCCGGCGTGGTTTGGGATGAAGAGTCGCTCACTAAATGGATAGCGAAGCCAAAGGATTTTATACCCGGAAATAATATGAAGGGTTTCCCCGGCTTTAAGAAAGAGAAGGATCGCACGGCCGTTGTGGCATATTTGAAATCCCTCAGCGCGAAATAACGCGTGCAAACTAACGAACTATTGTCTCGGGCGTGAGCCGCCCCAACGGGCCTAAACGGCCTCTTGCACAAAATAGCGAGCAAGATGCCGATAGGTTATTTCATCGTGGTTGGGCACCGGCTTTATGGTAGAATTCCCGATTGTCCATAGTCCTCGTTTTTTGCTTGCTCCCAAACGTCCCCTATCGCCTTAGCAAAGATCAAGAGAAATTGAATTGTCCGAAAAAATCAGCATTCAGTTTACGCGCTTTTCCGCATTCTACTCGCCCGTTATCGCAACAATCGCGGGTGGATTTCTGAAGGAAGCGGGTTTCGAACCTGAATATTCCATAGCGCCGGCCGGTAAGTCTGCAATTGAGGCACTCCTGGACGGTTCGGCACATGTTGTTCAGTCGGCTCTGTCACAAACATTCGGGCCTCTGGAGCGTGGCGAAAAACCTCCTGCCGCCCACTTTGCTCAAATCAATGAGATGGATGGGTTTTTCATTACGGCCCGCGAGCCTGATCCTAATTTCAGCTGGGATAAGCTGACCTCGGGTGAGGTCTTAATCGATCATGGTGGCCAGCCACTGGCGATGTTCAAATATGCCTGCTTAAAGAGAGGCGTCGACTTTGACGCGATTCAAGCCGTTGACGCGGGAAGCTCGTCCGACATGGATAAGGCCTTCCGGGGCGGTCAAGGAGCCTATATTCATCAACAAGGGCCAGCTCCACAACAGCTCGAACATGACGGCGCCGGTCACATCGTAGCCGCTGTTGGCGAGGCGATCGGTCCTTGCGGATTTTCGAGTTTGGCAGCGACGCGGGATTGGCTCGAGACCGACATGGCCGTCCGCTTCATGCAGGCCTATAAAAAGGCGCGGGCTTGGATCATCGAGACGCCGGCGGCCGAAATCGCAGCGGCTGAAGCAAGCTTTTTTCCAGATATTGATCAAGGCGTTCTGGCGACGACCATTGAGGCGTACCAGAAGCTCGGAAATTGGTCGCCGCATGTCGAGATTACCCGGGAGGCCTATGAAGTGACGGTTGACGTGTTCCTGCACGCCGGCCGGATCACGCGGCGTCACGCCTACGAGGATGCGATTGCGCAACCGCCGGCGTCGAGCTGAGAGTCTGGCAGCGCATTTCTGAAAGCCATAACGAATTGGACACCTCTATTTACCGGAGATTTCGGCTTGATGGTTGGGTGATGATGACGACTGCGGTTTGACGGCGGCTTTGGGGCCGCAGTTCGGGGCTATTTTGATGTGTTTTCCAACCATTGCCGCTTGT
>BFAS01000243.1 GCA_008974985.1 bacterium MnTg02
ATGTTTCAAAATGCAATGATTGGATCAGAAAACCGCCGATTTATGCTACGTTATGCATCGGACTGATACTTGCTGAAATCCGGAAAGGCGTTCTCTGACTCCGTCGGTCTTGGTTCGAATCCAAGTTCCCCAGCCACGCAATACGGATCGTGAAGACGCTGGTCTCATCGCCCGGAAGCCCTAGAAAAATGAAAT
Organism: bacterium MnTg02; assembly: GCA_008974985.1. Taxonomy (GTDB): domain Bacteria; phylum Pseudomonadota; class Alphaproteobacteria; order Rhizobiales; family BFAS01; genus MnTg02. The sequence goes on from BFAS01000243.1 coordinate 196, forward strand.
ATCGAGTTGGGCAGCATGACGGCGGCGGCCAGTCTTAGACAAATGAGATAGTTCTCCACCTACCTCTGTCATTTGAGCCGAAAATCCAAACGAAGCGGTTTGAACGAACCGGCCGGTCATCTATGATGTTGCCAGCCAAATTTTGGCTTATGACAAGAATAACTTTCACGGGCTTTAAGCAGTGGGGAAACGTCATGGTCACGGAACCGGCAGAAACCGACGAAAATACGTACGAATATGACGCCTTCATCAGCTATCGTCATGTTGAACGGGACCGTATTTGGGCCGAGTGGCTTATAAACGCCCTTGAGCAGTATCAAATTCCAAAAGCCCTTCAAGAAAAAGGCCATCCCGCACATTTGGGTAAGGTGTTCCGTGACGAAGACGAAGTCCCGGCCTCTTCCGATCTCAACGATCAAATAAAAGACGCCCTCAAATCCTCGCGCTATCTCATTGTCGTCTGCTCGCCTTACACACCAAGATCAAATTGGGTGCAGCGCGAGATTGAATATTTTCAAGAACTTGGCCGGGGGCACCGCATCTTGGCGCTTCTTGCCGAGGGCGAACCGAGTGATTCATTTCCAGAACCGCTGTTGAGGCAAACCGTAGAGGTTACGTTGCCCGACGGCACCAAGACCGTCGAGACACGCGATATCGAACCGCTTGCCGCCGACGTCCGGTCGCGGAAAGGAACCTCTGCCCGCAAACTGAAACAGTACGCTCTGTTGCGGCTTGTCGCCTGTATCCTTGGCTGCAAATTTGACGATCTCCGTCAACGCGAGCGCGAGCGCGAACGCCGGCGTATGATGGGCTGGGCGGCAAGCGCCGCCGCTGTCACTCTCGTCGCTGTGTTGGGCGGCACATATTGGTGGGAATCAACACGCGTAAAGTCGGATTACTACCGCCAGCTCGTCTGGCGTTGGGGATTGCCTGAGGGACTGGGTAAGCTCGACAACGGTGTCCAAAGCAAGCGGGAGCGGAGCTACAAATTATTCAAAAAAGGCGGAAAGGTTATTGAGGTCCGCTTGGAAAACAGCCTTGGTGCACTCGTCTCCGATAAGCAAGGCGAAGCCCGGTGGACTGTCTCCTACGTCGCGGATGACCGGAACGCGAAGCCCGTTAAGGTCGATGTTTTTACTCAGTTCGACAATCTCATCCACGAGAAAGTATTCGTCGATGAAAACACCATAGAGTTCAAAAAGGGAAGTTCGAAAGTCACTCAAACCGCCGCTCGGAAGCTGACTTTCGATCCGACGGAATGGGGGAAATCCGGGAGCGCTGCTAAAACCGAAATTACCCGTCACGCCATCACCTATGACGACAATGGATGGGCGAGTGAAATAAGGTACCGCAACCCCTGGGACGCGCCGACGCGGGATTCTCAGGGCAGCTTTGGCCAGCGAATTTCACACTCCACCGAAGGTTTGATTGTCCGTATGGCCGAGATCGGACCGGACGGCAAAGAGATCACGCTTAAGAATGGCTTACGATCCGTTACTTTCGACTATGACGATAATTTCAATATGGTGCACCACACGCTGCTCGGCGCTGGCGGAAAGCCCATCGATGGTCCAAATGGATTTGCCTATTTCAACGCGGAGTATGACGAGGCCGGAAACTTCGTAGCTATCGCCTACCGCCGCTCGGATGGTTCGCAAGCGGTGCATAGGTCTGGCTGGCATAAGTGGCGCGCAAAATATGATGAACGCGGGCTTCGCACAAGCGAAGCCGTCTTCGCTCCCGACGGCAAACCAACGCAGAACGCGTCCGGATATTCAATTGAGAAGGCAACATATGACGAGCGCGGCAATGTCACCACGCGCGCATTTTTTGACGTCAACGGCAAGCCTGCCTTTCACAAGGATGGCAATGCGAGTTGGCATGCGCAATATGAAGAACGCGGACGGCCAATCGAATACCGCTATTTCGGCATTGACGGCAAACCGATCGCAATCAAATCCGGTTTTGCATCTATCACGATCAAATATGATCAACTCGGCAATACCACCGAGACAGCTTATTTCGGCATCGATGGAGCGCCCGCGCTTCACCAGGAAGGAAATGCCGGCTGGCGCGCCAAATATGACGAGCGTGGAAAACATACCGAGACAACTTATTTCGGCATCGACGGCAACCCCGTCCTGTTGAAATCCGGTTATGCGACGTTGCAGATGAAATACGACGTTCGCGGCAACCAGACCGAAGCGGCCTATTTCGGCGTTGACGGCAAACCCGCTCTGCACAAAGACGGCAATGCTGGCTGGCGGACGCGTTTTGATGCCCGCGGGAACGAAGTTGAGCTCACCTACTTCGGCGTCGACGGCAATCCGATCATGCTCAAATTGGGGTATGCCTCAAGGCGTTCCGAATATGATGATCGAGGGCACAAAATAGCCGCCGCCTTTTTCGATGCGAATGGGGGGCCGACGCTTTATCAAGATGGCTATGCGAGCTGGCGGTCAAGATTTGACAAGCGGGGAAATGAGATTGAAATCGCATATTTCGGCGTCGATGGCCGGCCGACCTTGCACAAGGACGGCAACGCCATCTATCGCACGAAATATGATGCTCGCGGCAATCGGATTGAGGCCGCGTATTTCGGTGTCGATGGTAAGCCGACATTGCATAAAGACGGCAATTCCGGCTGGCGGTCAAAATACGATACGCGCGGAAAATCCATCGAGACCACCTATTTCGATGTCAATGGCAAACCAACGCTCGTGAAGGCAGGCTACGCCACCGTCAAGAACCGCTACGATACGCGGGGCAACAAGACCGGGGCTGCTTATGTCGACGCTAATGGCAAACCGGCGTTGCACACGGACGGCAATGCCGGTTGGCGGGCCCGGTTTGATGCCCGGGGAAACCAGATTGAATTGACCTATTTCGGCGTCGACGATAAGCCGACAATCGTTCAAGCCGGCTATGCCACACGACGGTCAAAATATGACGACCGCGGACAAAAAATAAAGACAGCCTATTTCGATGCGGCCGGCCAACCATCCATATATCAAGAGGGCTATTCGTCGAAAACAAACAAATTCGACTCCCGAGGCAACATTATAGAAACCAGATATTTGGGTATCGATGGCAAACCGACATTGCATAAAGATGGCAATGCGGTTTGGACATCGAAATATGATGCGCGGGGCAATCGTATTGAGTCGGCCTATATCGGTATCGACGGCACCCCGACACTCCACAAAGACGGCAATGCCGGTTGGCACGCCAAGTATGATCCACGAGGAAACGCGATCGAAACCTCTTATTTCGGCATCGACGGCAAACTGACGGTGCTTAAGTCGGGCTTCGCTATTGTGCGCAATACGTTTGACGAACGGGGAATTCTCATCGAAGCCTCCTATTTTGGCACCGATGGCAAGCCGGCACTCCATACAGACGGAAACGCGATCTGGAGAGCCAAGTTCAATTACAAAGGCCAACAGACTGAAACTTCTTTTCATGGTGTCGATGGCAAATTGACGCTCCACAAAAGTGGTTACGCCGTTATCAAGAAAAAATATGACGAGCGCGGCAATTGGATTGAAACGAGTTATTTGGGAAACGACCGCCGTCCCGCGCTCCATCCTGACGGGAATTCCGGTTGGAAATCCCGCTACAACGCTCAGAACAATGAGATTGAATTAACCTTCACCGGCGTCGACGGTAAGCCGACGGCAGTTAATTCGGGTTACGCGACACGTAAGTCGAAATATGATGCGCGCGGTAATCAGATCGAGGCCGCCTATTTCGATGCCAAGAGCAATCCTACCCTTCACAAGGATGGCAACGCGATTTGGAAGCGAAAATATGATGCGCGCGGCAATCAGATCGAAGATGCCTATTTCGGCGTCAATGGCAAACCGGTCGCGATCCATACCGGCTATGCCGCGGTGAGATACAAATATAATGACCGCGGCAAGCAGATCGAATTGGCCTATTTCGATGCCTCGGGCAGACCCACATTACACAAAGATGGAAATGCGATCTGGCGCACCCGGTACGATTCGCGCGGTTTTCGGATCGAAGATGTTTATCTTGGGATCGATGGGCGGCCGACCCTCATCCGGGACGGCTTTGCGTTGGCAAAACGAAAATATGATCGGCGCGGCAATCAAATCGAAACGAGCTATTTCGATGCGGCGGGTAAACCGACACTTCATAAGGACGGAAATTCCATATGGCGGCGCAAATATGATGCGTCCGGCCGCCGCATAGAAAGCGTCTTTTATGGTCCGGACGGCAAACCGACTATCACTCGCCTTGGCTACGCCATGGTCCGGTCACGCTATGACGGGCGCGGCAACGTGGTTGAAGAAACTTATTTGGATCAAAACGGACGGCCAATGCTCAACCTCGATGGCTATGCGATGATGAAAGGGAAATATGATGCGCGCGGCCATCGGATCGATACAGCCTTTTTCGGCGTCGACGGCAAGCCAACCCGACACAGAGATGGCAACGCAAGGCGCGCCAACACCTATGACAGCCGTGGGAACAGTGTCGCAGCCACCTATTACGGCTTGGGCGGCAAGCTAACACTTCATCGAGACGGCAATGCCGGATGGGAATCCCGATTCGACGCCCGAGGCAAACAAATTGAGGTTGTATATCTCGGCATTGACGGCAAGCCGACGATGATTCTAGGCGGCTATTCCAAGGTCAAGTGGAAGTATAACGATAGCGGCAACGCCGTTGAGATTGCGTATTTTGGTCCGGATGAAAATCCGGTCCTCGTGGCGTCTGGTAGTTCGATTATACGAAGCGACTATGATTCACGAGGCCACCGGATCCTATCGCGTTACTTTGGAAAGGACGGAAGTCCAATCGCTAACTATAAAGGCTGCCATAGCTTTAAATGGAAGCACGATCTGCGCGGGAATCAACTCGAAGAAGTTTGCTACGACACAGTTGGTAAGATTGGACGCACGATCTATGGCTGGTCCCGGTCAACGGCGGAGTACGATCACCTCAACCGGAAAATCGAAGATGCTTATTATGATCAGACCGCCCGGCTGACTTTAAATAACAATGGCTTTGCCCGGCGGCGGCTCCGCTATGATGACCGTAGCAACCTTGTCGCCGAGACATATTTCGGCATTGACGGCGTGGCCACAAATCTACAAGGCACCGCTGCCGAACTGCGCTACGTCTACGACAAATTGGGGCGCAGAACGAACGCTTATTACGTGGATGCGACGGGCTCCGTCGTACCGTCAGAAGTCGAGATTAGAAAGGTGACAAAAGGCTCGATCGCCGCGCGCGCCGGCTTGGTTCCCGGCGATAGAATCGTCTCTTATGCGGGCCAGCGGGTCACATCCGCAGGCAGGCTCGTCTATCTGACGCGTCTTGGCGGAAGACGGACAAAATCAATCCGCGTTCGGCGGGCGGGCCGGATCATGAGGTTAAATGTTTCGCGGGGCTTATTGGGCGTTAGAGTGAACGATGTTGCGAAGCCAAAGCTTGCATCACCGCGAAGAACGGGAACACAGAACTAGACAAGTTAGAGGGAGGCTTGGCGCTCACTCATATCATCATGATCGCGACTTCACGTTGCTTTTACAATTCGTGCGGAATTTTTGAAATCGCGGCATATATGACGACGCTATAGTTTTGTTGCGTAAACAGGAGGCATGTTTATGAGACAAATCCATATTTCAATCGCAACAGCTGCTTTGTTCCTCTTTGTCCTTCAAATAGGCGAAGTCGCATTGGCAAGATCATCCGGCATCAAATGCGACGGCGGCTACCAGATTGTCAAAGGCTATGGCGCGATCTCAACGCCTTATTGCCAGGACGACAATTTGTCAAAAGTGGCTCAAACTTACGGAATTTCATATTCGACTGCGCAAATTCATCACACACCAGATATTAAGCACCAGGTCTGCGCAGCCATCGGCCACGACAACCGAGTTCATTCCGCTTGCGACGGATTTCGCTCAGATGGTGGTGACAAGTTCGGAAAATAACAGCTTGCTTTGCTATGCCGCAAAGGGATCGGTTATCTCGTGGTTCAATTTCTCCAAACTTGAGCGCTGCCGAACAGAACCCAATGTTTGGAGGCGAACCACGAGAACCGTTTCAGAGTCCATTGAAATCGAATGCGCTCTTAACTTCTCGCATTTTGCATTTTTAATTCAACGCCTGCGCAGGCGATTTTGAAAATGCTCCCTGCTCGTGCCCTTATCCCATCGGTCATTCTCTATGACCGATGGGCGTTCAAACGCCACGCAGGCTCACGCGCCATAAGGCGCGGCGCGCAGTCGCGCTTGCCAAGGGGCCTTGAAGCAAATTCAAGGACCCTTGGTATTAATCCTTATTGTGGAATTCAAGAAGGGTCAGCAACCGGCTCACAAGTTCTTCCGGCGTTTCGTCTCCAGCCGAGAGCCGAATGTCGGCTTTCTCGGGAATCTCATAGGCGGAATCGATGCCGGTGAAATTCTTGATCTCGCCGGCGCGGGCTTTCTTATAAAGTCCTTTCGCGTCGCGCTTCTCACAAATTTCGAGAGGCGTATCAACCCAGACTTCCACGAACTCCTCATCCTCAAACATATCGCGCGCCATGCGACGTTCCGATTTAAAGGGTGAAATAAACGACACCATGACGATAAGTCCGGCATCGACGAAGAGCTTGGCCGTCTCGGCAACACGACGGATATTTTCCACCCGGTCAGCATCCGTAAATCCGAGGTCACGATTAAGTCCATGCCGGACATTGTCACCGTCCAAAAGATAGGTATGGCAACCCATCGCATGGAGCTTTTTTTCAAGCACGTTCGCGATTGTCGATTTGCCGGAACCTGATAGCCCGGTAAACCAGAGGCAGCATGGCTTTTGGTTCTTGAGAGTCGCACGCGCGGTTTTGTCAATATCAAGCGACTGCCAATGAATATTGGTCGCGCGGCGAAGCTCGTAAACGATCATGCCGGCGCCCACCGTCTCATTGGTGAGTTTATCGATCAGGATGAAACTGCCGGTTCGCCGGTTTTCCTCATAAGCATCGAAAGCAATCGGCCGCTCAGTGGAGAGGTTGCAAAATGCCACCTCATTTAGCGCGAGCGAGCGGCCGGCCACATGATCGAGCGTATCGACGTTGATTTTATACCTTAGTGCACTGACCGAGACGGTGGTGAGCTGCCCTCCGCATTTCAGAATATATGGCCGCCCGGGCAACAGCTCATTTTCGGAAAACCAAATAATATGCGCGGCAAATTGGTCGGCAAATTTGGGCCGGGCGTCCGGCGCCGCCATAATATCACCGCGGCTGACATCTATCTCCCGATCCAGCGTAACGGTGACGGCGTCTCCGGCGGCCGCAAGCTCCAGATCGCCATCATAGGTGACAATGCGTGAAATCTTTGCCGTTTGCCCCGAGGAAGACAGGGCAACTTCGTCGCCCGGCCTAAGAGTTCCAGACGCAATCGTACCGGCATATCCCCGGAAATCATCGTTTCGCCGATTGATCCATTGCACCGGTAAACGGAGCGGTAATGTTGCCGCGTTGTCCCCCACATCAACGGTCTCCAAATGGGCGAGAAGGCTTGGACCGTGATACCACTGCATTTCTGAACTCGGCTGGATGACATTTTCCCCCTTCAGCGCGGAAAGCGGAATGCAGACGATATTCTCGATACCGAGTTCTCGAGCGAAATTTGTGTAAGCATCTGCTATCGCTTCAAACCGTTCCTCCGAATAGTCAACAAGGTCCATTTTGTTGACTGCCAGGACCACATGGCGGATCCCCAATAAGGAGACGATGCAGCTATGACGGCGGGTCTGCGTGAGGATGCCCTTGCGCGCATCGACCAATAGAATGGCGAGATCGGATGTCGACGCGCCGGTCGCCATATTGCGCGTATATTGCTCATGGCCCGGCGTATCGGCGACGATGAATTTACGCTTGGGCGTGGAAAAATAGCGGTAGGCGACGTCGATCGTGATGCCCTGCTCGCGCTCGGCCTGCAGCCCATCCACCAACAGTGCCAGGTCTAGCTCACCACCCGTGGAGCCGACCCGGCGGCTGTCCTGCTCGAGAGCATCCATTTGATCGGCGAAAATTAATTGGCAATCAAAGAGCAAGCGTCCAATCAATGTACTCTTACCGTCATCGACGCTTCCGCAGGTGAGAACCTTGAGGAGCGTTTTCTCGTCCTCAGAGGCCAGAAATTCGGAAAGGGATTGCCGTTCTCGCTGGCGCCCATCTGCGGCGACGATCTTGAGATCAGGCATTAGAAATAGCCTTCTTGTTTTTTCTTCTCCATGGCGCCAGCCTGGTCGTGATCGATCAAACGTCCTTGCCGTTCCGAGACCTGGCTTATGATGAGTTCTTCGATGATTTCAGATACCGAAGTTGCCTCCGATTCAATCGCACCTGTAAGAGGATAACAGCCTAGTGTTCGAAAGCGGACGCGTCGTTTCACCGGTGTCTCGTTCGCTTCAAGCGGCAGCCGGTCGTCATCGACCATAATAAGCATGCCGTCTCGCTCAACCACCAGACGTTCGGCGGCGAAATAAAGTGGAACGACTGGAATATCCTCAAGCAGAATATAGTGCCAGATATCGATCTCAGTCCAATTGGAGAGCGGAAAGGCGCGAATACTCTCTCCAAGATTGATCCGGCTGTTAAACAACGACCAAAGCTCGGGCCTTTGGTTTTTGGGCTCCCACCGATGACTAGCGCTACGGAATGAGAACACCCGTTCCTTCGCCCGCGATTTTTCCTCGTCGCGGCGGGCGCCGCCAAACGCAGCATCGAAGCGATGGTGATCCAAGGCTTGCTTCAAGCCTTGAGTCTTCATCACGTCCGTATAGTGCGCCGAGCCATGATCAATCGGATTGATCCCCATCTCCCGGCCTTCCTTATTCGTATGCACGATCAAATCAAGCCCGAGACGCGCGATGGTCTCGTCGCGGAAGGCGATCATTTCCTGGAATTTCCACGTAGTATCCACATGCAGAAGCGGGAATGGCGGCTTGCTGGGGTAGAAAGCCTTCATCGCCAGATGCAGCATCACCGAAGAATCCTTGCCGATGGAATAGAGCATCACCGGGTTCCGGAACTCGGACGCAACTTCGCGAAGAATATAAATGCTTTCCGCCTCCAGGCGGCGCAAATAGCGGCTACTTTCGAACATAAATTATGATTTCTGCTGGTTTTTAAACGACTTAGCCACGCGCCACAAATTGTATCATTATCCCGGCACCGGCGTCCTCTATTCGCCTAGCATAATGAAGGACACTCGGAAAGGCTCTTATCCGCGGCGATCAGGCGCAGCCAATTCGTCATTTGTTTAGAAATTTCCAACACCCTCATCCCCGCAATACTGGTCGAAGTCAATATTGGCCAAAATCAACACCTGGTGACAAGCATGCCTTGCCTATATCGATCTGACCAAGTCTTCGCTATCCTCGAGCTAGTTGCGCAAGAGGGCGTATGTTCCCGAGAAAGGAAGTACCATGAGACGCGCGAGTATTTTGTTGGCCGCATTCGTATTGGCCGCGCCGATGAGTGTATCGGATCCCGTAGATGCCGCAGGATTGTTTAAATCCGATCGAGACCGGGGAAAAATCTACAAAGACAGCGGACCGCGGCCTAGTGTCCGCGGATTTCGGGCCACAAAGCCGACACCGGGCGGCTATCAATATAACTATCAACCACTCCCATCCATAGTGCGCGAGAACGACTTCATTATGTGGTCGCCTCATATTGATAATCGCACCATGTGGGAGCGCGTGCAGCACGAAGACAGCTATCCGTAGGTCTTCATCTCTAGCGCCAGGCTAGTGCCGCACAGCACGACCGGCTAATACGCCGCGCCAACGATGGTCCCCAAAGACCCGCGTTGGTGCGGCGTTATTACGTTAGCCTCAATGTGGAGCGCATCATGGCGGAATCGGCGGGAAACGCGCGGACCGAAACAGGAAAGCACACATCGCAACCCTACCCCAGCGCCGCCCGCAGCATTGCCGGGGGCCGCTGAATAGCATCAAGAGCATTTTATGGAGAGGTGGTAGGCGAATGCGGTTCAGCCGGTGCCTCACTCGGTGCCGGCGCTTCTTTCCGGATTTTGCTCTTACCATTTTTTGACTTAGCGTCTTGGGCCGTGCGTTTCTCAATTTTTCGGTAGCGCATAAAACTTACCGGAATGAATGCGAGATACGCAAGCGAACCGCATGTCAACGTCGTGAACGGATAGGTGACGAGTACCGCCGCAAACATCACCGCCAACACGAAAATTGGAAGAACGTATTGCCGGCCAACTTTTTGACCAATCGCCTTTCCGGAATAAGTCGGCACCCACGAGATCATGAGAATTCCGATGACAAGCGTATAAACGAGAATCACGGGTGTAAAATATTGGACATTGGGAATATCAAGCCCATCGAGATACAGCGGCAATAGCACAATGATTGCTGCCGCCGGTGCGGGAACCCCGACAAAATAATTTCCCTTCCAATCCGGCTGATCAGCGTCGAGCGCAACATTGAATCGTGCGAGCCGCAACGCAGCGCAGAGCGCAAAAACTAGGACAATAATCCAGCCGAGACTCTTCAATTCTCCAAGCGCCCAAGTAAATATGATTATCGCGGGCGCCACGCCGAAATTGACAAAATCCGCAAGTGAATCGAGTTCGGCGCCAAACCGTGAAGTGGCCTTCAGCAACCGTGCGATGCGCCCGTCAAGCGCATCGAAAACCGCCGCAAGCACGATTGCAGCGATGGCGATATCATAGCGGCCTTCAATAGCCATGCGCATGGCCGTAAGACCCGCGCAAAGGCCAATCAATGTAAAAATATTGGGGATCAGAACACGTAACGGCACATCCGGCCGCCGTTTAAATCGGAAGCTGCGGATTCTCTTTTGGGACGGCTCTGGCTCAAGGGGCGGAAAAG
>BFAS01000244.1 GCA_008974985.1 bacterium MnTg02
GGCTTTATCGCCGTGCGCGGCGAGGTCGAGGGCCTGGTGATCGGTGCGCGTGAACCGGCCATGGGGTTGCGCGGCATCCCCGAAACAGAGGTGCATTTCCAAGATCTCACCCTGGGCGAAGACAGTATCGTCGTGCCGCCGGAAGGGGTTCGCCGCGGCTTCGCCGGCTTAATGAACGCCTATAATGGCCAGCGCACAGGTGCTGCCACCGTGGCGCTCGGAATTGCGCAAGGTGCCTATGAACTCGCGCTCGCCTATGCTCAGGAGCGCCGCCAGTTCGGCCGGCCGATCGCCGAGTTTCAAGGACTTCAATGGATGCTCGCCGACATGTCGATTGAACTTGAGGCGGCACGGTTGCTCATCCATAAAGCGGCCGCCAGTGGCGGCGCGTCAGGATTTCCCGGTGCGCAACTGGCAGCGCAAGCCAAAATCCTCGCCTCCGAGACGGCAATCCGCACCACCAATGCGGCCCTGCAAATTCACGGCGCCATGGGCTATTCCCGCAATCTTCCCCTAGAGCGCATGGTCCGCGACGCCCGCATGTTCACGATTGGCGGCGGCACCGCGCAGGTTCTGAGGACGCTTGTGGCCAGCAAGATTTTGGGGCGGAAACTGCCGCAGACCCGGGAGGGTTATGTGGGGTGGAAGGATGATGTGCCTGCGAAAACGGAAGAGACCAAGGTTGGATAGAATTTAACGGTCTGCAAGCAACGCGACCTCGCCCGCTGCAGCCTCACCCCCATCTCAAACGCTACAAGTTTTACGCGCTCATTGCACCCACATGTACTTATGAGATGGCAGGGTGATATGTAGGAGCGTGCGCTATGTGGGCGCAGCTATGTTGCGTTGTTGTAATGGCGATGAACGCGACGTGCCTTTTTGGGGAAGGCATTTCTGCCCATTCTGGTAGTGTCCGGCATGAACATGTTCAAGTTGTAGCGATGGCAGAATTCGGTAATACGGCCATCATCAAACCCATCATGGTACTTCACGTACCCCCAAATGTAGAGGTAGTTGGCTACGGGGGACAAATCTCCTGGTATAGAAAGAGGTGGACCGCCGTGGGTCATTTCCGCGCCGGGGGCCAGTGTTATACCGACATCTTCCGGTGGCGTGCTCGGTCGCTTGCTTGGTTTCCATCTACCGTCAGGCGCAGTATATGGCTCGCCAAAGACCCAAGAAACATTTCTTGCGGGCAGGTTACCGGCATTTCGAATTATGATGCGCGGTACGAAGCCGTCCTCGTCAGTAAGGGATCGAATATTACCAAGATCAACCCAGACATAGGCCCGCTGAAGAATCTTCAGTTCTTGTTCGCGCCGCTCCGCGTTCTCTACAGCTAGCTTATTGGCCCCGCCTGCGATCTTTGCCGCCCATTCCGTCGCATGGGCCATCTTCGTGGTGGCTATCATCGTTTCCCGCGTGAGCATCGATTGTTCTTCGGAAAACCGCGCAAGATCGGCGGTAGAGTTCCAAAGGCGAATAGTGGCGACAGCCAAAACAATAGTAAAAACTGCAATCCAGACTGTCGCAAACGCAGCAACCGCACTGTCATTCGCTTGCAACCAGGAGAGAGTCTTGAAGAGGGCATAACGCGTCACGTCATATGTGGCACACTTGTCCTGTCGGGAATAATTGCCTTGTTGGGCGTCTTGGGGCTGTTCGCATATCTCGCCATATTCTGGGAAAGTGAGTGACGCTGCTAGGACAGTGAGTAAAATCGCCACGACGGCTACTGCGACCCGTCCCTTTCGCGTCACAACTTGGTCCTCCGACTAGATATCTTCCAGTCTAACTACTTCCGTCCCAATTGAAACAGGCACGCCAGAAAGAACGGCGTCGGGAATGTTCCTCGCACAAGCTTATTGGCAATGCTCGCCTTTGTTTCCTTTTTATAGCCGTACTTTTTGAGCCGTTCCGCCTGCTCGTCATAGGTTACGTCATGGCGCGTAAATTCCGCCTTTAAATAACGGGACGCGTGGTCCGCTCATTCAGCCTCAGTCTTAGGGGTGCCATTGCGCTTCTCTTTGCGAGCGGCTAGCGCGTACTTGTTGCCGAGTTCATTCATCGTCCCCAATATTTAGGGATTTCAGGGATTCATTTCTCGTGGCGGTTGCGCCATCATACCGGGGCTAAGCCCGGTGGCGTTTGGCCTTCCCCCTCAAGGGGGAAGGGAAAAGGCGTGCCGCCAAATTGTTGGGGAATGTTCCGTCACAATTCCCCGCAGAAAAACAAATGGCTCTCACATTGCCGGCAGTCGGTTGCGCCGAAACCGGGAACCGGTGTCTGCATATTCGCCCGCCCACCAATCAGATGTGCGAGGGCGCACTCGTCGCCGCGGGGGAGGATCAAGGCGGCGCGGTTTGTGGCGCGTTCCGTCAGCCTGTCGATATGCCAGTGCCGGGATTTCCGCTTTCGGAAATGACGGCCGATACGGGCGCGAAGGCCGCCCGGCCCGTTGGCGCTGCCGCAATAGAGATAATAGCCCGCCCGCAGGCGCGGTTTCGGTAAGGTCCGAATGGCAAGCGTAAAGGCTTTTTCGATTTCAAGAGCCAGGATATAGGCTCCGGGTTCGTTCGGCATCGCGCCAATCTCCGCTCGGCGGATAAACCCAATTGTCCTTGAGCTTGACTCATGGACCATTGGCAAGCGCGACCGCGCGTCGCACCTAATGGTGCGTGAGCCTGCGTGGCGCTTGAACGCCCATCGGTCATTTCCAATGACCGATGGTATAAGATCCATACCGAAATCTTCAGATAAGTCCTCGACAAAGCTCTCGAAATTGGCCGGCGCACTCATTATCTGTCATTCATCGCTCATTCATCTCGGGCGCGCAATGCTCGAAGGTGGAGACGCATGCCCCGAATGACGCCCGGCGCTCTCGGTGCGTAGGAGATTGCCACCATGCCTAATGATGTCCTCGATGTTGCGCAATCCGGATCTCCGGCGGACCGAACCTTTGATAAAGCCGAGAATGCCGTGAACTTGCCGGGGACGACTGAGGGCAAAGCCGCTCTCTCCGCAACAAAAATTTCCGCGAAAAAGATTATCATCAAGAAGACCGGCCTATTCGCCGCGTTTTTCCGCCCGATTGGTCTCGCCATCGGATTGGTTCTCGCGGTCTATGGCCTGGGGACCCTCGGCACGAATTATTGGCGGAGCTACAACCGCCATTTGGCGCATATCCAACCCGTCCATTTCGATAAAACCATCATCGAGATTTTTGCACCCAAGCCGAAACTGTCCGCCGGTCAGTTGGAACTCTTGGTCCGCGATGCCGACGGTTATCTGCGCCGGGTCGCCGCGGACAAGTCGAAAACCGACAGTTTCGTCCACGAGACGCTCGCCATGCTCATGGCTGAGCGCGGCCGGATCAAGATGGCGGCGGCGCAAGATTTGGATCGCGTGTTTGATTATGCCTTTGCCGACCGAGAGCAAGTGCTGAACGCCTATGCCGATTGGTTCTTCGAGTGGAAGCGCTCTTACGTCGTCCTCAAAGAGACAATCACCTCGACCGCAAACCGGTTCATGAAAACAGGTGAATATGAGTCCCTTCGCGAGGCTGTGGAGCGCGACGTGAAAGACTATTTCATGCGCCACTATAGCGAGCGCGTACTCAAGCCGGAGATCCGCGACCAGCGCATTACCGAGGGGCTGGAGACGTCGGTCCGCCGCGCCCATGAGAACTACCGGCGGGTGATCGCCAATAGCGACGCGCGGCTTCAGCTCTTTCTGGCGCGCTATACGCGCCATCTCGAAGATGTCCCCAAATCGGTGGCTCTGACGAATGTCAAACTGGATTGGGATGCACAGAAATGGAAATCCCCCACCCATCTCGCCGAAGATAAGGCCTTTGAGGGTATTGCAGGGCTCGGGACGGCGGCCGCCGGCGGCACCATCGGCGCGCTCGTCCTTGGACCGGCGATGAGCCGGGCGATGGCTGGCACATTCGCCATGCTGTCACGCCGCTTCGCAACCTCGATAGGCACGCGCCTGGCATTTGCGGAAAAGGGCGCGATCGCAGGCACATTTGTTGAACCTTTGGGCGGTCAAATTGTCGGCGCCGTCGTTGGTGTCGTGCTGGGCACGGCGGCGGACTATTTCATGAATAAGGCAAACGAAAAATTCAGCCGCGAGAAATTTATCAACGCCAACACGGAAGCGCTCGATGCGACGATTAGTATTTGGCGCGACAAGGTAAAAAACAATGTCGCGAGCGCTTTGGACGCCTGGTTCGATGAGGCGCAGGCGAGCGTCGTACTTGCTCAAAAGGCTGGGCCTTCCTAGCCTAACGGCCTTCCGCGCGATGGTTGCACGCCCAGAAGTGATTGCGGCTCAACCCGATCGTTCTTCCAATCCCGTTTTTAGGAGTTGGATTTCCGCGCGGAGCGACCGGATTTCCTCAAGAACTTCTTCAAACTCCCGTGCTTCCCAGACCCGCTCCTCGTGGCGAACAATGTGCTGCTGCGATTGCATGGCTTCGACAATGATGCCGATGAACAGGTTCAGGACGGTGAAGCTTGTCACCAAAATGAATGTGAAAAAGAATATCCAGGCCTTCGGATAGACACTCATGACGGGACGCACGACTTCAGCGGACCAGCCATCGAGGGTCATGACTTGAAACAGTGTGTAGCCTGAGTGGGCGAGCGTTCCAAAGAGGACCGGAAAAC
Source organism: bacterium MnTg02 (assembly GCA_008974985.1). GTDB lineage: Bacteria > Pseudomonadota > Alphaproteobacteria > Rhizobiales > BFAS01 > MnTg02. The sequence goes on from BFAS01000244.1 coordinate 4,674, forward strand.
GCGTGCCATAGAGGGTTGTGCCCATGACGGCGAAGACATAGCAGACCAAAATCAGCAGCACGCTGATCGAGCCCATGCCAGGAAGTGCACGGAGCAGGCCGGCGACCACATTGCGGACGGATTCGACGGCGGATATCAGCCTGAGTGCTCGCAAAATCCGGAACGCTCGCAATATCGATAAATTTCCCGTGGCGGGAACAAGCGAAACGCCGACAACCAGAATATCGAACAGCAGCCAGGGGTCAGCCCAAAACCGCCGTCCATGAGCGATGATCCGGATGACGATCTCGACGACAAATATTCCAAGAATGATTTCATCGATTTTCGTAATTATTCCGCCCGAGGCGGCCATAATCGTTTTGCTAGTAAAGAGCCCGAGTATAATTGCGTTTAAAATTATAAGTCCTGTTACGCAGATCTCCCACTGCCGGCTATCAATCAATTTGCGCAGCCGCGCGAGAAACCCTGATTTCCCGTTTTCGGTCTCTGGAGTTTTGTTTTCAGCTGTCGTCATCGCCTGTCCCCTGAGTGAACCGCCGTTTGGCGAAGACTAGGTAATACGCTGCAGGAGATATGGCTAGAATTTTCAGCTAGAGCATATTTGCTGAACCCAGTTCATCAAATATGCCCTCGTTCTTTGTTTTTACGCATTTTCCGGGCGGAAAACCGCACACACTTTTCCTGAAAATGCTCCAATGCGTATCGCGACGCTCAAACGCAGACGAAATATTTGGTAAGCGCGGTCCTATGCTTGCGACCGGACCGGCGCGCTCGCCAGCCGGGGGACGGGGCGTTCGCGAATTTGTAGATGCAGGAGCATCGCCACGAGGGCAAGGCCGATCGAGATCCACCACATCGCATCATAGGATCGAAAAATATCATAGAGATATCCCCCGAGCCAGGCGCCGAGGAACGAGCCAAGCTGGTGTGATAGGAATACGATCCCAAACAGCATGGACATCCATCGGGGGCCGAACAGCGTGGCGACAAGGCCGCTGGTGAGTGGCACGGTTCCGAGCCAAAGAAAGCCGATGGCGGCCGCAAACATCAGCACCGTAGTCGTATTCAATGGCATAAGGAGAAGCGCCACGAAGACCAGTGCGCGGGCGAAATAGAGCATGCTCAACACGGTGCGTTTTTCCATGCGCTCGCCAAGACGGCCACATGTATAAGTTCCCAGAATGTTGGTGAAACCAATCATCGTCAAAGCCGCCGTGCCCATCTCCGGGCCGAAGCCTTTATCGCTGAGAAAAGACGGCAGATGTACGGCAATAAAGACGATGTGAAAGCCGCAAACGAAGAATCCGGCAGTCAGCAACAGAAAGCCGGGGTGGCGTATCGCCTCGCCGATGGCTTGCCGTAAGGTTTGACTGGATTGTCCGGTTTCACTCTGCGGCTTACCTGAGATGAGCCAGCCGAGTGGTGCCATCAGTGTGGCTGTCGCTGCAAGAACGACAAGACTTGAAACCCATCCAAAATTATCGATAAGGACGTGCGTATAGGGGAGCGCGAGAAACTGGCCGATCGAGCCCCCCATACTGGCAAGGCCGAGCGCCATGCTGCGTTTTTCTTCAGGGGCCGCTCGTCCGACCGCACCGAGAACCGCTGTAAATCCGGTGCCGCTGACGCCGAGGCCGATAATGACGCCGGCGGTCAAAAGTTCACCTTGACCGCTCGCGGTCGACATCATGTAGATGCCGGAAATATAAATCGCGGCGCCGACCGCCACCACGCGGCCCGCACCATATTTGTCAGCGATGGCGCCAGCGAACGGCGCGGAGAGGCCCCAAACCAAGTTTAAAAGGCCCATGGAGAGGGCGAAGGACTCCCGTCCGAGCCCAAGATCAAGGCTAATCGGCCCGAGAAACAATCCGAACGTTTGCCGGATCCCCATATTCACGCTGATGATCGCCCCTGCGCCCACGATCACCAGCCAAAAGGGACGCGCGCGCGCCAAAACGGGGCGGCCGGATTCCGTCATAATTTCTTATCCTCGATCCACCGTTGGGCCGTCAGACCAAAGGAAATTATGATTCACTCATTATTTCCTTTGGCAAGCGCGACCGCGCGTCGCGCCTTATGGCGCGTGAACCTGCGTGGCGCCTGAACGCCGATCGGTCATTCCCAATGACCGATGGTATCAGACAGCATTTATGTTTTGCTTGGCCTTGATTAGGTTCGATGCGGCCGTGATGGGCAAATTGTCGGTCAATTCAGTCCGATCATGGAGAAGCCCGGCTATAAGGTCCAACAATAAGCGCCATTGGCTGCAATTAGAGGTCGTTATGGATCGCGACGGCCAAATCGTCTCATCGGTCGCGATCAGGAGAGGCGCTGAGAATTGTCCGCGCGAGTTCCCCTATTTCGCCATTGGGCGTGGTGGACGTGGGCTGGTGGAAGCCCCGGCTTTCGACCTCACATCGCCAGCCGGTGCCGGTCTTGGAAATCTGATAAAGATTGTAAGCCGCCGGCTGGTGCTTGTGCGCCCCCGAACTTGATGCCGATGGAACGCCGCAAATGGGAATTAAGCCGTTGGCTGTTTCGAGATGGTGCAGGCTCGATTGATGATTATGTCCGTGAACGACCAGCTCAGCGCCAAATTTGCGAAGAATTTCCGATAGCTCGACGCTATCTCTAAGGCTGCGCCGCCGTGAGACTTGGCCCTCAAGGGGGGCGTGATGAATAAGCACGATCCTGAATAGGTTTTGCTCGGCGAGTTGCGCTAAGGTGCTGGCGAGCGCGCGTCTTTGCTGGCCGCCGAGTGTGCCGAAGGCCTGGAACGGCGGCGTCGGAATAGCAGTCGACAAGCCAATCAATGCGATTGGACCGAAAATCCTGACATATGGGAACCGATCGGATGCTGTTGCTTTGTAGCGGGCGCCTTCGGCATTCGAATTCATATAGGCGCGCCAACGGTCGATCCCCGGTTCCGAGCGGGACGTGACATAGGCATCATGATTGCCGGGAACGACGGATATTTTTTCAGGATCTCCAAGCGCTTCAAGCCAGTTTTGCGCGGCTTGGAACTCCTCCGGCAAACTTAGATTAACCAGATCGCCGACCACGGCGATGTGATCCGGGGCTTGTGCCTGCATGTCGGCGATCAAATCGTTAAGGACAGCGCGCTGATGAACGGCCTTCCGATGCCTCAGCCAATTCAGATAGCCTGTGAGCCGCTTGCCCGCGAGCTCCGAAAGATTGGGGCGGGGCAGGGGCGTCAAATGAATGTCGGATATATGAGCGAGTTTGAACATTGATCCATAAATGGTGGTCGATCAGCCGAATTGAAGCCTCTTATATAACCGAACAAAGGGCATTGGAGGCTTGCTCAAACCTATTCCGGCGGCGGCTGGTCCAGTAAAGTAAGCCATATTGCCGTGAGCGCACCGGAATTTGATACGCCTTCGGCAAGAAATGAGGAAAATGGCATATTGGTGAACCTCAGGAACAGGCTCATTCAGAACTATTGGCGCTTTAGCCGGGGTCTAACTTTGGGCGCGCAAGGGGCGGTGATTGATGACCGGCAGCGGGTGCTCCTCGTTCGCCATAATTATCGCCCCGGCTGGCATTTTCCCGGCGGCGGGGTCGAGCGCAGAGAAACCATCGCCGATGCACTCAAACGAGAACTGCATGAAGAGGCCGGCGTTCTGGTCTCCGGTGCGCCCAAGCTTCATGGGATATATGCTAATTTCGAGGCCTTTCCGGGAGACCATGTCGCTTTTTTCATCCCCAAGGACTGGACCCAGCCCTTGGTGCCGGAACCGAATTGCGAAATCGCCGAGCAAGGATTTTTTACCAAGGATCAACTGCCTGCAGAAACGGCGCTGGCGGTCAGGCGGCGTTTGGCGGAAATTTTCGATAGCGTACCAGTGCAGCCGGATTGGTAAGGCCACGCCCTCGGTTTCCAATCACTTAGGGTCTAGACGCTAAAACCTCGTCCTGTCATGTGGCTTGGAATAGTCAATTTCCGGCCCAACAGGCACGATGCCCGTCGGGTTGATCGTTCTATGCGAGCCATAATAGTGCTGCTTGATATGGTCGAGTTTCACCGTCTGGGCAACGCCTGGGACTTGATAGAGATCGCGAATATAATTTGAGAGATTTGGATAATCGGCGATGCGCTTCAAATTGCATTTGAAATGGCCGACATAGACCGGATCGAAACGCGCCAGCGTTGTAAAGAGCCGCCAATCCGCCTCCGTCACACTTTCACCGGTCAGGTAGCGCTGTCCGGCGAGGCGTTCCTCCAGCCAATCCAGCGTCTCGAAGAGCGCCGCAAATGCTTCCTCATAGGCCTCTTGCGTGGTCGCGAAGCCGCATTTGTAAACGCCATTATTCACAGTGCCATAAACGCGCTCGTTGATGGCGTCGATCGCCTCCCGCTTTGCTTCTGGATAGGTGTCCGGACCGGTGGCGCCGAGGTCAGCAAAGGCCGAATTGAGCATGCGGATGATTTCCGAGGATTCATTCGAGACAATTGTTTGCTGATCCTTGTCCCAGAGCACCGGCACCGTGACCCGCCCGGAATAGTCCGCATTCGCTTTTTGATAGATCTCATAGAGCTTTTCTTTTCCATTGATGCGGTCCCCCGTGGCCCCCGGCCAACCGGCGTCGAAGGTCCAGCCTTCCGCGCCCATATCCGGATGCACCGCGTCGACGCTGATCATGTCCGCCAAGCCTTTCAAAGCCCGGAAAATCAATGTCCGGTGTGCCCAAGGACAGGCATAGGACACATAAAGATGGTAGCGGCCGGATTGAGCCTTAAAACCGCCTTCACCGCTCGGTCCCGGCGACCCATCCGCAGTGATCCAATTGCGAAACTGTGAACCCTTGCGCACAAAGCGCCCGCCTGTCGATTTGGTATCGTACCAGCGATCCTGCCAGCGGCCTTCAACGAGAAGTCCCATGCTTTTCTCCGTATGTAAGAATGCGGCCAAGCAATCCTATTGGTTGCGGGTAGGGTGACAGCGGAGCTGCCGCGACACCATCGAAATCGCCTCAAAGACACTTCACATTTGATCGATTTCGAACTGATCAGCGCCACCAGGCGGCGCGAAGATGGCCATTAATGATGGCGACGCTCATGGCAACAGCAAGAAGCCCGAGCACAACGCTCCAATCCACACTCTCGCCGAGAAGGATCATACCTAACAGCACACTGACGCCGATGCGCAAATAAGCTTGGCTGGCGACGCCCATGGAGCCGATTGTTTTGATTAGCCGAAAATAGATGATGAGCGCACCGGCGGTTGAGAAAATGGCGAGGGCTAAGGCGGCGCAAACGGACGCCCCACTTGGGGAAAGAGTCCAGGGGCGGTCGATCACCAGGCTCATCGGTATGAGTATCACCGCCGCCCAAATCATCGTACAGGCGGCGGTAACGCTCGGCGGCAGGTCCGCAAACCGCTTGCCATAGATTGCGGCCAGCCCATACAGCATGGCCCCGCTCAAGACCGCCAATTGAGCAGCAATGTTCTGCCCGAAACCGTCAAGCGCATTAACGCCGACAATTAGGATAACGCCCGCGAGACCGAGCAGCGCGCCAATTAATTTATCTCCGCTCACGGCTTCGTGGCGTGTCCAGAGCCATGTGATGAAGAAAACAAAGATGGGGGACGTGGAATTAAGAATGCCCGCCAATCCGCTATCAACATATTGCTGTCCCCAGGCAAGCACTGTCCACGCGCCGATGCTGTTGAAGATGGATTGCACGAAGAGCGCTTGCCAAATCCGAGGCTCTCGTGGGAACCGATGCTTTCGTTTCGCCATAATCGCGCTCAGAAGCAGAGCTGCAATGGCCACGCGGGCGGCAATCAGCGTAATTGGCGGGATTGTTTCGACTGCGATTTTAATAAACAGATAGGACGAACCCCACATCAGCGCCAATAAGCAGAGCAATGCCAATTCGATGTGTGGATTCCGTGCAAGCTTTGCAATCATAGAAGTGTCCGGCGTCTCAATTGAAAATGGAATGGATATATTTTGATGCGTGCTATTTGCTAGAGACCATGGCGCTGCGGTTCTTGTCTACAATCCATACTTCGGTTAATATCGAACTATGAAATGCAATCCCTATATTGCGGAGAGCGCGGCATTGATAGGCGATCCGGCGCGGGCCGGTATGCTGTCGGTGCTGATGGATGGGCAGGCAAGGACGGCGACAGAGCTCGCGCACATTGCAGGCGTCAGTCCGCAGACGGCCAGTGGTCATCTTGCGAAACTGCGGGAGGGCAATTTGCTCGCGGTGGAACGCCAGGGCCGCCACCGCTATTATAGATTGGCAAGCGAAAAAGTGGCGCAAGCCTTGGAAGCACTCATGGTGTTATCGCGTGACGGACCTCCGCGTTTTCGCCCCCCCGGTCCACGGGACGCTCAGATGAGATTCGCGCGCACATGCTATGATCATTTGGCCGGGCGGCTTGGCGTCACGCTGACTGACGCCTTCGTCGATCTTGGCTATCTCATCGGCTCGGCCGAGGAATTTACAGTGACGGCGGCGGGCGAAATAGCGTTCGATAAATTTGGCTTGGATCTTAAGGAACTCAGGCGGCGCAAACGGTCGTTCGCACGTCGCTGCCTCGACTGGAGCGAGCGCCGGGGTCATTTAGGCGGCGCGCTTGGCGCGGCGCTTTTCATACAATTTCAGAAAACAGGTTGGATAAAGCGGCAAAACGATACGCGAGCCGTGCGTCTGACCCGCGCTGGTGCGCATGGCTTGGCGCAAGAATTTGGTATCGATGTCAAACTATTGGGGGACGGCGCGGCCTGACGGGATTGCGTCCGGAAGCCTTGCGGTGTGTCAAAGTGGGCGGCGAAGAGATGTCACATGGCCCCGATTTTCCATTGCAAACGTTCACAGAACCAGACCGGCACCGAAGTTCGCGCTCGCGCTGAGCCCGGCAAGAATGGCGCCGATCCAAAGAACCCCTTTGACCCACAATATGCTCTTGATGAAATGATTTCTATTGGAAGGGACGGATGCAGGCGTCTCGCAGGCGGTTTCCTTGCGGCCATATACGAGCCAGAAACCTGCGCCGAGACAGACGACAGCAATCGTCATAAAGATCGGTTGATAGGGCGCAAGTGCCGCCAAATTGCCGAGCCACGCACCACTCACCCCGGCGGATACGAGGGCCAATGGAATGATGCAGCAGGAGGATGCTGCAAGGGCGCTCAAGATTCCGCCGGTGGCCAGAAGTTTTTCTTTCATGGGTCTATCGATATCTACGTAATAGCTTGCCCAAGTCCCGCAGCGCGCAAGACGCCTAAGTCTATGCCGCGATCTTCGCAACAGATCGCAAACCTGCCGTCAATCAACACTGCTGGAACCGATCTGATGCCGAGCTCGGCTGCGCGTTTTTGAACCTCTGTTGACCCCATATCCAAAACCTGAATTTCACAGGAGGGACATGCTGCCTCTTTCACTTGCTCAATCGCGCTTACGCAAACGGGGCAGTTGGCGCTGAAGATTTCTATCTTGCGAATTTTATTGCCCATCTCATTCTCCATTTTTCACAGGTTTGAGGCGAATGTCGCCGCTATTGATCGCTTCGAGTATCGAACATTTGCGCACCGAACCTTTGCCTGGGCAGGCGTTGATGAGCATCTCGAGCGCTTTCCTGATCGATTTCAGATTATCGATCTTGACCAACACGTCTTCCAGCTTCACCTCCGCCCGTTTCCGAACGTCGATACAGCGCGTGTTGTTGCCAGCCTCAAGTTCCAGCAACTCATCGATTTCACCGAGCGAAAATCCGATCTGCTGGGCACTACGGATAAAGCGAATGCGATGAACGGACTCGGCTGGATATTCCCGGTAACCTCCGGTCTCTGGTTTCGGCGGTTGTGCCATTAGCCCCTTCTGCTGATAGAATCTGACGGTCTCAACGCCGACGCCAGCTTCCTTCGCCAATTTACCAATGCGCATCGTCATACCGCCTTACA
>BFAS01000245.1 GCA_008974985.1 bacterium MnTg02
CGCTCAATCTCCTCCGGCGATAGGGACGAGGCAGGCTCCGGAGCCGCAGCGCCCTCCCCGGATATATCCTTTGTGTCTTCGTTCATCGAAGTCGACTCTAATTTTTTCGTTTCTTCAATCATCATACCCTACAGAAAAAAGCTTTCCGCCTTTATGAGAGACTCCGCCAAGGCATCCACCTCCTCTAGCGTATTATACATTGCAAATGAGGCGCGGCATGTTGAGGTGACGCCATACCGTGCCAAAAGCGGCTCCGCGCAATGTGTCCCGGCCCGCACCGCAATGCCAGAGCGATCGATAATAGTACTGACATCGTGAGCGTGCACACCGAGCATCTCAAAGGACAGTATACTGCCCTTGCCTGGCGCCGAGCCAAAAATCCTTAGACTGTTTAATGCTCCTAAACGATCCTGCGCGTAGGCGATTAAGCTGTCCTCATGGGCCTTGATCTGGTCCTGCCCGACAGAGGTCACATAATCAATGGCCGCAGCCAGTCCGATTGCCTGCACGATTGGCGGTGTCCCAGCCTCGAACCTATGGGGCGGCACGCCGTAGGTGACATCGTCGCACGTCACCGTATCAATCATCTCGCCACCACCCATATATGGGGGCATTGCCTCCAAAAGAGACTTCTTCGCATAGAGAACACCGATCCCTGAGGGACCGTATAGCTTGTGCCCGGTAAACGCGTAGAAATCGCAATCCAGCGCCTGTACATCCACCGGCAAATGAACCGCGCCTTGCGCGCCGTCGACAAGCACCGGAATCCCCCGGTCATGGGCAAGCGTAATCACTTGCCTGAGTGGGACAACCGTGCCGAGCACGTTGGACATATGCTGCACGGCAATCATCTTTGTACGCGGCGTTAAAAGCTTCTCGAATTCGTCCAGGAGAAACTCTCCATTATCGGCAATCGGCGCCCATTTGATAATCGCGCCATTCCGTTCCCGGTGAAAATGCCAGGGAACGATATTCGAATGATGCTCCATGATTGTGAGCACGATTTCGTCGCCCTCGCCGATCCGCGTGCCACCGAAGGATTGGGCGACGAGGTTGATGGCCTCCGTGGCGTTGCGCGTAAAAATAATCTCGTCGTCCGACGCCGCGTTGAGAAAATTCGCGACGGTTTTCCGGGCTTCCTCATAATGGGCGGTTGCTAGATTGCTCAGATAGTGCAGCCCGCGATGCACATTGGCGTATTCGTGAGAATAGGCATGAGAAATCGCATCGATAACAGCGCTTGGTTTTTGTGCCGAGGCGCCATTGTCGAGATAGACGAGAGGCTTGCCATGGATCTCGCGCGAAAGGATCGGAAAATCCGCGCGAATCTTATCAACGTCATATCCGCTTGCCGCTTCCGATTGGGCGCGCGCCTTCAGATCTGCTTCGGGAACATTGACCGTCATGCGCTCACATCTCCGAACCAGTTGAACACCGTTTCGATCAACACTTCACGAATATCCTCATTTTCGATGAGCTCAAGGGCTTCGCCGATAAAAGCGGCAATCAAAAGCCCACGCGCTTCGTCTTCGGATATTCCCCTGGAGCGCAGATAGAAAAGCATGTCTTCGTCGATTTGCCCTGATGTCGAGCCATGGCCGCACACCACATCGTCCGCAAATATTTCCAGTTCAGGCTTTGAATCGAACTCGGCCGTCTCCGACAGCAAGAGCGCGTGCGCCATTTGCAGGCCGTCGCTCTTTTGCGCGCCTTGCCGAACCACAAGCTTGCCTTGGAAGACACCGCGCGCCTCATCGTCAAGCACCAATTTAAATAGTTCGCGGCTATCGCAATGGGGCACGGCGTAATCGACGATGAGTGTGGTATCGCAATGTTGCTTGCCGCGCAGCATTGCAGCGCCACTCACATTGGCCGAGGCGTGCTCACCATCAAACCGAACGAAAATCTGATTGCGGGACAGTGCCGCGCCAGTCGTGAATTGAAAGGCGCGATATTTCGCCTCGGCGCCAATACGGGTCATCCATGTTGAGAGATGTGTGACGTTGGCGCTCTCGCTTTGCACCTTGATATGGTCCAGCACCGCGCCCGCTCCGAGGCTTATCTCGCTGACGGCATTGCAATATTGCGCCGCGTCTCCGATCGACACGAAGCTTTCAACGAGAGTGGCTTGCGATCGATCGCCGAATATCGCGACGTTGCGCAAGGCGACCGATCCGGGCTTGGCGGCACTCAAAACCGAAATCAGATGGATCGGCTTCTCGATAATTGTTCCATTCTCGACACGAATAACGGCGCCGTCGGTCATGAAAGCGGCGTTAAGCTGAACGACAGCATCGTCCTTTTCTGGCGGATTGATCGTGCCGATCGTCGCCGTGAACCAGTCCGGCGCTTCCGCCGCGATCTCCGAGAATGACCGGATCTCAATTCCTGCGATTTCTGGAAGTGTCGAAAGATCGTCGCTGAGAACCCCGTCGACAAATACCAGACGGTAGGCGTCGAGCGAGGCCAGCGGCAATGCCAGATCTGTCAGCTCAATGCCGGCGGCTGTGTCGTCCTGGCCGGAAGTTGGCGCAGGAATATCGACCAATCGCGCCCTGAGGTCAGTATATTTCCATTCCTCAATCCGCCGGTGCGGAAGCCCGAGGCGCGCAAAATCAGCAATAGCCGCATCTCTGAGTGCTGCTATCTTTGCATCACCCGGCAGCCCCACCCGCACATTCGCAAAATGATCCACCAAGTCCTGCTCGGCCTTTGTCTTGGATATTGTTGTCGCAACATTCATCTGCTTCTACTCTTTTAAGGCCTTAGGGTCTTTTCGTTTTTGAGTGGCTCAAAAACGGACCCTAGTTCTTTTATTTTTCGTGCAACTTAATCGGAAAACCGGTTTCCACTTTATCCGGAAGCACTCTAGGCGGCTGCATCTGCTTGATAGTCCGCATAACCCGATTGTTCGAGCTCTAACGCTAATTCCTTACCGCCGGAGCGCACGATCCTGCCCTCCGAGAGAACATGCACACGATCGGGCACGATGTAATTTAGCAACCGCTGATAGTGCGTGATCACCACCATGGCGCGCTCCGGGCCGCGAAGCGCATTGACGCCTTCGGAGACAATCCGTACCGCATCGATATCCAAGCCGGAGTCCGTCTCATCAAGCACGCAGAGGCTGGGATCCAGGAGCGCCATTTGTAGAATCTCCATGCGCTTCTTTTCCCCGCCCGAGAAACCGGCATTTAGCGGTCTTTTCAGCATCTCCTGCTTGATGCCGAGGGCGTCTGCTCTGTCGCGCACAAGGCGGATGAAGTCCGGTGTTTTAAGCTCTTCGTCTCCGCGCGCCCTACGCAAGGCGTTGAATGCCGTGCGCAGAAAGGTCATCGTCGCAACGCCCGGTATTTCGATCGGATATTGGAATGCCAGGAAGACGCCCGCTGCAGCGCGTTTATCTGGCTCGAGGTCGAGGAGGTCCTGACCGTTCCAGGAAATGCTCCCTTATGTCACTTCATAATTCTTCTTACCGGCCAACACATAGGCAAGG
>BFAS01000246.1 GCA_008974985.1 bacterium MnTg02
CTTCTGCCAAAAGGCATTTATGGTGTTTTCGGCGAAACGTCCGAAATCACGGGCGCTGAGCATATTTGCAAGGAGCGGGGCGCCACGCCAGAGATCGGCGAAAGATTCATGGCTACCTGGCAAGCCTATATGGATGAGGTGATCGAGCCCTTTAAGGTCGACGATCTCTCCGAAAGCCAGCCGACCAAGGGAAATATTGAAGGTGGCTTGACAACCATCGAGGAAAAAGCTTTCGGCAATCTGGAAAAAATCGGCCGCACATCTACCTATATCGATGTTCTGACACCCGCCGAAGCGCCGGCGAAGGGGCCGGGCCTTTATTACATGGACACCTCATCGGCCGCCGCCGAATGCGTGACCCTCATGGCTGCCGCCGGATACGTGGTGCATACCTTCCCGACCGGCCAAGGCAATGTGGTCGGCAATCCGATCCTTCCCGTCATCAAGATTTCCGCCAATCCGCGCACCGTGCGCACCATGTCGGAGCATATCGACCTTGACGTCACCGGAATCCTCAGCCGCGAGATGACGCTTGATATGGCCGGAGATGAACTCATCAAAATGATCCTCAAAACCGCCAATGGCCGTTTGACCGCGGCGGAGGCTCTGGGTCATCAAGAGTTTGTCATGACAAAGCTCTACCGCAGCGCCTGACACACCGCGATAAATCGCGTCACAGTATCCGCCATTCACACCGCCTCCGGGGCGCGGAGAAGGTTTCCTTATGAGAATAACAAAAATCCGCCATGGAGCGGCGCCCATCGCATCGGACATTCGCAACGCCTATATCGCATTCACGAAAATGACGATCTCAGTGGTGGCGGTGGAAACCGATATCGTCCGTGATGGCGAGCCGGTTATTGGTTACGGCTTTTCTTCCAATGGGCGCTATGCGCAGCCGGGAATTCTCACAGACAGATTCATACCGAGACTAGAGGAGGCTGAACCTGCAAGCCTCTTGGACGAGACGGGCGCTAATCTGGATCCTTTTGCGGTGTGGCGCACATTCATGGCCGATGAAAAGCCCGGCGGTCATGGTGACCGGGCGATCGCAGGTGGCGCGCTCGACATGGCAATTTGGGACGCCACCGCCAAAATCGCTGAGACGCCCTTATGGCGGTTGCTCGCCGAGCGATTCAATAACGGCAAATCCGACGACAAGGTCTTGGTCTATCCCGGTGGCGGTTATTACTATCCCGGCAAGGGTCTCGACCAGTTGCGGGACGAGATGCGCGGCTATCGGGATCAGGGCTACAAAGTCGTCAAAATGAAGATCGGAGGCGCGGATCTGGCGCACGATCTTGGACGGATCGAAGCTGTTCTCGATGTCGTTGGCTCCGGCGACAATTTAGCCGTCGACGCTAATGGCCGCTTCGATCTCGAAACCGCACTGGCCTATGGGTCAGCCATGGCGCCCTTTAATCTCTTTTGGTACGAAGAGCCTGGCGATCCCCTCGACTACCAGTTGAACGCCGTGCTCGCAGACGCCTATCCGAGCGCACTGGCGACCGGCGAAAACCTCTTCTCCCATCAAGATGCGCGCAATCTGTTGCGCTATGGCGGACTGCGGCCGGATCGCGATTGGGTGCAGGTTGACCCAGCGCTCTCTTATGGCTTGACGGAATATCTTAAAGTGCTCGATGTCGCGGATCAGATGGGCTGGTCGCGGCGCCGGTTTATTCCCCATGGCGGTCATCAGTTTGCCCTGAATATCGCTGCCGGCCTTCAACTCGGCGGATCCGAATCTTATCCAGGCGTGTTTCAGCCCTATGGCGGTTTTGCCGACGACATTCCAATCAAAGACGGCTATGTCACCCTCCCAGACATACCGGGCATTGGCATGGAGCTTAAACCGCAATTGTTTTCCGCAATGCGCCGCACTTTGGAAATTACGGCCTAACCAATGTCCGACATCGTCATTTCCGAATTCATTGACGCAGATGCGCTCGCCTCGCTCGAAAAAGATTTCGCCGTCAATTTCGCGCCGCAGCTATGGCAAGACAGCAATGGTTTATGCGAAGCCCTATCACAGGCCAGGGCACTTATTGTGCGCAACCGGACCCAGGTGACCGCGGATCTTTTGGATCGCGGACCCAATCTCAAAGTGATAGGGCGTTTGGGCGTCGGTCTCGACAATATTGACGTTGCCGCCTGCCGGTCGCGCAACATTGAGGTACGCCCTGCAACCGGCGCTAATACGGTTTCCGTCGCCGAATACACGATTGCCGCAATGCTGATGCTTTTGCGTCCGGCCTTTTTTGGGTCTCTCGATGTTATCGCTGGCCGCTGGCCGCGAGAGGCTTCGATCGGCAACGAAGCCGCCGGGCGGACATTGGGACTCATCGGATTTGGGGCCATCGCGCAAGCCGTCGCTGAGCGGGCGGCCGTCTTCGCCATGACCGTTCTCGCCTATGATCCCCATCTTCCGCAATCGGATGAGGCATGGCACAAAGCCCAATCGGTTGAATTTTCTCAAATATTGGAACGAAGCGACATCGTCAGCATTCACACGCCTTTAACGCCGGAAACACGCGGACTTATGGATGTCGGCGCAATATCTAAGATGCGATCCGGCGCTATTTTAATCAATTCGGCGCGTGGCGGAATTGTCGACGAAGATGCCGTGATCAGTGCGCTGAAATCCGGCCATCTGAGCGGCGGCGCGCTCGATGTCTTCGACGCGGAGCCTATCAGCGCGCAATCGGGTACGCGTTTCGCCGATGTCCCCAATCTAATCCTGACGCCTCATATATCCGGCGTGACGAAACAGTCCAATCGGCGCGTCGGAGCCCAAACCGCGGCGAATGTGCGCCAAGTCCTGTTGGAAAGCCTATGACCAATACGCTCACCCTCACAACCGAAGAATTACGGGCGCTCATGGAAGCCGCGCTCGCCGCTTCCGATATTCGCGCCGAGACAGCCCGCTCGATTGCGCGTGCATTGTTGGCGGCCGAGATCGATGGGCATAAGGGCCACGGCCTGTCGCGCATTTCGAGCTATACGGCTCAGGCCAAGAGCAAAAAAATCGATGGCCAAGCGCTCCCCAAAGCCGAGACGGTCCGCCCTGGCGTCTTAAAAATTGATGTTAATTCCGGCTTCGCATATCCGGCGTTTGAAATCGCCTACCAAAAGCTTCCCGATATGATCTCTGAAACGGGAATTGCATGCGCTGCCTTTTACAGGTCGAGCCATTTCGGCGTTGCCGGCCACCACGTCGAACGCCTCGCCAAATCCGGCTTGATTGCGATCGCGTTCGGCAATTCGCCCAAAGCCATGGCGCCCTGGGGCGGCAAGCAAGCACTGTTCGGCACAAATCCCCTCGCCTTCGCCGCGCCGCGGCCGGACAAGCTGCCGCTGATGATTGATCTTGCGCTCACACGGGTCAATCGCGCCAGCATCGTGTCAGCAGCAAAATCCGGCGATCCTATTCCGGAGGGCTGGGCTCTCGACAAGGACGGCCAACCGACGACCGACCCCAACGCAGCACTCGAAGGCACCATGATTCCGATTGGAGGCGCCAAGGGTGCAGCCCTGGCTCTCATGGTTGAAATCCTCGCTGCCGTTGTCACAGGGGCCAATTTCGGCACCGAAGCAACGTCATTTTTCACCGCTGGCGGCCCGCCACCCGGCGTCGGCCAATTCTTGATTGCTTTCGATCCCTTTGCCATTGTCCCCAAAGACAATTATGACCGCCGTATCGAAGCTTTGCTCTCTATGATCGAAACTCAGGATGGCGCGCGTCTGCCGGGAAGCCGCTGTCATGCCTTACGGGCCGCCGCCATGGACAATGGCGTAACCGTGCCGGCAAATTTGGTCGAGGAAGCAAGGGCGATCGCGGCCGCCGGTCCGACGTCTTAATTGGGAGCCGCCCTTGATTGCACAGACAACACGCGCGGAACTTTTGGCCTATCTGTCGGAACTTGGCATCGAAACCAAAACGACCGATCACCCGCCATTGCACACGGTTGATGAATCGCGCGCCCTTCGCGGTGATATCCCCGGCAGTCACACCAAAAACTTGTTTTTGAAATGCAAGAAGAACAAACTTTGGCTTGTGGTCACTCTTGAAGACGCGAACGTTGATTTGAAAATTTTGCACCGTCTGATCGGCTCGGGCCGGCTAAGTTTCGGCAAACCAGATTTGCTCATCGAGGCTCTTGGCGTGCCGCCCGGCAGCGTAACGCCATTTGCGCTCATCAATGATAAAAGCTGCCGTGTGAACGTCGTTCTTGATCAAACGATGATGCAGCGAGACCCGCTCAATTATCATCCGCTGGAGAATAATGCGACAACGACGATTGGCAGTGAGGATTTGTTGACCTTCATTCGGGCGACAGGTCATGATCCTGTTATTCTGTCCGTCGCGGAATAAGACCGTTGGTTCCCGCCTGCGGCGATCTGACATTGGAGGCGAGTTGTCAAAGCAGGCATAGGCCGTGTACTCAATAAGGGATTGATCCCGAACCGCAGATCATACTTTGAATGATGATCTGGCCGCCAAGTCCATCTTGCGGCGGAGGGATGGACGCCTATCTGTGTTTAGTCAGAAGAAGTTCGGCAAGGGCCAGCAACTAATCGAGGAGAAGTGCCTATGGTGACGTCGATCCTTGGAGCCGGAAATGACGGTCAGGGCAGCGACACCGATCTTGTAAAAGAAACAACGACGGCGAAATTTGCCGACGACGTCATTGAGATGTCGAAGGAAGCCGCAGTTGTTTTAGATTTTTGGGCACCCTGGTGCGGCCCCTGCAAGCAATTGACGCCGATACTTGAAAAGCTTGTCAGGCAAGCCAAGGGAGCCGTGCACCTGGTCAGAGTTAATATTGATGAATATCCGGAAATCGCTCAACAAATGCAGGTCAAATCCATTCCCGCCGTGTATGCGATAAAGGACGGTCGTCCCGTGGACGGATTCACCGGCGCGCTGCCGGAGAGCCAGGTCAAAATTTTTCTCGAACGCTTGATCGGCGCCGACGCGCTTGGCGGGATGGATGTCGTATTGGAAACGGCCGCCATGGCGCTTGAAGCGGGCGATGTTCAAGATGCGGTCGAAGTCTATGGCGCTATTCTCGCTGAGGATCGTGAAAATTCAGACGCAATTGCCGGTCTTGCCAAATGCTATCTTAAGACCAACGATCTCGATCGTGCCGAGCAGACACTTGCCTTGACCCCGCCGGACAAAAAAGCTTCAGCGCCCATCATGAGCGCAGAGGCGATGCTTGCACTTGCCCGCAAGAGCGGCTCAATTGGTGATCGCGCAACGTTACAAGCCAAAATTGAAGCCGATGCGAATGACCACGATGCCCGCTTCGACCTGGCAATGGTGTTGTATTTCGAAGGAGACAAGGAAGGCGCGCTTGACGCTTTATTCGAAATTATGAAACGCAAACGTGCTTGGAACGACGAAGCTGCGCGCAAACAGCTGATCGAATTCTTTGAGGCCTGGGGAGCTGCAGATCCTTTCAGCATCGAGGGCCGGCGGCGCCTCTCATCGTTTCTGTTCTCCTGAGTCTTAATGCGGAGGCGAAATTATAGGAATCACCCGACGATATCGGAAATGGACTGATCTTCCGACGCATATACCGGTCTTTCCTTTGAGCGGGGTCATCTTGCTGCCTCGAGCCGGTTTACCGCTCAATATATTCGAACCGCGCTATCTTGAGATGATTGACGACGCAATTTCCGGCAATCGTATTATTGGCATAATCCAGCCGAAAAAACCCTCTGACGAGAGGCAATCCCTCGAAGGGAATTCGATCGCTTTGAAATCCATCGGCTGTGCCGGACGAATAACGGCGTTCTCGGAAACCGAGGACGATCATGTGCTGATCACATTGACCGGGATCTCGCGGTTTCAGGTCACCGGCGAGGATGAGACCGAAACGCCCTACCGGATTTGCCAGACCGGCTTCGCGTCTTTTGCCGATGATCTTATCCAAGATCTCGGCAGTGACGATGTCGATCGTGAGCATTTGCTGGAAGTTCTCAAGACTTATCTCGAGGTTCACGATCTGAATGCCGATTGGCAGGGCATTTACCGCTCTTCAAGCGAATTCTTGGTAAACACGCTTTCGGTAATCAGCCCCTACGGGCCGGAAGAAAAACAAGCCTTGTTGGAGGCGGCCGATCTAAAAAACCGTGCCGAGGTCCTCGTGGCCTTGGCGGAAATGGATATCGCCTCGCAAGACAATGAGTCCGGAACGACTTTGCAGTAACATATGGTGGGGTCGCGAGCTTACGTCACAGTCTGCCATCATGGACGGCCAAGTACGCAACCGCGCAATCTGAACAGACGAGAGGAAAAAGTGCTTATGACCGATCCGACGTCCAAGGGGGATAGGCAACCGCGCATAGATTCGAAGCTGTTGGAAATACTCGTTTGTCCCGTTACAAAATCCTCTCTCGACTATGATCATGACGCCCAGGAGCTGATCAGCCGGGCTGCCGGTCTCGCCTATCCTATCCGGGACGGCATACCAATCATGCTGCCGGAAGAGGCCCGCAAGCTTGACGACGCAGGTGGAACAGCGGGCGGCTAAACATCTCTAAAGCGTTTCTCCTTTCAGGAGCCGTGGCACGTCACCGGAAAAGCCTGCGGCTTCTTGCACAAAAAATCGCTTGAGCAGAGGGGCACGATCGACAAGTCCGATTCCCAAATCCCGCACGGTCCGAATCGGCGCATTGTCGCTGGAAAACAATCTATTCAGTCCGTCCATGACCAGCGCGGAAAACGCGCTGTCAAAACGCCGCCAGCGCTGATAGCGCTTAAGGATCGTTTCAGAACCAATATCTAGACCCAGCCGGCTGGCGTCGATCACCACTTCGGTTAACGCCGCGACATCACGCAATCCAATATTAAAACCGAGACCCGCGATCGGATGTACGCCATGGGCCGCGTCGCCGACAAGCGCGAACCTGTCGGCCGTAAATTGTCGCGCCAAATGAAAATCGAGCGGATAGGCAAAACGCGGCCCGGCAATAGAGAGAGAGCCAAGCCGCGATCCGAACCGCTCTCGAAGCGCGTCCAAGAACGCGTCATCATCGCTTTCCATGATGGTCCGGCCGGTTTCGCTTGTCTCCGTCCAGACGAGGGATGATCTATTGCCCTTAAGTGGCAATATGGCAAAGGGACCCGCTGGCAGGAAATGTTGGACGGCGCGGCCATGATGCGGTTTCTCATGACCCACCGTGGTGACTATGCCGACTTGCGGATAGGCCCATTTCACTGTCTTTATCTGGGCGAAATCTCGCAGCGAGGATTTGCGGCCGTCCGCCGCCACGAGTAATGAGGCACCGACAGAAGACCCGTTCGCGCGTTGAACCGAAATTGAATAATCGTTGCGGATGAAACCCAAAACTTTGTCAGGCGCCAAAACTGATATTGCTTTGTCCCCGTGAACCGTTGCCGCAAGAGCCCTCAGCAAATCATGATTTTCGACAATATGCGCCGATGGTTCGCCCGGAGCCACTTCACTATCGATTTGGAGGAGCACCGGCCTCAGCGGCGAATGGAGCGGGCTATCTGTGATGTCGAAAGCGGTGACCGGCTGGGCCGCATCGCCGACGTGCCGCCAAACATCCAGCACCTCCAGCATGCGTCTTGAGGACGCGGAAATCGCGAAGGCCCGTCCGTTCGGCTCGGCCTTAACCATTGTAGAGAGCGGCACCCGGTCGATAACGCAAATGCGCATGCGTCCCTTAGCGGCAAATGACATCGCCCGGGCCAACGTAAGCCCGACGAAACCGCCGCCAGCAATGATCAAGTCAAAGGACTCGTCTCCATTCATTCCTATCTCTTTCGGCTTTGAGTTGTCCCGCCAAAATGCGCGCTCTCAAAGTCATGCATTCACTGTATAATGAACCGGACGGGCAGGCTTTTCCCTTGACAAAATCCGCGGCATAACGGTCTGTCTGACGGGCGTTCTTTCAGTGTTCGCCTCTTTCTCAATGCGATTTGAACCCGGCCCCAATCATCCCCCCGCCCATGTCAACTGCGATCACCAATCTGCTAGATCTCCTCGACCTCGAGCCTCTTGAGCATAACCTATTTCGCGGCCGCAGTCCGCAACAGGGCTGGCAGCGGGTCTTTGGCGGTCAAGTGATCGGCCAGGCCCTGGTCGCCGCCGGCCGCACAGTCGACGGCCGTTTCGCTCATTCTCTTCATGGTTATTTTATGCGGGCTGGCGACCCATCCGTTCCGATTATTTACGAGGTTGACCGTATTCGCGACGGCAAAAGCTTCAATACAAGACGGGTTGTCGCAATTCAGCATGGCGAAGCGATCTTTTCGATGTCGGTGTCGTTTCAGATTGAAGAAAAGGGGTTCACGCATCAGATCGAGATGCCCGATGTTCCCAAGCCCGACGAGCTGCCGAGCGAATCCGAAATAAAGGAGAAATTTGTCGATCAGCTTCCCGCCGCCATAAAGGCCTATTGGGAGCGGGAGAGACCGATCGAACTGAGACCGGTCGACTTCTCGCGCTATCTCTCCAGTGATCGCCGCAAGCCGATCCAAAATATTTGGATGCGCACCACAGGACCGCTGCCAGATGATCGAGCTTTGCATCAATGTGTTTTGGCCTATGCTTCGGATTTCACGCTGCTCGATACCGCGCTTATTGCTCATGGCCGTGTTCTCTTTGACCCACGGCTCATGCTGGCAAGCCTTGACCATGCGCTCTGGCTCCATCAGGACTTTCGAGCGGATCAATGGCTGCTTTATGCCCAAGACAGTCCGTTCACCGGTGGCGCTCGCGGCTTCTGCCGCGGCAGCATTTTTAGCCCCGACGGAACCTTAGTCGGTTCCGTGGCCCAAGAAGGTCTCATTAGAGAAAGACGCACGCCGTCGTAAACTGGCAAAGCGATGGCCATTTTCCGGGTTAACGCGCGTTTGATCAAAGAGTATCCATGACTTCCGATACCGTTCAGCCAGGTGCTTCGAGCCTCATCATTTCGCCGTTTGCCCGCTTGCGCGACCTATTAGGAGATATCGCTCCCGACGGCGAAGCCATTGACATGACCATTGGCGAGCCGCGCCATGCCATGCCGGATTTTATACAGAACAAGCTCTGCGCAGCACTTGACGGATTCGCCAAATATCCGCCGATCCGCGGCACTCTCTCTCTCAGACAAGCGATCGCCGAATGGATTGAACGGCGCTATCCGGACCTGTCCGGAATGATGGACCCCGAAGCGCATATTCTGCCGCTTAACGGATCTCGCGAGGGGTTGTTTTCCGCCATATTTCCAGCCATCGAACGGCGGTCCTTTGCCGGCCGGCCAGCTGTGCTTATTCCAAACCCGTTTTACCAGTGCTATGCCGCCGCGGCTCTCGCCGCCGGTGCGGAACCGATCTTCCTGCCGGCGGACAAGGACTCCGCCTTCCTGCCCGATCTCAACAAGATCGATGAGGCGGTTCTGGCGCGGACAGCGGTAATTTATCTCTGCTCACCATCCAATCCCCAGGGCGCGGTCGCAGACCGGGCGTACCTCCGGGCTTTAATCGCGCTTGCAGCCGATCATGACATCATGATTTTCGCCGACGAGTGCTATTCCGAAATATATTGCAATGATCCCCCGCCCGGCGCGCTCGAGGTCGCAAAGTCGGTCCAGGGCGATTTTCGTCGCGTTTTGGCATTTAATTCGCTCTCGAAGCGCTCAAATTTGCCAGGGCTGAGATCCGGTTTTGTGGCGGGGGACGAGGATTTCATTAAAGTATTTAGTGGATTCCGTAATGTCACTTGCCCGCAAATTCCACTGCCAATCCAGAACGTCTCCGAGGCCGTTTGGCGGGACGAGGAGCATGTATCTGCCAGTAGGGCTCGGTACGTAGAAAAATTTTCTATTGCAGAGAATATTATTAAAAGATTATTTGAATATTCGCCTCCGGACGGTGGATTTTTTCTTTGGCTCAATGTCCGTAAATGGGGCGGCGGAGAACGCGTCGCGACAACACTTTGGA
The DNA here is from genome assembly GCA_008974985.1 of bacterium MnTg02. Taxonomy (GTDB): domain Bacteria; phylum Pseudomonadota; class Alphaproteobacteria; order Rhizobiales; family BFAS01; genus MnTg02. The sequence continues at coordinate 9,962 of BFAS01000246.1, forward strand.
AAGAATGCAGTGTCAAAGTGTTACCGGGCGCCTATCTCGCGCAGTCCGAAATTGACGGCTCAAACCCTGGGTCTGACTTTGTGAGGATTGCTTTGGTGCATGATTCGGGCACCACAGAGCGAGCGCTCAAACGGATCGTAAAAACATTGGGTTAGGGTAAGAGCTTATATGGCGGTGGCAAGAACCGGAGTGGGCCAAAATCGCCTGCTGCCGAATGGTTTCGAAACCGCGCTCAAACGCTTGCTGGGTCAGTTTTTCGGTTTGACCCTCATTATAGCTGCGGGCGCCGGTTGGTTGTGTCTGTTGAGCTGGTCTATCGACGATCCCAGCCTAAACCATGCGACGAGCGAAGCACCACGGAACCTCCTCGGACCGTTGGGCGCATCGCTGGCGGATCTCATGTTTCAATCGGCTGGTTTGGGGGCAATCGCGATTTTCTTGCCGCCGGCCGCATGGGGCTGGCTGCTTCTCAATGGCCACGCGCACCGTCGCCCACGCTTACGGTTTGTGTTTTGGCCGCTTTCCGTGCTCATTATCGCCAGCGCGCTCTCTGCTTTATCCCCGCCAACAGGCTGGCCACTCCCCATCGGCCTCGGAGGCATGGCCGGAGATGCGTTGCTCAGTTTTCTCGCCCGCAATATCAATCATTTTGTTCCGCCATGGGGAGCCGTCTTGGCCGGTTCGGCACTGACCGTCATTGGCATAAGCTGCCTCGTTTCAGCTAGCGGAATTAGCCTTAAGGGCGTGGCATATCTATGGCGGTTCGACTCCGGCGATACCGGCTGGCGCGTTCGCCAAGCTGTTGCTGCAGCCCTTTACGGATTGCTCCGCATTCGGATTGGCATTCTCGACAAGGCACGCTCATCGCCCACGCATTTCCGGCTTCGCAATGTGCTGGCCGATCTCGCGGCGCTTGATCGCCAGCCCATCATCAACCCCGAGCCGCCGATTCCCGACACGCCGCTTCGGCAGTCAAAGCTTGATCCTCTTGGCCGTATTGAGCCTTATTTCGACGGGCCGGATGGACAGCAACCCTTCGCCAGCGAAAGTCCAACCGGCACCAGTGATCCCATTGATCCGGGCGCACTTCTCAGCGAATTTGGGCCGATCGGCGGCCCCGAAACACCGAAACCGCCAGAGCCTCCTGAGGCACCCGCCAAATCGGCTCATGGCCAACAGCGCACGCGTGCCAGTAAGCGTTATAAGCCGCCGCATCTTCGTCTTTTGAAAAAGACAGTGCGAGCCGCGCGCGGCAGCGAACACTCGCCGGAAGTATTGCAAGAAAACGCGCTGGCGCTCGAAAGCGTCCTTCAAGATTTTGGCATTAGCGGTGAGATCAGCAAAATCCGGTCCGGCCCCGTCGTCACCCTCTATGAGCTCGAACCAGCCCGCGGCACCAAGTCGGCCCGCGTAACCGGGCTCGCCGATGATATCGCCCGCTCGATGAGTTCAGTTTCCGCGCGCGTCGCGATCATTCCCGGCCGCAACGCCATCGGCATCGAATTGCCAAACGAGACCAGAGAAACCGTTTATTTACGGGAACTCTTTGAATCCAGCCAATTCGCCCAAACCGAAGTGCAATTGGCCTTGGCACTCGGCAAGACCATTGATGGTGATCCGGTGATTGTCGATCTGGCGCGGATGCCCCATCTCCTTGTTGCCGGAACAACAGGTTCGGGGAAATCTGTCGGCATCAATACGATGATTTTGTCGCTGCTTTTCCGGCTGTCCCCGGACGAATGCAAATTCATCATGATCGACCCAAAGATGTTGGAGCTCTCCGTTTATGACGGGATTCCGCACCTTCTTACCCCTGTTGTCACCGACCCGAAAAAAGCGATAGCGGCTCTCAAATGGACCGTTCGGGAAATGGAGGAACGCTACAAGCATATGTCGAAGCTCGGCGTGCGAAATGTCGAGGGTTATAATAAGCGAATCCGTGAAGCCGAAAAAAAAGCCTAAGCCCTAATCCGCACGATACAGACCGGTTTCGACAATGAAACCGGCCAGGCGGTCTATGAACGAGAGAATTTGGATCTCGATCCTCTGC
>BFAS01000247.1 GCA_008974985.1 bacterium MnTg02
GCAATTAGTCTTCTACGGAAGAAATCTGAGGAAGGCCTTGATGAGGATGCGGCGGCAAATATTGCAGACACGAGTGACGATCCCGAGGTCGCGGCGCAAAAAGGGGACAAAGGAATGATTATTCGGCAATGTATGGATGGCCTGTCAGCAGAACACCGCGAAGTGATTGACCTCGTTTACTATCATGAGAAGTCGGTCCGCGAGGTGAGCGAAATTACCGGCACGTCCGAGAGTACGGTGAAGACACGGATGTTCTATGCCCGGAAAAATTTGGGCGAGCTTCTGAACGAAGCTGGAATTGACCGGGGGTGGCCATGAGCACGACCAACCAGTATCCCCGCCCGGAGCGCGAGGAAATTGAGCTGCTCCTGCCTTGGTATGTGGCGGGCACCCTCGATGACCATGAGAGACAACGCGTTCAGGATTTTCTCGAACATGATCCGGAACTCAGATCCCAGCTTGCCCTTATCGAGGAAGACCGGACAGAAACGGTCTTTGCAAATGAGGCGCTGGGTGCACCCACCGCCGGCTCGCTTTCTAGGCTCATGGATAAAATTGACGCCGAAGTGCCGGGCAAGGTCACGCCGTTAGCGGCCGCGGCGGGTCTTTGGCAGAAGGTCGATAGGGTTATTCAGGAATTGCAGCCTTCAGCGGTGCGCTGGGCAGCGGTTGCGGCGGCTGTGATGATCTTCGTCCAGGCCATTGCGCTCGGTGGCTTACTAACAGGGAACATTGGCGGCGACAATTATCGGACCGCGTCGGGCGATCGAGAGGCCGGAACAACGGTTGGGACGTTCGCCTTGGTGAAGTTCACAGATAGTGCGACCGCGGGACAAATTAGTGAACTGCTAGAGGAAACGGGCGCACAAATTGTCGGCGGTCCGATGCCGGGCAATGTTTATCAGGTCAAGATTTCGGACGATGTTCTGCCCGAGGCGGCCATGGAACGCGCCTTAAAGAACTTCGAAAAAGACGCCGGCATTGTCAGCAAAGTGTGGCCGTCCGGCTAAACTTATCGGATTGAGATTGACTGTCGAGCGGATACATCTTTGCACCAATTGCTTAGGGTATTCTGGTGTATAATGACAAGATGTAGACGTGCCATCGCGCAGAAGTTGGAGTTCTGCGGAACAGAACGTCGCCTTTTCTTTGCAATGATTTAACTGAGAGGAAAAGGCGGAGCGAGGAAGCAGTGGAGACCATGAAGAAAGCGTTAAACTGGTTTTGCGTCATCGGCGCAGTCTCCGTGATCATGTCGGCGTTTTCCGCCAGTGCCGGCGCTGAAGCTCGTTCAACCGAAGCGCGTTTAACCGAAGCTCCTGGGCTTTCGCCCGCGATACCTTCTTGGGCCGTTCCGGCCGATACGGGGCTATTCGGGCTGGCCGCTCGTTTGCGCAAGCCTGTTCATTCGCGCAGAATGCGCATTGCCCAACAATCCGAAACCATGCCCTCCACCCGGCGTGAACGGCATGATCGCCGCGGTGGCGGTTCATCCGTTGGCGTCAATATTGGGGTTGGTATCCTCCTTGATCTTGCTAGGGAGCGCAGGCGTTCCAACGACGCGGGGCGGGGTTCGGCAGAAAAGACGGGCAAGACCAAGGGCAAGAAAAAGAATACGGTTCGCCGGCCACGGCGGCGGACAAAACGTGTTGCTGCGCTGCCAACATTCCGGCGTAGGGAAATCGTCATTTTGATTGATCAAAGTGCGCCGGAGACACTTAAGGACGAGCTTGCACAAACGCTCGGACTTAGGCGTTTGGACGGCTTTCTATCACCGCTTCTTGGCGGCTGGGTGCAGACTTATCGCGTGCTCGGGAACCAAACGACAGCGGCGGTCCTGGCTGCGCTGAGTTCCAATCCGCTCGTCGCTGGGGCGACAAGAAATAACTATCACCGCGTAAGCGGAAAGAAATCCAAACGGTCCAAATACTCCGAGCAATATGCTTTGACGAAGATGGGCATACCTTCGGCGCATGAGCTGGCGACCGGACGCGAGGTCCTCATTGCTGTTATTGATGCCGGAGTCGATGAAGGTCATCCTGTACTCAAAAATGTCATCGAGGCGAAATTTAATGCGGTTGGTGACAAAACCTACAAGGCGCATTCCCACGGAACGGCCATTGCCGGCATAATCGGCGGGCATGGCAGGATCCAAGGTGTTGCGCCGGATGCGAAGCTTCTGGCGGTACGCGCCTTCTACACGAGCAAGAGCCGCCCGATACCGGAGACGACCACATACATCCTGGTTCGTGCACTCGATTGGGCGTTCGCCAATGGCGCAAAAATTTTCAATTTGAGCTTCACTGGGCCAAGGGATTCCTTAGTTGAGAAAGCACTTAATTACGCCTTTCTCCAAGGAACGATACTCGTTGCTGCCGCTGGTAATGATGGGGCTAAAGCAGCTCCTGCCTATCCGGCCGCTTATGAAGCTGTAATCGCGATAACGGCCACCAATAAAGCGGACCGCCTCTATCGAAAAGCCAATCGCGGTGACTATTTGACTGTTTCGGCGCCGGGTGTGGATGTTCTCGTAGCGGCTCCGCGCAAGCGCTATAATTATTCTTCGGGAACGTCGTTCGCCGCCGCTCATGTCAGCGGGCTCATCGCCTTGCTCCTCGAACATAATCCGGAGATTTCAGCCACTGATATCCGAGACCTCCTGATGTCCACAGCCAAGGATTTGGGGGCAAAGGGCCATGACCGTAAATTCGGCGCGGGGCGCGTCGATGCCTATGCGTCGCTGCTCAAGCTGGTTGATATCAATAGCGGTGGTTCAGCGAGTGCAGTGCCCCTGCCAACGGCAGCCAAGCGTGGTGAAGGGCTTGTCCATGAGACAGCCGAGACTGCGCGTTAGAGCTTATTGCGGCCCCTCGAATTTGAACCTCGTCCCTCCGTCAAGCGGCTGGAGAGTCGCAAAAAGTATTGGGTGGAGGGATTTCATGGTGGATCACAGTTAGAAATTTTGGACGGCCGATCAGACAGCCCGGTTGGGAGCTTCGCGGCGTCATTTTGATCGCAGTGGCTTTCGCAGCAATGATAGGTGTGACCTAAAAACTAGAATTCGTGACGAATCACAGATCAAGCGGCAGCATTTTCATATTCGTGCCCTATTGGCAAATAATGCTATTAAAATGATCAATTGAGTCGCCATGAACCAGATTAATAACATACGAACACTGTCAAGCTTCGCCGCACGGGCCGGGTTGGTGAGTGTGCTTGTCTCTAGCGTTTTGGTCCTCGGGGGCTGTGGCCGTGGATCGAATGCGGCATCATTGGCCCCGGTTGGGCCAGGTCCGGGGCCTGTTCAGCTCAACGGAACCGCGCGCAGCGCGTTGGAAGAGAAAGAGGCGTCGGTCTTAATGGCCGTCGATCCCGCGCGCGCCAAAAAGGCGATTGACAATTTCCGCATTAACAAGCGTGAAAAGGCCGGACCATATCAGTTTGCCGGAGCGGATCTCAATGGCGATGGGCAAGCTGAGATACTTGTTCTTTTCACGGGTGCCAATTGGTGTGCAAAGACCGGATGCACGCTGGCTATTCTATCCCCTGACAATCACAAATATGCCGGGATTTCGATGATCCGCAGGGTCAAGACCCCGGTGCGGATCAGCTCCGAAAGTACAAACGGTTGGCGGGATCTTGCTGTGAAGACTGGCGGCGGGGGCCTGCCGATACATTTTACCGCGCTCAAATTCGGCGGAGCCGGTTATCCAGGCAATGCAACGCTGCTGCCCGTATTGCCCTCCGGAAACGCCTTCGATGGTGAGGTCGCCATAGCCTCGCCTGCGCCGGATAATGTTGCCGTCACCAGGTAAGCAGACGGTTTACTCAATAACGTATTTATAAATCCAATCATTTTGATAAAGCAGCCAGGCTGGTGGGCTCGCGCGCAAGGCAAAATTTCGAAACGCTGCGGGCAAGCCGCCGAGATGGTAAATGCGTGCCATGCGGCGCGAAGCGAGCTGCACTCTTCGGGTTCGGTTTTTGCGCATCTTTTCATAAGCGAAAAAGGCGCCGGGCAAATCGTCAGGGGCGTTGGAAATTGCTCGCGCAAGTGATGCCGCGTCCTCGATGGCCATGGCGCCGCCTTGGGCCAGGAAAGGCAGCATCGGATGGGCGGCATCTCCAAGAAGCGTCATGCGGCCGCTCGACCAGTGGGGAAGGGCGGGGCGATCAAACAAGGCCCATTTGCGCCACACTTCTGTCCGGTCCAAAACTTGCCGCGGAACATCGGCCCAATCGCGAAAGGCGTCGCGAAGGTACTGCGCGTCACCGGGGACGTCCCACTCTTGCCCATGCCACGCATCTTCGATAATGGCGACAATATTGATCTCTCTCCCGCCGCTGACGGGATAGTGAACAAGATGGCTTCGTGGCGCCAGCCAGAGACCTGTCGCATGAGTGGAGAAGGGCGGGGGAGCATCCTCTATCGGAAGCAACGTCCGCCAAGCAGTGCGTCCGGAAAATCGCGGCTCATCATCGAACCCCATAATCTCGCGGCATGTGGACCATAATCCATCAGTGCCGATCAAAGCGGCTCCGGCGGCAGATCGGCCATCCTCTGACTGTGCCCTAACGCCCGCCGGACTATTGTCGGCTGAGACCAAGCGAAAACCTGTTTCGACCGTAATCCCGTCAAAGGTTCCGGCTGTTTCGAGCAGTGCTTTTTGCAGATCAGCACGATGCACAACCCAATAAGGGGCGCCATAGCGGGTTGCAATGGCCGGCCCCAAAGTCAAATCGGCAAGAGCCTTGCCGTCTGTCCCGTCGAAAAGGGTGATCCGGTCCGGAGCGACGGCACGCGATCGCAAACGCTTCGCCACGCCCCAGCCTTGCAACAGTCTGACGGCATTCGGACTAAGTTGAATTCCGGCGCCTGCTTCTGAAAGCTTTGGTGCTTGTTCGAGAATGCGGACGGAATAGCCAATTTGGGCAAGCGCGATTGCGGCGGAAAGGCCACCAATGCCGCCGCCTGCAATGAGTATGGGTTCAAGTGGCGCGTTACGGGCCATAGATGCCCAGCCGGTCTATTCAGAGCCGAAAAAAATCATGCTGCGCTGGCGCCGCGATACAGGCAATAGGACGGATCGGATTCACCCGGTTCTAGAGTCGAGTCAAAGACGTAGAGGGTGGAGCAATAAGGACAAATGATCTGGTTATCGCTGCCCATATCCAAGAAGACGTGCGGATGGTCGTTCGGCGGGCTGGCCCCCATGCACTTTAACTCCTTCACCCCGACGCGGATTTGTTCGGTCCCTTGATCGTTGCAGAAATGTGGGACAAGTGGGTCAGCCATGGACTCTCCTCGCTGTCACCGATTGCCGATATGATTTGGGCGGAAGATAGCTGTTGTTCATGACAATTGGTAGGGGGGGGGGATCTCGTGCATCAACCCGCGAAGTCATCTGGGTTCCATAATCTTGATTTGAACGTGACTCGAGATTTTTTGAAATCCGGTGGCAGAAGTTTGGAAACAGCTTTGCCGTGGATGGTTCAATCTCAAACTTCCCCTGCCATCCTGCTCATGTATTATTCCGTCTAAACGTACGGAGGATCGATGCGGTCATTTAATTCTGACGGGGTAACTATCGCCTATGTTGATGAAGGTGGGTGCGATCCAATTCTCCTGAT
>BFAS01000248.1 GCA_008974985.1 bacterium MnTg02
GAAACATAATAACTGCAACAGCGTAGCAAGATCGGCATCCCGCTAAGTCCTGGGGTGCTCATTTTCGCCAGAAAAATCAAGAAGCGACCATGCCGAACGAATATTTTGAGAAATATGATGTTCAGGGCGAAGTAAAATTTGCCTCCGTCGATCTCAAGCGCGTCGATGCCGACGGCTTGTTCGAGGGCTATGCAAGCCTCTTCGGCAGGGAGGATCAAGGACATGATGTCGTCTTGCCTGGCGCCTTTCGCGACAGTCTCCGGAGCCGGCGTGTTAATGGCATCAAGATGCTGTTTCAGCACGATCCCAATGAGCTGATTGGGGCATGGATCGAAATTCGCGAAGACGCGAAGGGGCTTTACGTTAAAGGCAAACTGATGCTGGAGGTGGCGCGCGCAAGGGAAATTTTGAGCTTGATGCGCGCCGGTGTTCTTGACGGTCTTTCAATCGGATTTCGCACAGTGATAGGGCGGCGGGACTCAAAGACAGGCGTCCGTCATTTACAAAAAATTGATCTTTGGGAAATTTCCGTTGTCACGTTTCCGATGCTGGCAGATGCACGGATTAGCTCCGTGAAACGCCGATTATTTGCAGGGGCATTGCCGACGGAAAGGGAATTTGAGCGCTGGCTCACGCGGGATGCTGGGTTAACGCGCTCACAAGCTCGAACAGTAATTGGTTCGGGTTTTAAAGCCTTGACTGCCATGCAGGACGCTGCCGGTGGGGCTCAAGCAGGCGCGCGTTTGGTGCATTCTCTGCGTCAAGCCGTGCAAATCATGAGAATTAGTCAGATGAGGACAATATGACTGAGCACTTGCCTTCTGAACAATTAGAAACGAAGGCGGCCGACAGCGTCTCAACCGCCGACATCGCCGAAGCCTTCGACGAGTTTATGCGCGCCTTTGAGGCGTTCAAGGAGACCAATGACACCCGCGTGTCAGAGGTCGAAAAGCGCATGAGCGCAGATGTGGTGACGGCTGAGAAGCTTGACCGTATCAACCAAGCTATCGATGAGCACAAACGAGTTGTTGATGAGCTTGCTCTTAAATCAGCTCGGCCGCAGCTCGGCGGAACAGGGCCGCAAAGCGTCGCAGCGATGCATCACAGCCAGGCTTTTGAAACCTATATGCGCAATGGCGAACAAGGTGAATTGAAAAGTTTGAGGGAAAAGCTTTATCTGTGGGGTCCGATACCGACGGCGGTTATCTCGTGCCGGACGAGACGGAGAGAGCGGTCATGCGTTCCCTGAAGGACGTGTCGCCAATGCGCGCAATCTCCGGCGTGCGCCAAGTCAGCGCCTCGGTTTACAAAAAGCCTTTTTCAATTTCGGGGCCGGGGACCGGCTGGGTTGGTGAAACCGATGGACGGCCTGAAACGACAACGCCAACTCTGGCAGAGCTGAGCTTTCCAACAATGGAGCTCTATGCCATGCCGGCCGCGACCTCGACTCTTTTAGAAGATTCGGCGGTAAATATTGATGAATGGCTCGCCGAGGAAGTGCGTCTTGCATTTGCAGAGCAGGAAGGCACGGCGTTTGTAACCGGCGACGGAACCAATAAGCCTAAAGGGTTCTTGGACTATACCAAGGTCGATAACGGCTCATGGAGCTGGGGCAATGTCGGCTATGTGTCGACAGGAACCGACGGTGGTTTCGATTCGACGAGTCCAAGCGACAATCTTGTCAATTTGATCTACTCGGTGCGCTCTGGCTATAGGTCCAACGCTCATTGGGTCATGAACCGTTCCGTCCAATCCGAGATTCGAAAAATCAAGGACGCCGACGGCAATTATATTTGGCGCCCGGGTGAGCGCGCCGGCGCGGCTTCGTCCCTGATGAATTTCGAAATTGCCGAATCCGAGGATATGCCCGATATCGCTTCGGATAGCTATTCTATTGCTTTTGGGAATTTCAGCCGAGGGTATCTCATTGTCGATCGGTTGGGCATTAGAGTGCTTCGCGATCCCTATAGTTTGAAGCCCTATGTCTTGTTCTATACGACCAAGCGGGTCGGCGGCGGGATTCAGGATTTTGATGCCATAAAATTAATAAAATTTGGCATCTCATAAGCCTGGCCGGGCGGCGGCCGCGGTTCCGCTCCTCCCCACCGCGGCCGCCAATTTTTTTAGATCGCACAACTGAGTTTGGTTCCTCTGCCTCAGATCAATGACGAGGCGGATCAAGTAATGGTGGCAAGTTATGCCCTTTGTATTGACTAGCGGTCCTCTGGCAGAACCCTTGTCGGTCACAGAGGCGAAAGCCTATTTGCGCGTCGATCACGCAGATGAGGATACGCTTATCGCGAGCCTTGTGACGGCGGCAAGACTCCATACGGAAGTAGCGCTGGGTCGCCGTCTTATCACGCAAGATTGGTCTCTTTTTTTCGACGCCTGGCCTCATTCAAAGATCGTCGAGATCGATTTAGGTCCCATCCAGGCGGTCACTCAAATCAGTACCTTCGCTGAAGACGCAACGGAGACGATATTTGGATCTGAGAACTATTTTGCAGATCTCGTCTCTGATCCGGCGCGTATCGTTCGCAACGGCGGTGCAACCTGGCCAGCACCTGGCCGCCAAATCAATGGGGTTAAAATCACGTTTACGGCAGGCTATGGAGATGCCGCTGGCGATGTGCCTGAACCTCTTCGCCAAGCACTCCTTTTACTGGTTGCGCATTGGTATGAACGGCGTGAGCCGGTTGTTCTTGGAGAGACGGCGATACAGGTGCCTGAGACGGTGCAAAGTCTTCTCCTGCCCTATCGGCGCGTAAGATTGTGAACAGTGATCGGATCGGATCGCTTCGTCATCGCGTGATAATTGAAGCCTTGCAGACTGCTCCAGATGGCGGCGGTGGCGTCACGGAGAGTTGGGCAGAAATAGACACCGTTTGGGCGGGCATCTCGCCTCGAGCAGGAAGAGAAATCGTGCAAGCCGATCGGATCACGGGAACGCTGACCCATGAAATATTCATTCGCTATCGTGCGGATGTGCGACCTGCCATGCGTTTCAGGAAGGGGCAACGCGTGTTTCACATCCAAGCCTGCGAGGATGTCGATGAACGCAGCGCGATATTGAAATGCTTATGCGAGGAACGTGACCTTTGATTAATCATGCCAAAGCGCAGGAACTCGCGCGCATAGAAAGAGCACTTGCCGCGCTTAATAATCCGATCGGATTAGAAGGAGCGTTGCGAAGAGGAGCGGAAGAGATCCGGACGGAGGCAATCCAGAATATAGATGATCACCTGTTCGACCGGCAGGATTTGCAGAATATTGCTGCGCTTACTCCCACACTTATTGTTGCACCTGGACCAGCGCCGCTGAGCTACGAAATCAAAGCGTCTTTCGCGGCGGCATCAAGTGTTGAAAACGGGTCACAAGAGCAAACAGATTTGTCCTGGTTGCGCTTAAGCATCGCAAAGATTTTACCGTCCGTTAAGAGGCGACTCGGCAAGATTATATTGGCCGCCAGTGGTGCGATGCGATAGGCGGTTTTGGTGGCTGCACTATGAATACGCCCGGTCCTAAATGAATTGTAAGCGTCCCTTATATTCCGGGTTCTGATGACTTGATTATTGATTTGGAGGTTGACGATGGCGTCGAGTGCCAGTTGGGCCTTGCAAAAGGGCATTTACGAAGCGCTGACAAGCGATGTCGACGTGACGTCTCTTCTTGGAGGCACGCGCGTTTATGACGATGTGCCGCAGAATGCCTCCTTTCCGTATCTGACGTTTGGACAGAGCCAGGCAAGAGATTGGAGTACAGGATCCGAAGACGGTCAAGAGCATATCATTACCTTGCATGTTTGGTCACGCGCTGGTGGACGGCATGAAACCCAGGAGATCATCGGAGCTGTTCGCAAAGTTTTGCATGATGCGGATCTTCAACTGACGGATCATTCCCTCATAAATCTTAGGCACGAATTTTCGGATGCACGGCGAGATCCGGATGGTGAGCATTTTCATGGCATCGTTCGGTATAGGGCGGTGACGGAGCCGGCAAGCTAGCTGCAGACCGCTTACCCGAATTCATCCTTATAAATTCCTTGGATTTGGCGACCAAGATTCGATCGCCTTTTTTGTTGGCCACTTCCGGATATGCCGCAAGTGCATAGTTTGTCTTGCGCGTTTTTTCATCTCGATTTCAAAAATAGGAGAGCGCTCGAATGGTCGCCCAAAAAGGCAAAGACCTTTTGCTCAAAGTCGACAGTGATGGCGTTGGCACCTTTTCAACAGTTGCCGGTCTTCGATCGCGGAATCTTGCTTTCAATACCGAAACTGTTGACGTGACAGATGCTGAATCAGCGGGACAGTGGCGCGAATTGCTCGCCGGCGCTGGAATAAAAACGGCAAGCCTGTCAGGAAGCGGAATATTCAAAGATGGCGCTTCCGATGAAACCGTACGCTCATATTTCTTCAATGGGACTCTGCGAGATTGGCAAATCATTGTTCCAGATTTTGGAACTATCGAAGGACCCTTTCAAATCACGGCGCTGGAATATAGCGGTCAGCATGATGGCGAACTTGCCTTCGAGCTTGCCCTTGAATCAGCCGGTTCGTTGACCTTCACCGCTCTGTAGAGGGAATGGGAGGAACGCGTGGTCAATCGTCATCGCGGAGAGATCGAAGCCAAATTCGATGGCCAGAGATACTGCTTATGTCTCACCTTGGGTGCTTTGGCCGAGCTTGAAAGCGCATTCGGTGAGGAAGATATGCTTGCCATCGCCGAACGTTTTGAGCAAGGCCGGATCAGGGCGGCGGAAGTCATACGGATTATAGGCGCGGGATTAAGGGGCGGCGGCCACGATATTGACGATGACACTGTCGCTAACATGCGATCAGAAAGCGGGGCAGCCGGATTTGTGGAAGTGGTGGCGAGGCTATTCGCCGCAACGTTTTGCCAGCCAGAAGACACGGCCGATCGCGGCGAGGAGACCGCGTCCGTGGGAAAGCTCTAGATCGTGCGCAAGCAGAGACTAGGTCCCAGCATTTTATGTTTCCGTGGCGGGAAGTCATGTCAGTGGGCTTTGGGGGGCTTGGTCTCGCGCCCCGGGATTTCTGGTCCATGACGCTGTTGGAATTGAGCTTCGCACTGTCCGGCCTCCAAGGACCACATCTGATTTCAACACCATTGGCTAAGGACGAGTTCAACGCGCTCATGATGCGATATCCGGATCGGGCGGAGTAAAGTCAATAAAATGGACGATTTAGAAAATCTAAAATTCACGATCAGCGCCGATACGGAGCCCTTTCGCAAGAAGCTCAATGAAGCGCGTAAGTTGACGGCGCAAACACGCAAGGACTTTGCCGAAACCAGTCGGATTGCCGTGAATTTCGGCAGCCGTATTACTTCGATTTTGAAGTCCGCGGTTATCGATGGGCGACGCCTTGATGACACGTTGCGGCGGGTTGCACTCTCTCTTTCAGACCGCGTCTTCCGCCAGGCCTTTAGACCTCTCGAGACCGCAATCGATCGGGGATTGAGTTCACTATTCTCAAATGCCTTCGGATTTGCAAAGGGTGGAATCGTTGGTCAGGGCCGGGTCATTCCGTTTGCCAGAGGCGGCGTTATCTCTTCTCCCGTAGTTTTCCCCATGGGAGGAAACCGTGTCGGGTTTGCCGGAGAAGCTGGTGCCGAAGCAATACTGCCACTCGCGCGAGGTCCGGATGGCCGGCTGGGTGTGCAGAGCGACGGCGCATCGAGTTCCGTCACGATCAATTTCAACGTTTCAACACAAGATGCGGAAAGTTTTATGCGTTCGGAATCACAGATTTCCGCGATGCTGAACAGAGCCGTTTCGCGTGGCGCACGAAACCTTTAGGCCGATTTCGCTAGATAAATATGTCATTTCACGAAATTCGATTCCCAACGCGGATCTCATTCGGCTCCGTGGGGGGCCCGGAACGGCGCACGGACATTGTCGTCCTCGGCTCCGGCTATGAGGAACGCAACACACGATGGGCAGACTCCCGGCGGCGATTTAATGCCGGAACGGGAATAAAAACGCTCGACGACCTTCATGACGTGACGGCGTTCTTCGAGGAACAGCGCGGTGCACTCCATGGCTTCCGATGGAAAGACCATAGGGATTTCAAGTCCTGCGCGCCGAGCGAAACACCTTCGGCAAGTGATCAGAGTATCGGAACCGGAAACGGCGTGACGGCGACATTTCAACTCGGCAAGACCTACGGTTCGAGTTTTGCGCCCTATGTCCGCGATATCAAAAAGCCGGTTGCCGGAACCGTTCTGATCGAGGTTTCCGGGACACCGCAATCGGAAGGCATCAACTATCAACTCGACCTAACCACGGGACTTGTGACCTTCGAGCCGGGACATATTCCGGCAAGCAGCGCCTCCGTGACCGCAGGTTTTGAATTCGACGTGCCGGTACGGTTTGACACGGACAGGCTTGAGATCGATTTGGTGAAATTTGACGCCGGGGCGATTCAAAACATCCCCATTGTGGAGGTCCGGCTATGAAGACGCTCCCTAATGGAATGCAGGCGCATCTGGATAGCGGCGCAACGACCCTCTGTTGGTGCTGGCGGGTCACGCGCCGTGATGGTCTGGTGCTCGGGTTTACCGATCACGATCACGACCTGCTTTTCGATGGAACAATATTTACGGCTGCGACAGGTTTTGAAACCACTGACATCGAAGAATCCGTTGGCTTAAGTGTCGATAATGTGGATGTCGTCGGGGCGTTAAGTTCTGAGAGTTTGAGTGAGTCAGATCTAGCCGCGGGCCGATATGACAACGCCACGGTCGAAATTTTTAGAGTCAATTGGCAGGACGTCAGCCAGCGGGTTCTTATGCGCAAAGGAAGCATCGGCGAAGTTCGGCGCACTCAAGGCTCGTTCACAGCCGAGATTAGAGGTTTGGCGCACCTATTACAGCAGCCAAAAGGCCGGATCTACCAATATGCTTGTGACGCAGATGTTGGCGATGCCCGATGTCAGGTTGATCTTGATACCGCCGAATTCAAAGGAAGTGGAACCATACTCACGGTTCTTTCCAACCGGCTCTTTGAGGTAATTGGCATCGAGACCTATGCGGATGATTGGTTTTCTAGAGGATTGCTGAGCTGGACGTCAGGTCCCAACCAAGGGTTAGGTGTTGAAGTTAGGCTCCACCGCAATACCGGTGATCGCGTCACAATAGAGATTTGGCATGCGCCATCTGAAACGCTCGCACCTGGACATAGCTTTTCGGTAACGGCCGGCTGTGACAAACAGTTTTCGACCTGCCAAGAGAAATTCGACAATGTGTTGAATTTTAGAGGTTTTCCGCACATGCCCGGGAACGACTTTGTCCTGTCTTATCCGAATAGGGATGATGTCGAGAATGACGGGTCGAGCCTGGTCGAATGAGTTTGATTGGCGATGATATTGTCGTGCTAGCCCGCTCCTGGGTTGGGACGCCCTATCACCATCAGGCCAGCATTAAGCAAGTCGGGACCGACTGTCTTGGATTGGTTCGCGGCGTATATCGCGAGCTTTATGGCAAGGAACCGGAAAATATTCCCACTTACTCGTCTGATTGGGCGGAAGCTTCGGGCGTTGAGACGATGCTCGAAGGTGCAAACCGGCATCTTGAGCGCGTGGCCGTCGCAGATGCGGTGCCAGGTGACGTGCTTATTTTTCGCTTTCGTCGAGGCACGTTGGCCAAGCATGCCGGCATATTGAGTGCGGAGAACCGTATGGTTCACGCCTTGGAAGGTGCCCGCGTGAGCGAGATTTATTTGGGGTCTTGGTGGCGGCGGCGCATCGCCGCGGTCTTTCGCTATCCACGAGTAAGCTGATGGCAACTCTTGCTTTGACAGCGTTTGGCGCTGCTGCTGGCAGCGCTCTTCTGCCAAGCGGTCTGACTTTTCTTGGCGCCACAATCTCTGGTGCTGCAATCGGACAAGCCGCAGGAGCCTTTGCCGGGCGGTATGTCGATCAGGCACTTTTCGGATCCTCCGGTCAGAGCCGCATTGTTGAAGGTTCACGCCTTTCTGATTTGCAAATAACCGCTTCGACCGAAGGCGCACCAATCCCTCGTGTCTATGGCCGGATACGACTTGCTGGGCAAATTATTTGGGCAACCCACTTCGAAGAAGAGGTCATTACATCGACGCAAAGCTCCGGCGGCGGCAAGGGCGGTGGCGGGAGTCAAAGCCAGACGGTTAAGCAGATTGAGTATCGCTATTTTGCGAATTTCGCAGTCGCCTTATGCGAAGGAGAGATCACGCGTATCGGGCGCATCTGGGCTGACGGCAAGGAACTCGATCTATCGCAAGTGACCTTCAGGGTCTACCGGGGAACGGAAGACCAGCTGCCGGATAGTCTTATCGAAGCGAAGCAGGGCACTGGCAATGCGCCGGCTTACCGCGGAACGGCTTATATTGTTTTTGAACGATTGGCGCTGGGACGGTTTGGCAATCGGCTGCCGCAGCTCAATTTTGAAATCTTTCGAGCTATCGACGATTTTGAGAAACAAATTCGTTCCGTAACAATCATCCCGGGAAGCGGAGAATTTGCATACGATAGCGACGAGATTACGCGGGAAGCGGGCGCCGGGCTTACGCTTTCGGAAAATGTTCACACGCGTCTTGGTGGGTCTGACTGGGACGTTGCAATCGATCAGCTAGAGGACTCGCTTCCCAACGTCGGATCGGCATCTCTGATCGTCAGCTGGTTCGGCTCGGATTTAAGATCGGGCCAATGTGAACTTCGCCCGAAGGTCGAAATTGCAGTTAAAACGACCGCGCCCGAAAGTTGGTCTGTCGCGGGAATTTCGCGCCAAGGCGCAGTAGTCGTTTCGACAAAGGACGGAAGTCCCGCATTCGGCGGTACGCCCTCAGATGCATCAGTTGTATCCGCTATTCAAGATCTTAAGACGCGCGGGCTGAAGGTCACATTTAATCCTTTCATTCTGATGGATATTCCGGACGGCAATGTATTGCCGGACCCATATACGGGACTAACCGGACAACCGGTTTATCCGTGGCGCGGCCGGATTACGGTTGATCCTGCACCGGATCAAGCCGGAACGCCGGACAAAACAGCAGCCGCTGCAACGCAATTATCAGCCTTTGTCGGGAGTGCGCAGGTCAGCGACTATTCCGTCTTGGGTGAAACGGTTCTTTATTCCGGTCCAGTGGAATGGTCACTCCGGCGCATGGTTCTGCACTATGCGCATTTGTGCGTAGCGGCTGGCGGCGTCGATGCGTTTTTGATTGGCTCGGAACTGCGAGGCCTGAGCCAAATTCGTGATGGCGCCGCGAGTTATCCGTTTGTCGATGCTCTTATCGACCTGGCCGCAGACCTAAAGACTGTCCTTGGATCTCAGACGAATGTCAGCTATGCCGCTGACTGGTCGGAGTATTTTGGTCATCAGCCCGAAGACGGTTCCGGTGATGTCTTCTTTCATCTCGATCCGCTTTGGAGTGCGGTGGATATCGACGCGGTTGGAATTGATGTCTACTGGCCGCTCGCGGATTGGCGCGATGGCGAAACGCATCTCGATTACCAGGCCGGCGTGCGCTCCACCCACGACCTTGGTTATCTCAAGGGCAATATCGCCGCCGGCGAAGGCTTCGATTGGTTCTATTCAAGTCAGGAGGAGCGGGACAGCCAATTACGAACGGATATTACGGACGGCGCCGCGAGCAAGCCGTGGGTTTTCCGCTTCAAGGACATCAAGTCGTGGTGGCAAAACCAGCATTTCAATCGGCCGGGCGGTGTTGAAAGCGGCTCACCCACAAGTTGGTCCCCGGAGTCTAAACCGATTTGGTTTACCGAACTTGGGTGCCCCGCAGTCGACAAGGGGGCGAACCAACCAAACGTCTTTTATGATCCAAAAAGTTCTGAATCGGCGTTCCCTTATTTTTCGCACGGAATTCGGGACGACTCTATTCAGCGCCGCTATCTGCAAGCATTCCACGAATATTTCGATCCGGACGATCCGGACTATCTGGCCGGGTCGAATCCGGCATCAGCCGTTTATTCGGGCAGAATGGTCGATCTCGACAATCTCTATGTCTACACGTGGGACGCGCGCCCCTACCCAGCATTTCCCCTCGATTCAACAACGTGGGGGGATGCCGCCAACTGGAGTTTTGGACACTGGCTCCCTGGACGCACCGGCGATGCGCCACTTGCCGAAACAGTGAAAGCCATTCTTGGCGACTATGACTTTGCCTTGTTCGATACCAGCAAACTCTCCGGCGTTATGGACGGGTTTATCATCGATCGCATCATGTCGGCGCGGGATGCGTTGCAGCCTCTGGAGCTCGCATTCTTCTTCGACTCCTTCGAAAGTGAGGGATTAATCCGGTTCGCGCCTCGGGGTGGCGAAGGAGCAACCCTGACAGTTACGCAAGACGATATGGTCGAAGCAGATGCAGACAGTGAGCTTTTCCTGCTTGAGCGCCGCCAGGAAACTGAGCTTCCGGCGATCGCCAAGCTCACCTATATCGACGCCACATCAGATTACCGTCAGGCTGCCGTGGAAGCGCGGCGGCTCACAGTTGAGAGCGAGCGCGTAGCGACAGCGCAATTGCCTTTGGTCCTTGATCAATCCACCGCTGCTTCGATTGTGGAAAGTTGGCTGCACGATAGCTGGACCTCCAGGGAACGCGCAAAATTCGCACTAGCGCCAAGTAAACTGCGTATTGAGCCGAGTGATGTCCTGACCTTGCAGACAAGTAACGGTGATACGGACTACCGAATTACCGAGCTGACGGAACAAGGCTCACGGCAACTTTCAGCGCTTTCAATTGAGGCGGGAATTTTGGGGCTTGGACGAGCTCCGGAGAGATCAACAACCGTAAGTTCTCCATCTGTATTCGGCCAGGCCGTGGCGGCATTTCTTGATCTGCCTTTACTTAGAGGTGACGAAGATCCGAACGTCGGATATGTCGCGGCCTATCAATCCCCGTGGCCCGGCGCCGTGGCATTCTACCGTTCTCCGGAAGGAACGGGTTACGCCCTCAATGTTTTAGCAACGGCGCTTGCCACGATAGGAACAACCGAGACAGACCTCAATTCTGGCCCGACGAGCCGGTGGGACAAAAGCACACAGCTTCGCGTGCGGCTCGATCATGGTGAGCTGCAATCGGTTTCTCGACTTTCGTTATTCGGCGGCAGTAATGTCGTTGCGGTGCGAAACGCTGATGGCGAATGGGAAGTTCTTCAGTTCCTCAACGCGGAACTTGTTGCAGAGAACAGTTACGAGTTGTCAATGCTGTTGCGTGGCCAAGGAGGAACAGAAAGTGCAAT
>BFAS01000249.1 GCA_008974985.1 bacterium MnTg02
TGTGTGAAAATATGTAACATTTGTGGAAGTGCATCAGAGGGCGATTTTGACGTCAGACTTGGCGCTAACTTATTGATTTAGTTGGTTGCGGGGGTAGGATTCGAACCTACGACCTTCAGGTTATGAGCCTGACGAGCTACCGGACTGCTCCACCCCGCGCCAAATCATCTGCCATACGCAAAAAATCATGCATTAGGTTCAGGTGAATTGAACCCCACGCCTGACCATTTGCCGTTCAGGAAATGCTCCTGCGCCTTAGCGCTATTCCTCGCGGATTCGCATAAGCGCGCTCAGGAAGGCACCCTATATAGCAGGTTTCCGATTAATGTGAACCTTTTTAGGCAAGCAAATTTTGTGCGCCGCTGGCCCATGACGCGATCGCGCGATGGCAGCTTATGATGCCCCGGAACCACCCCGTCTTTGAACCGATCGTGCCGCTAATCCGCACTATATTCTGAGGCATTATTCCGGCAGGCCCCGCAGAGCGATTGGACCTTTTGTCATATTGTCTAAAAATCGCCTCCGAGCTTCAAGCTTGGATCGTCTTGATCGGCCGGTCTGCGGGAAAGTTTTCTTTTGATTGCAGCTGGCCAAACGCTTTTGAGACGCGTTTTCAAACCCTGCCACATCCACGCCGACAGAAGCGGAACACGCTGACGGATTGCGCCATCGGGCCGCTCTTCGAATACCCAGCGCCGGGCACTGCAGTAGGATCGCATCATGACGACGAAGCTTACGCCCAGGAACGAACCGGCGACTGCATCCGTCAGATAATGGGCGCCGATGAGAAAACGTGTAGACGCCACCCACACCGCGATCGCGTAAGCGATGACCCGTGTCCGGGGCCAGAGAAACGCCAACACCGCCGCCAATGCAAAAATTGTCGTCGCATGCCCGGATGGAAATCCAGCAAAATCAGCCGTAAGCGCCAGCGGCGAAAATTCGATAGGACCAAGAGTATCAAAATGTTTGGGCCGCGCCCTGCCGATAATATTTTTTAACAACAGCGCAACCAACCCGGACCCGGCTACCGCGACAAATAGGAACGAAAATACGCCCAAAAAATGAGAGCAGCCGGCGCGAAACCTGAAACCCTTAGCATCGCGCTTCATGAGATAAAGCACGCCGACCACGACCGCGCACAAAACCAATATCCAACCGCTCTTGCCGAAATCCGTGAAGACCTTAAAAATTTTGAGTGCCGTGGGATCAAGCGCGCGCGTTAAATGAATAACGATCGGATCAAGAATGCAGAATCCGAAAAATATGCAGGAAACAGCAATCACCGTCTTATCGAAATGCGACAAGCCGGCGAACCAATTTAGCAAGCCCGATTTTTCGGACATTGAGTCCCGTCTCAAATTCAAAATTCTGGTTTTTCCGATCCAGATCGCGCACGTCGGCCGTTAAGCGCATTCCCGATTTGCGTACGCTCGGCCATATTAACGGGCGTCCGTCCCGAATGGGAGGACATTTTTTCATCCACCAACAGTGAGATGGTCAGGGTTTTAAGGCCGCATCTGTCAATTTGCCCAGCGCGCCTGTTATTTTGGCGAATACCGGATCCCGATCGGCAATGGCATATTTGGCTTTAAGATAATCCGGCATTTGATAGGCGAGCCAAACCTTGCCCTTGTCATCCTCATAGGCCAGCGCTTTGAGCGGCAAATCAAGACCGATAAGCTGGCTGGACTGCATCAGCGGCGTACCAAGCTTCGGATTGCCGAAAATCAAGAGCGCGGTCGGACGGAGCTTTTTGCCAACTTTGGCAGCGCCTGCCGCATGGTCAACACGCGCGAAAATCGTAATGCCCTTCTTTTTAAGGACGTTGGTCAGACGATCGAGCGTCTCATTGACCGAATAAGGGCTTGGTTTTTTAATGTAATTTTCATTCGCCAGGGCGGCTTGAGACACAAGCAATAGGACCGAAAACAAAACAATGCGCATGTGATCACCTCGTACAAACATGATTGCCTCTTCTGAGCCTTTCCGGCAATTGAGTGCGTCCGGTTTGGCTTTTCCACTCAAGGTTTAAGTCAACCATAAGATATCGCCAAGACTATGATGAAAACCAGCGCCGAGAACACCCGTCCCGCCGGTCATAATATCGTTATTCGGCAGGGAGCTTGGTCGCCTTTGGATCGCCTATCTGCTGGGATCGCCGAATAAAATAAATGTTGCGGGAATAGATCACCAAGCCCATCCCCTGCCCCAAAATAAACACCGGGTCCATCCGGTAGATTGCGTACACGAACAGCATCAAGCCGCCGGCAAGACTAAAATACCAGAAGATTTCGGGCACAACGCTTTGCTTGGCTTTTTCGCTCGCGATCCATTGCACGATAAAGCGCATCGAGAACATCAGCTGTGCCGCGAATCCGACAGAGAGCCATATAAGCTCCGTGGCCGATACACTCGCCCACCAAGCCGCAAAATTGGAGAATCCCATACGAGAACCTTTGAGTCCTAATTCTTCTCGCCCGCCTGATGAAGCGAACCTTGGCCGCGCTTGGGTAAATGTTCAACAATGTCTGAAACTCGCGCCGTTCCGGAAACATCTTCCGCAATACCGGGAATCTGTGTCCTTTTTCTGAGCCATGTCACACCGAACAGATCGTATATGCCAACAAGGGCCCGTCCGAAATTAGTGTATTTCGATTGGCCGACCATTCGCGGGCGATCATTCACGGCGATAAAATCCATATCATGCCCATAGGAGAGAAAAAGCGCCGGCAGGTAACGGTGCATGCTGGTAAAGAACGGCAGCCGCAAAAAGGCCTCACGCCAATAGACCTTTATGCCGCAACCAGTGTCTGGACAATTGTCCTTGAGGAGCGCGCCACGGAGCCAATTGGCAAATGTCGACGCCAAGCGTCGTGAGCCGGCGGCTTTGCGGGATTCTCGAAGACCGCCGACAAGAGCCGCACCCGAAGTCCCCGGTGCGGCCAGGTGCTCAAGGAGCCGTGGAATGTCGCGCGGATCGTTCTGACCGTCACCATCCATGGTGGCGATGACACTAGCCGATGCGGCTAATATGCCTGTCCGCAAAGCGGCCGACTGCCCGCTGCGCACTGAATGGCGCAAATAACGAAGCTTCGGGCGATGAGCAACCAGGCGCTTAACCTCGCGGCCGGTTTCATCATCACTGCCGTCATCTATGACAATGATCTCGGACAAGATATCGGCGGGGAGCGTATCGAAGGTTTCTTCGACGAGCCGGCCGATATTTCCTTCCTCATTGTAGGCTGGGATGACGACGGATACGCGCATTCAAATCCTCTCAGCGCGCCACAATCGAGCGCAGCTTTCTCTATAAAGACATATCAGGCTTCCTTCAG
>BFAS01000250.1 GCA_008974985.1 bacterium MnTg02
TCGACGGGCGCTGTTGCATTCTCTTTGACGATATTGTCGATTCCGGTGGCACGTTGTGCAATGCGTCCGATGCGCTGCTCGAACAGGGCGCCACGGAGGTCAACGCCTATATTACGCACGGCGTTCTTTCCGGCGGGGCCGTCGCGCGGATATCCACCTCAACGCTCAATACGTTGGTTATTACCGACTCGATTATTGCGACTGAAGCTGTTCGCGTCGCCCACAATATCCGCCTCCTCTCGATTGCCCATCTGATGGGTGAGGCCATTACCCGGACGGCGGACGAAAAATCGGTCTCGAGCTTGTTCCATTAGTAAGACCGCGAACGGGCTGCCATATCTTTCATTTGTATGAGGCTGAAACGTTGTCATTTGCCCATTTGGACGCTATAAGCAGCCATCGGATTTGGCCGAACCTCGCTTGAGGCGGGATGATGCGGCGGCAAAAGCGGGCCTTGGCGGCCCTTTTTTTGATTTTGGAGAATTGTTATGGCTCAATCGGTTGAGCTCAAAGCCAATACACGGGTCAGCAGGGGTAAAGGCGGCGCGCGGGACATCCGGCGGCACGGACAGATCCCGGCCGTTATTTATGGTGACAAGACGCCACCCGAGACAATCACCCTCAGCTATCACGATGTTTGGCAGCAAGTCAAAACCGGGCAATTCCTATCGACCGTGTATGTTTTGGATATTGACGGTAAAAAGTCGCGCGCCATTCCGCGTGAAATTCAACTTGATCCCGTGCGCGATCGCCCCCTTCACATCGACTTTCTTCGGGTGAGCAAGGATTCGCGGATTACGGTGGACGTTTCTGTGAATTTCCTCAACGAGCCAGAGTCGCCCGGTCTCAAGCGCGGCGGCATTTTGAATATTGTCCGCCATCAAATCGAGCTCATCTGCCTAGCGGACGCTATTCCGGATCGCGTTGATGTCGATCTGACGGGTCTCGACATCGGTGATTCAATCCATATTTCCTCCGTGACACTTCCCGAGGCCGCCGAACTTACAATTACGGACCGCAATTTCACGATCGCGACCATCGTTGGTGCAGCACCGACGGAAGCCGAGGAAGATGCGGCAGAAGCAGCAGAATTGGCTGAGGGCGAGGAAGCTGAAGCGGAAGCCGATGGTGAAGAGCCCAAGGAGAGCAGCGGAGAGAGTGATTAAGACCGGTCTTATCACTTTCGCCTCCCGCGAGTGACGTAAATGAAACTCCTTGTCGGATTGGGCAATCCAGGCGAGAAACATGCGCGCCACCGGCACAATGTCGGTTATATGATCGCCGACGAAATCGCGCGCGCATATGGTTTTGAATCCTGGCGCAGCCGCTTTCAAGGCGACATGGCCGAGGGGCGGCTCGATGGCGTTAAATGCCTGTTGCTGAAACCCACAACCTATATGAACGATTCAGGCCAATCGGTGGGCGAGGCAGCGCGTTATTATAAAATTCCGACAGAGGATGTGATCGTCTTTCACGACGAGATTGACTTGCAACCCGGCAAGCTTCGCGTCAAGACCGGTGGCGGCGTGGCGGGACATAATGGCTTGAAGTCAGTCACCGCGCATCTCGGCAATGATTATGTGCGCGTGCGGATTGGCGTTGGTCATCCGGGCCGGAAAGACTTGGTTCATAGACATGTGCTTCACGATTTCGGCTCTGCCGATCAAGCGTGGCTGGAACCGCTGATGGACGCCATTGTCAAAGATGTCCCGCTGCTCGCGGCGGACGACGTGCCGAACTTTATGAACAAGATTGCCCGCGCCTTACAGGCTGACGCTGCCGACGAGCCGGCAACGCAGGCAGCCGCCAAAAAGCCCGCCGCCAAAGCCGGGCAACCGTCCCCGGCAGCGGACAAACGAGATTTGAGCGAGGACGGCCCGTTAGCGGCCAAACTCAAGCAGTGGTTGAAACCGAAGAAGAGCTGAGAATCCACTTATGGGGTTTAAATGTGGCATTGTCGGATTGCCGAATGTTGGCAAGTCGACCCTTTTTAACGCCTTGACGGAGACCGCCGCCGCCGAGGCCGCCAATTATCCATTTTGCACCATTGAGCCGAATGTTGGGGACGTTGCGGTCCCTGATGACCGGCTCGACACGGTCGCCAAAATCGCCGAATCCGTTCTTGTCACGCCAACGCGGCTGACATTTGTCGATATTGCGGGTCTCGTGAAAGGGGCCTCGAAAGGCGAAGGGCTTGGCAATCAATTCTTGTCACATATCCGCGAAGTTGACGCCATCGCCTATGTGTTGCGCTGCTTTGAGGATCCCGACGTCACCCATGTCAACGGTTCCATCGACCCTGTCGCCGACGCGGAGACCGTCGAGACGGAGCTGATGCTCGCCGATCTTGAAAGCCTCGAAAACCGTGTCCTAGCACTCGAAAAGAAAATACGCGGCCAGGACAAGGAGGCAAAAACCACTCTTGAACTGGTTGAAAAAGCGCTTGCGGTCTTGCGCGACGGCAAACCGGCCCGGAAGGCCGATATTGCCGACGACAAAAAACGAGCGTTCAAGAACCTTAACCTGCTCACGTCAAAGCCGGTGCTCTATGTCTGCAATGTCGACGAAGGTTCGGCATCATCAGGAAATGAACAGTCAGACCGCGTTGCCGAACAGGCCAAGGCGGACGGCGCGGGCGTCGTTATCATTTCCGCGAAAATTGAAGCTGAACTTGCTCAGCTTGACGCTCAAGAGCGCGAGGAATATTTGCGCGATCTGGGGCTGGAGGAGCCTGGGCTTAACCGGCTCATTCGCGCCGGCTATCAGCTTTTGGGGCTAATCACCTTTTTTACAAGCGGGCCGAAGGAAGCGCGCGCCTGGACACTCCGGAAAGGCTCGAAAGCACCAAAAGCCGCCGGCGCCATTCATACCGATTTCGAGAAAGGCTTTATCCGCGCGCAAACCATCGCCTTCGACGATTATGTCGCCCTCGGCGGAGAGGTCCCCGCGCGGGACGCCGGCAAAGCGCGCGATGAAGGCAAGGATTACGTTGTGCAAGACGGCGATGTGATTTTGTTTAAGTTCAATGTTTGAGGCGGCGTGGGGCTAAGTGAGACGGCGAGGCACATTGCCCCGACCTGCTTAAGAAACACTACGTCTGTTCCGCGAGCAGATAGCGGATGACATCGGCATAGTCGATGATCAGGGAGACGAAGTCGGTCACGAAGACGGCCAACAGCCAAGCCGTATAAGGCGACTGCAAACCCATATCCCCGCGTTGGCGCGAAAGATAAAACAGCAGCGGTGTCCACG
>BFAS01000251.1 GCA_008974985.1 bacterium MnTg02
CGCAATACGCGTGATCTCTTTTTCATAATACTCTCTCATACTGGTCGCACCCAACGACTTGCTCAATCCGGCCATCGATCATATATGCGATCCGGTCCGCAAAAGGCTCAATACGGTCATCGTGGGTTACGACGATGATCGCCCTTTCCGGGGAAAGCACGGTTTCGCGCAGGAGGTGCATGACTTTGAGCCCGGTTTCTGCATCAAGCGCTGCTGTCGGCTCATCACAAACTATTAGCCGGGGCTCATGTATTAGGGCTCTTGCAACGGCAACACGCTGCTGCTGCCCAACGGATAATTCGTAAGGGTGCTTTGGCAAGTGATGCGCCAAGCCCAATTCTTCTAATAAGCGGATGGAACGCTCGTTCGCTTCTCTTTCTCGAACGCCCTGAAGGATGAGTGGAATCGCAACATTTTCCACCAAATTAAGAGCCGGCAGCAGGTTAAATTGTTGCAGCACCAGTCCAATATTCTCGCCTCGAAATCGCGGTAACATTGTGCCCTTAAGCTCGGCAAGCGATGTGCCTAAGACCTCGACGTGACCGAGATCTGCAGCCAACACGCCCGTAATGATTGACAAAAGCGTTGTTTTTCCGCAGCCCGACGGGCCAATCACAAAAGTCATTTCGCCTAAGCGGGCGCTAAAATTCACACCGTTCAAAGCTTGAGTCCGGGTTTCGCCACGGCCAAACGCCTTGACCACGTTCGAACAGAAAACCGCGTCGCGGTTGATGATTTGTGTATCGATGTGGTTCATAACTAGACCCGGAATACGGTAGCAGCCTCCACCACAAGAACGCGGCGGAGCGCAATCGATGTCGATAAAATAATAGACAGGCTCATCACCGCGAGCGTTATCAAGGGCATCCACCAAGGGATAAAGAACCCTCGCAACGCAGAAGTTGGTGAGGAAACTAACTCAAAAAATGCCGCGGCAACTCCAGTGCCAATTGCAAAGCCTATGAATGTCACAACGGCAATCTGATAGGCCACCAGCTTGGCCAGCCGGAAGTTGGTGGCCCCTAAGGCCTTCAACACGGCATAGTGTTTGAGATTGTCATTTACAAACAGGCTGAATGTCAGTCCGACAATGGCCATACCGACCACGATCCCGAGTATGATGGTCGTCGCGAAGTTTATCGTGATGCCTGTATTCTTCAGATAATAGCGGACGGTCGCTTCCGAAAATGATTGGCTGAGCTCAGCCTTCAAACCGGTTCGTTGTTCGATTTCTGCGGCGACAATTTTTGGATCGATGCCTGTTGGCACTTTGACAAGCACAAAGGAAAGGCGATTGCGGCCGTGGGGAACATATTTGGACGCCCGGTTATATGGCGTGTGAAGTATGACCTGTGCCGAAAATGCGGCAGCCGCGTCGGTAATCGCTACAATTTTCGCACGCCTGTCATTGAGCTCGAGGATTTTTCCCGGCTTCACCGGTTCTCCGGGCCATAACCGCATGAAGCCAACGCGATCGATTGCAATCGCATCCGGCTGTCTCAAATTCACCGGTGACCCGATGAGAAACCGCTTCGTAATTCCGGTGTATGTCGTGTTGTCGACACCCAAGAGCATCGCCGTCCTTGCTTTGCCCCCTTGGCCTCTAACAGGCAGATTGGCCTTGAAAAGAGGTGCGGCCGAAGCAACGCCAGGAACACCTCGAACTTTCAAAAGCTGGGCGTAGCGCATTGGCTTAGCCAAATTCACCTGCTCGGTGGATGGATCCATGACCCAGATATCCACGTCCCCAGCATCGGCAATGACGTTCTGCACGCGCGTCATCAGTCCGACAAACAATCCGCCTTGCTGTGTAATGAGAACGGTCGCAAATGCAACGCCGGCGATAAGGCCGAAGAGTTTGGCTCGGTCACCGAATAGGATCTTAAGCGCCAGACTTCTCATGTGAGCGGTTCCTATTACTCAACTCAACCGACCAAGTTTGACAATCCCGCCAATCATCAAATTTCGGTCATCTACTCTGTCTTAAACATTCGTCTTCAAGACCATTGAACATGCCGTCGTTGAGACGCCAAACCCTCGTGTCGCCCAACTCTCCCACAGAAAATATTTTACCTTGGCGAACTGCCCGCATCTCAGTGTGATATCAGCAATAAAACCGCGCAGGCCTTCGCCCTTGAGTTTCTCAAGTGCGGGAGAATTTAGTGGTTTGCAGCTTGCGCTCATCGATAGCGTCCCCCCCCATCATTGTTATTTTGGACCAGCCTATCTCTAGTGGACGCTGATTGAAAGGGATTCGGAGTCGTACTGGTTAATCAAAATAGTGTGTAAACAGATCAATTTTTTGGGCGGGCGCGGCTCGGCGCAGCCACAATTTATAGTGCGGGTCAGGGGCAGCCCGGGGCGGAATGCGCCCGCAGCTTAGGAAGGATCGTTGTTCTTGAGGTGGGAAATATTGTTGCCGAGATTGAGCCAGAGCAAAGTTGCGATCACTTAAATATCAATCACCAAGTCACTTTTCGGCAGTGCGATACACGGCAAACAATACCCCGGCTCGGGGTCTTTTCCAGGCTTATGAACGTAGTCGACTTCGCCCTGCCTGAGCGGCGTCACGCAAGTTCCGCAATTGCCTGCACGGCAGCCGCAACGGGCCTTGACGCCGTTTGCTTCAGCGAGGTCAAGCAAGGTGCCCATGCTCTTTGTCCATTGGACGGTTTTCTTGGAGCGGGCAAATACAACTTTAAATATCTTGGCCGGTTCTTGGCGACCTGCATCATCCGATTCGCCGGCGGCATCTTCCAGTTTGGCAGTCTTTTTCAGCGAAGCGGGACCAAAGGCCTCGAACATGATGTCGTCTGCCGGAACGCCCCATTCCTCTAAGCCCGTCGTTACCAATTCCATCATGGGCGGGGGGCCACACACGTAAAATTTGTAATTTCTTGCTTTGAGCAGAGATTTTATGAGTTCGACGCTGACAAAGCCTTCAACATCGTAATCAATACCTTTTCTGCATTTACTGGTTGGATCGCCATAAAATATGACCGTGCGAACATTGGGGTTTTGCCGGCGAACCCTTTGCAGATGATCGTACATTGCGTGATCGCCACGATTGCGAACGCCGTAAAAGAACCATATCTCGCGTTTGCTTCTCGATGCGGCCAGCGCGTTCAACATACTGATTAAAGGTGTCAGGCCAACGCCGCCAGCAATGAGAACGACGGGACGCTCTGACTGTTGATCGATGCAAAACTCTCCTGACGGGGCCAAAACTTCAACAATGTCGCCCTCGCGCAGATTGTCGTGAAAATAATTAGAAGACAATCCGGGCGGCGTTCCAGGCGGCGCATGCGGCGGCGGCGCAAGTCTCTTAATCGAAATCCGATAATATTGCTGATTTACAGTGGGACTATCTGAAAGCGAATAGCACCGCACAACCGGTTGCGGTTGGCCAGCTATTGGCAGCTCAAATGTTAAAAACTGTCCGGGGCGATAGGGCGGCAGCGGTCTGTGGTCATACGGCGCCAGGAAAAATGAGCAAATGTCATTATTGTAATCCTCGTATTGCCGCCGCACGACGCGGAATTTTCTTTTGCCGGTCCATGAAAGTTCGGGCTTTTCACGCTCTGCTTCGAATTTTTTGAGAATGCTAGAAGAGAGAAATTCGAATAATTGAATATATTCCCGGTCTTGCCGGTTAGCGTGCGCTCTACGGCCGGCGATCGAATAGATACTGATCGCCGCGCGGACAGACACAGCGGCGATGAGCAGCAACCCGCCGACCTCGGCAATTATCCCTATCTGCATTCCCACCAGTCCAATTCTAGTCCGAAGGCCAAGCACACTCAGTTGATGTTGTGCCGGCCGTGTTGTTTTTTGCTTTAGAACCTTACTCGCGAATTGCAGCCGTGAGCCAATGACGCCTGACACGTTCGGAGCGATAACTGCCGCCGCTTCGAATGAGTGACCCTAGTAGACAATTTGAACCTCCGCCCTTGCGCCGGAGCCGTCATCCCGGTCTTCATTGATGGTGTAAAAAGCTTCGAATTGCAGTTGAACGTGCTGTCCGACCGCCTGCTGAAGTTGCGCTCCGAAGCCGAGACTATCAAATCCATCGCCGCTTAGATCGTGGCGGGTGGCGATTTCCAAGATCAGATTACGACGCTTATTGTCCCAAAACGCCTGGTACCCAATGGCGCCGCCGATAACGTCGTCGGGCGTGAACGGATTGATCTCGGCACCATAAGTGCTCAAATTCGGCGAAGCGAAGAGAATGCCCGTATTCGCAAGCGGACCGCCGACGATAGCTTCCCGTCCGGCCTGCGTGAAATTGCCTATCCCTAGGAAAGAATTGAAATAGACGATGTCGTCAGATCCATGTGGAGTCTTGGAGATTTCGGCGGTGATAAGGGTGCCGGTGCCGACAACGTTTCCGGGGATCTCTTCTTCCAGGGCAAATGAGCTATTGCTCCGAAACGCGGTGCTGACGCCGCCCCAGAATGGCAGGCGCTGAATCGTCGATGCGCCAATATAAAAACCATCACCATCGGCACTGTCGTCCACGTAGATCATATCGAGATTATACGTGCTGAGATGCGTATCGGCCGCGATGAATAAGCCGAACATATTTTGGTCGGCGTCGCGCTCCAGATCGTTCCGGTCGAGGCGGTTCCAGCCCCACATGGCCGACACCCGAAAATTCGACGTGCCGGGAAGCGGGATATTATTGCGGATGAGACCGACCGAGTCGATCGTATCGTTGATCAGGATTCCCTCCTGAAACACAATCGGCTGACGGCCGACGGTGAAGCCGAAGTCGATCGGTTTTACACCCTTCCTATCCAGATTCTGAAAGAGGCTGCCAAAATCACCTTCGAAAAACAAAGTTTCAACATTGACATTTAGCTCGTTGTTAAATCCCTCGTCGGCGCCCTCGAATGTATACCGAGTAAACTGGTCCGGCCGGTTATTATCGGTGACGCGAAGCCCAAGCAAGATTTTCTCGGTTCCGGTGAGTTGGAGATTGAAGAATAGGTCCAGACGATTAGCGAGTTCCGTTTCTCTCTCATTGCCGGAAAAGCCGTTGTCGAAGCTTTGAAGCGTCGTGCGATTTATCGCGTAAGTCCAAAGTCTTGGCTGCCAGACAGTACCGAGTCCAGGAACCACGAAGCCGGCATCGAGTTTGCCGGTATCCAGGAAACGGTTACCTCTTTCAAAGAGGAGTTTCGGGCGTCCAGGAAGCAGCTTCCCTTCGTAGCCCGGGTTGGGGTCTTTCGCAGACTTCGGATCAAGGACCTGTTTCCGGCTTGCTATGATGTCTTTTTCCGTCATGAACGGGACGTAACCCTCTTTCAAGGATTTAACTTCCACCTTGTCTCCAAGAGGCCAAAACCGGCTGTACCATTTCTCGTCGGGGTTCTTCTTTTTGTGCGCCATGGCGCCCGGTTTCATTTTGTCCTTCATAACGCCAGGCTTCATTTTGTCCTTCATTGCGCCTGGCATAGCACCTGGAGTCTTTTTATAACTCATGGCAGCGGGTTTCATTGTTGCCGCCATGACACCGGTTTCAGGGTCTCCATAAGCCTTGGACGGAATATATTCGTCTTTCAGAGTCTCGACTTCGGCCTTCGTCTTTTTGGCAATTGTCGCGCCGGAGTCGGTGGCGCGGTCAGCTGCGCTTGTTGTCGCAGCCGCCCAGCCGTCATCAGCCGTTTTGCTCATCGTCGTTGTGGCTGACCAATTGTCAGAACCTTGCGGTTCCATGGCACTCGCTGTTGCCATATCCAGGCGGAACAACAACAGGCCGGCGGCGAGCATCACAGCTATACCGTGGCAGTACTTTTGTGCGTGCGTTCTTTTCGTCACGTCACGTCCCCCATGATTTTTATTTTTTAGAGCCTTCTGCTTCTTCTTGGTCTGGCATGCTATTGGACACATCCACTGCCGCTTCCTCGTCGCGGCCTGTGTCCATCGATGTTCGCTCTCATTCACCGCTGGGAGCGAAGGAATGGAAACCATCTACGGCGCGGCGCGGATGAGCGGGAATTCGAGGCTGATTTTGCTGACGAAATGTCGAAGACCAGCTTCTTCTCCCACAACAATTGGGCACCCGCGACCAACGCGTCGCCTACCTGGCGCGGTGTGAGCCCGTAATCGAACCCAACGTCCTGCATGGCGGCGAGAAGATTTACCGGTACCGGCTGTTCAATGAGTTTGATGGTCGCTTTGTACGGCCCTTTGCCTGTCAGTGCGCGGCCTTCCACTTTGTATTTCGCCCATCGCTGCCCATTGGGTTCAATGCTCTTCTTATGGTTGCGTTCGGTTGCGGGCTCGCCGGTGAACACCAACGACGATGTTGACGGCAGAACCCTTGGCAAAGCGAAAGACGGGAACGGGATTGGAATGACATGCTCGATTTCGCCGCCACGGCCATTCTGCGTCACGAAGATCGACTGCAGGCTGAAGAGATAGGGATCTAGCTTGATTTTGCCCGCGTGGACATAAGACGAGTGACCATCCTTAAGATCGCCATTTGGATCTCTATCGCCTGAGCGGAAGACCACTGTTCCGTCCCGGTCGGTCACGGTCACATCGAGCCAGACCAGCCGTTCGCCGGTGAAGCCCGTCGGCACATTGTGGCCATCGGTGCCATTTCTGACCTGGACGCGGAACGCAATTCCGTTCGCATCGGCCCTGTCCGTGATCACATCGCCAAGGAGGTATCCGTTGCGCAAGACTTCCAGGCGTTTCTTCCGTGCATATTCCAGCAACGCAAACTGCTTATTGAGAATTTCCCGCGCATCATATCGATCATCTATCGATTGCCAAACTTTCGGAAATTTGTAGTGACGGGGCTTGGAGTCTTCGAATTTGTCGGTTCCCCAACCTTCTTCATGTTTGAACTGCAACCACTCGCGCATGGTCTTCAACGCGACGGCTTCCTGGTTGTGCGGGAATATGCCGGGATGAATAATCGAATAATCGGGGCCGGCAAAGAAATGGTTTGTCAGTTTTCTGGGCTTGGTCTGCACACCACCGACAATGGCCGCCGGTCCGTGGTCATAGCCGGAGGGTTTTCCTTGGATCTTACCCATGTGGCAGTCTTGACACGTGATGCCCTTGGCGGCAGCCGGTGACAGGCGATATTCGCTGAAGGCTTCCTCAAGCCGGAACCCGTTAAACAGAGTCACGTCGTGGCAGGTGCCGCAGAAGGTCGGCGTCGTGATGTTGGCGAACAACTTGGCTTCGTTGTGGATCTTGCGCCCCGGTTCTTTCGGGTCGGTGACGACCCGGAATTTGTCGGGGCTTGCCAAAGCCTGCTTCACGCCGGCGTTGCCTTTGGGGCCAAACACGGGTTCTGTCAAGCCGCCCTCGACCAGGGCCAGACGGCCGCTCGCCTTGTTGTAAGTCTTGTTTATGCGGTGACAAACCACACAAGTGATGCCTTCGCGCGACGTCGGGTGCCGGTCCAAATTGGAGGCGAAGGAACTCTCGCCAAGGTTGGCGCCAACCGGGTTGTGACAGCGCAAGCAAAAATCGCCGTTCGACCCGTTGGCCAGTTGGTTGATCTTATTGTTGAGCGAGAGATAGACCGGCGAGAGTTGAGCATAGGCATGCTGAGAAACCGACCATTCCTTATAGTGCTTAGGATGGCAGACGCCGCAGGTATTGGCGGAAGGATAACGGTTTTCTACAAAAAGATTTAAATGATCCTCTTCAGCCGACGCAGCTTTCTTTTTCCCATCAGGTTTTTTCGCGTCAGCGCCGTACACTGCTTTTTTTGCAGGTTTGGACACTTTTTTCCCGTAGCCCGCGGCTAGCAGGTTATTGGCATCTGCGCGAACTTTCTCGTTTGATCGAACGGCAAGGTATTTTTTCAACCGCATCACAGTTTCAGAAACGAAACTGTCGTTATCGGAAGAGACGTGCGTCCCGCTGGCGGCAAGTGCGCTATTGCCAAACGCAACGAACGGTAAATCTTGTACAAATATAGCACCCACAAAAATCAAGCAGGTGTATAAAAAAGTACCGGCGAAATGCTTCACGTTATCCGCTCCCTAATTCAAAAACTCGGGACACTCCCACCCTAATTTTAAAACTCGGGATCTTACTGACGTAGCTACATGGGAAAGTGGGCGCCAAATTGCCGGGGTAATGGCGAATTGATGACGAAAAATGGCAACCGTAAGACTGGTCCAAAATTGGCTCTATGCGGAGAGAAAACCGCATCACCGGGATAGGGATTATATTGGGTTGGTGTCCATTCAACCCAACGGTGTATGAGGCACATCAAAAGACCGGATATCGCTGCATCCTGGCCCGCTTTTGCACCCACTGCTTTCGATCCCGCTTTGTTTAATGAGTTGTGAAATTGCAATGACAATCTCCGCGGAACGCGTGGCGCGCGGTTGCGTCTCGGAATGCGGTGTTTGACCTCGCCAAACGATGATTACCGTGCCGTATTTTCGAGCGGACAAGCAGACCGGTCTCCGGCAACAGTTTCGCCTAGGGTCTTTTCGTTTTTGATTGCCTCAAAAATGGACCCTAGTTCTTTGATTTTACGTGCAACTTAATCGGAAAACCGGTTGCCACTTTATCCGGAAGCACGCTTCGGTCCACGAGATGATCGTGGGCGATGTTTTCGATTCGGCCGCGTGCGGCGAACAACCAGAAACTCTAACTTGTGCCGTCAGCTAAAGCTCTTTGGCAGGTGCCGGCAGAGTTCGTTCAAGTTTCGGATCACGATCCAAGTTTTAATTTCTGCTTGAGGGTGCTGAGCGTGCCGAGGGCATCTGAGTTTCCCTTGAATTTCATTTCCGCAGCGGTCAGAGCTTCAAGCGCCGCGTCGCGCTTTCCAAGGACCGAATAGGAGCGCACCAGCTTCACCCAGCCTTCCAGATCATCGCCATTGTTTTTGAGCCGCTTAGCCAATCCTGCAACCATTTGATTGACCATGGCCATGCGATCGCCAGGAGCCATTTTTTGCGCGGCTTTGTGTGCCGCGGAAAATTGCTTGGCAGTTGGTTCACCTGAGAACGATTCCCCCGCTTGCGCTTTCCTCGCATGCGCTTTGTTCGGATATGGTCCAGACCCTTGCGGCTTGCCCGCAAGACGCGTTCCTCCCTTCGAGCACAATGAGGCTTCAGGCTGTTTCGCGCCGGCTATCTTGGCCTTCTGCAATCGTGCGCGAACGGCCTCAAGACAATATTCGGCTTGAGGACGCCAATTCGCGTTGGCGGAACTTTTCGCCAGCAAATCCTGCCACGCTTGGGCAGCGACATCAAAACGTCCATCCTGCTCCTTGGCGATCGCCAGCCAATAACGCGCAACATGAAGCGAGGGATCTATCGTTAGCGCTTTCTCGAAAGCTTTTCTGGATGTCTGGTTCAGATTGCCGCTATTGGCAAAAACTTCAGCGATGGCAACTCCCATCAACCGGCTTGCAGTCTCACCAAGAATTTGGATGGCTTGCCGGTAGGCTCCACCAGCGTCTCCAAAGCGTTGCAATTTCAGGTACACCGGAGCAATGGCATCCCAGCCGGCGCCATCTTTAGGGTTCACGCGCACCCGCTTTTCCAAGCGAATTAGGGATTCAGATGTGACACCAGATATGCCTTTGGACGTGACGTGCGTACGACTTCCGGCAAGCGCGCTACCACCGGACGGATGAGATCGCAAATCATGTAAGAAGATTGCGCCGCCAAAAATAGA
>BFAS01000252.1 GCA_008974985.1 bacterium MnTg02
GAACTGCCCGTAGAATTCAAGCGCCTCATCAATGTCACCAACCTCCAGTGCCACGTGGTTTACGCCCACGGCACGCGCTTTCGCACTTGTTGTCATTGTGTTGCCTTTCGTTAAAGGGGTGGTCCGATGAAAACCTGGTCATGCTTTTCTGCAATCTCACTCATGATGTCTGGCGTTGATCGCTCAGACTGTGCCGCTTCGTAGAACGCGCGAAACATTGCCTCTGTTTCGCCAGCGGGCGTGAAAGTGTAACGCAGCCTGCCGCGTGCCGCCCCGGAACTGCGCCCTCTCAAAAAACCAGTAAGAATTCATGTTTGGGCTAGTCTTTGTCTTGGATGATCCGAGAGATCACTCCGCCCAACATACCCCCCATAATCGGTGCAACCCAAAACAGCCAAAGCTGGGCTAACGCTGTTCCACCACCAAATATGGCCGTGGCCGTGGAGCGGGCCGGATTGAGAGAAGCGTTCGAAACGGGTATGGCCATTAGGTGAAACACGGCTAGCGCCAGACCGATCGCGATGGGTGCAAATCCCGCTGGAGCCTTAGCAGAAGTCGCGCCGATGATCACGATCAAGAACAGTGCGGTTATTACCACTTCGATAAGGAACACTGATCCGAGCGAGAATTTGCCTGGAGATTGCGAGCCATAGCCATTCGATGCGAAATTTCCCAGGGCCATATCAGATTTTCCGGACGCAATCAGATAGAACACGAGAGCTGCACAAGCGCCACCGACCACCTGCGCTCCAATATAGGACGGGATGTCTTTGGTTTCGAACTTTCCACCAGCCCAAAGTCCAATCGTTACCGCGGGATTGAAATGCCCACCTGAGACATGCCCAACCGCATAGGCCATAGCAAGAACGGTCATCCCAACTGCAAAGGACACGCCTATTATTCCAGCACCGTTTCCTGGGGAACCAGCGGTGAACAACGCCGCGCCACACACCGCCGACACAAGCATAAAAGTGCCCACGAATTCAGATAGGAGTTTAGCCATGGAAATTTCCCCCGAAGCCGATCAAAAGAGACGCAATACATGCCTTTAGGGGCAAAGCAAAGCAAGCCGCATTCCTGAAAGACATGGCTACAGATACGGAGCTGTTCGTCGCCCCGAAGGGCCGCTCTGGCTCAAAAGTCCCCGTTATTCTGCTGCCCTACGGGACTCCCCACTTTACACCTGAAAGCGGACATGGTGTGACAGACTGAGGTTACGATTCCGACGCAGCACGGTCATATACGACGGTTGTTTCTCTATCGGCGATCGTGTGACATAGCCAGCGTCGCACAAGCGAGCGAAAGGGTGCAGGAATGGGCAATACCTTTGATATTGAGACAGTCGACGACAATGAACTCACAGGCTACCTGGCGGAGCCGCAGGGGCAGCTCATAGGTGGCCTGGTCGTGATCCAGGAAATTTTCGGGGTCAACAGTCATATACGCTCCGTTGCCGACGGTTTTGCGAATGACGGATACATTGTCCTGGCACCTGCCCTTTTCAACCGGGTAACGCCGGGCATCGAACTGGGCTACACGCCCGAAGACGTTGAAAAAGGCCGCGAGATACGGGCGAAAATCAACCATGACGATGCGATCCGCGACATGGCGGCGGCTGTCACCGCGCTCGAGGGAGCGCCGATCGGCGTCGTCGGGTATTGCTGGGGCGGATCACTCGCCTGGAACGCGGCGACGCGGCTCGACGGCGTAAGCGCTGCGGTCGGATTTTACGGAGGCATGATCCCCGACATGGTGGACGAGCAGCCGCGCCATCCGGTGATGCTCCATTTCGGCGAAACGGATCAGTCGATCCCGATGGAAGGCGTGGAGAAAATAAGAGCGGCTCACCCCGATATACCAATCCACATGTACCCGGCCGGGCACGGCTTCAATTGCAACAAGCGCGGCTCCTATCACGCGGAAAGCGCCAAACTGGCTCGCGAGCGGACGCTTGAGTTTTTCGCCAAACATTTAGCTTGAAGGTAGTAGTGGTGCCTGGCGATGTCCGCTTCAATCGGGCATTTTTGTCAAGCTCCGTGTTTTCAACGTTTGTTGTCGGCACTGCGCGGGTCACGCTTCTCGACGTGGTCGCCTTTGCGATGGAATAGGCCGCCACAAGCATTAGCCAGAATGGACTAGAGAGCCTCGCTTTTGCGACGCTGGCAGAGTCCGCTCAGGGCCATGAAGGGCTGATCCAGTAGGGTGCCCGGCGAGTCCGGAGTGCCCTCAGCTGCGGAAACAATCTTGCAGTCCCGTCACGACAGAGTCGTGCCAGGAGCGGCCTCGCAGCGTTCATCGAGTTGCAATGAGCCCGCA
Organism: bacterium MnTg02; assembly: GCA_008974985.1. Classification (GTDB taxonomy): domain Bacteria; phylum Pseudomonadota; class Alphaproteobacteria; order Rhizobiales; family BFAS01; genus MnTg02. Next base: position 2,317 of record BFAS01000252.1, read on the forward strand.
GGCTAAGCCGCGCTCGCGCTAACTTAGCTGAAGCACAACCGAACCTTCCGAGACCGCAGGCGGGCTCGAGCCGATGTCGGACGCATTCTGCTGTATCCACTCCCTGGCGACCCGCATGCTCTCGTCCGTACCCGACTTGTCATGACAGACAGTTACCGTTACCCCACCGTCTGCGCTCCGCAGTAGCGTGTAGCTGACAAAACCGGGTACAGAACGAATAATCGTTTCGACCTCCGATTTACGCTGCTCCAGCAGATCGAAAAGCTCCTTTGCTCCTTGACCTGAGTAACTTCTTACGACTGCGTGCATCGTCGTTTCTCCTTACCAACTTAGACCCCACAGCAAACACGGCGAACTACAGCAAGAATACGCGGGCGTGCAGTTTCCCTCTGGGCGTCACTTCAGCCTACGGTAAACGAAAAGAATTCCCAACTGCACAATGTCTGCCTCGGGTCAAAAGCGGTAAGTCTAAAGCCGAGCAAATCGAGTCCGCTTTACACCCACCAGCAGAAGTCATTCACAAGGCTAAGGTCAGCCTTCGGGCCAAATCAGAAAATCATTCCAGTTTCAGTGGACCCGACACGTTTCGCGGGGCGTTCTGTCATCAGCCATGGGGACATTGCGATAAATCGTCTGCCGACTGACATTAAGCACGCGGGCGATCTGCGAAACGTTGTCGCCTTTCCTGAGCATGTCGGCGGCCGCTCTGATCTTTTCCGGCGTCATCGATGGCGGTCGGCCACCCTTTCGCCCGCGCGCCGCGGCAGCCTCAAGGCCGGCCTTGGTGCGCTCGACAATCAAATCCCGCTCGAACTCGGCAAGTGTCGCGAAGATCCCGAATATCAACTTGCCGCTCGATGTTGTCGTGTCCATGGCGGGGCTTAAGCATTTAAACTGAATTCCATCTGCCTTAAGGCGCTCGACAGTGCTCACAAGCTGAGAGAGCGAGCGTCCCAACCTGTCGAGTTTCCAGACAATCAGGGTGTCGCCCTCACGGGCGAAATCCAATGCGGCTTGCAATTGCGGCCGGTCGTTCTTGGTGCCGCTGATCTTCTCCGCGAAAATCTTCTCGCAGCCAGCGGCTTTCAGCGCGTCCTTTTGCAGCGATAAATCCTGATCGTCTTTAGAAACGCGGCAATACCCGATCTTCATCTTACTCATCACCCTTCTTTACGGCATCCGTCATGTGCTCCACGGACTTTATCAGCGTGTCGGTGAAAGACAGGCCAAGCATGTCGGCAAGATCCTCGATCTTCCGGCGCTCGTCCGGTGTCAACCTAAAGGCCATCTGCTCGGTGCGACCTTTTTTTAAGCGCTCATGCCCTCGCGCCTTGACGGCCTTGAGCCCTTCGCGCTCCGATGCGGCTCTATCGCCTGGCGTGCCGGGCTTCGCTTTACCGAGTCTGAACCGAGGCATTCCGGCCCTTTCCCTTCTTCAAGATCTTCGTAATCGCCTTCCACAAATCCGTAATTTCCTGAGCGGCTTTCTTGTCAATCTCGATGCCTGCACGGCCCGTCTCCGAGGCGCGCGAATAAGAGGCGCGCTGCGATACCCAAACGGGCTTATTTGGAAACATTGGCTCGATTTTCTTCATCGCCGCCTTCGCGGCGGCCGTGGCGCGCTGATCGACCATGTTGAGCACCAGAAGCGCGGCGGCCGACTTGTCGAGCCCGGAGATCGGGGTGGAAATATCCTGCTGGGCGACGATATCCAGAAGGCTCGGCCGCACCGGAATTGCGATCGCGTCGGCGGCGTGCAGCGCATCCGTGACGATATCCATATAGGCGCCCGGCGTGTCGACAATCATATAGTCCCTGGCCCGTCCCATATCGATGAGACGCTGCTTGGCGTTTGACAATTTGCCGACCTCTTC
>BFAS01000253.1 GCA_008974985.1 bacterium MnTg02
TTCCGATCTTCACGTTTAACACGGTACTTCTCGCCCTTCACCGACCCCATCATGAATGATCCCGAGGGGACGACGATCATTTCGGGACACTCATCGCAGTCGCGAAACGTGTCGCCGGGCCTATATTGGCGTGTCGTAGACGGTTGCTTCTTGGGAAACACGCCAACAGCGACCTTGGTCTCTTTCAGCTTATTTAATTTGCTGCGTGCCAAATCGGCTTCAAAGCTATTTGAGAACCGCTTGATAAAAGCCTCGAAGATATCTCTATCCTTTAAATCCTTGATCCGATCCCACGCGCGCTCTGCCGCACTCCTCTGAAGGGGAGCGCTGGCCGGATTTGGCCGGTTCCCAGGTGTGAAGAAAAAGTCTCCGGTCACCTCATCATAATAGGCCGGTCGTTGATCATGAGAGATGCTGAGCGCAAGTTTCTCAACATTGCGCCGCAGCTGCCGTGCCATATCGGTGAGGAGTAGACCGGGAGTCTTCATTAGCGGGATGAGGTTGCGGGTGAACACCGAATTTGGGTTCGCATCATTGGCTCCGAGCCGATCCAAAGCTTCCTGGTGGACACCTGCCGAATACATGATGAACGTGCCCTTAGGCGCCGCTATGCGGCCAAAGCCCCTGGTGCTGCCAAGGCTCTTGGTCCCTTCCCGTTGGAACGGATTGTTGCGGCAGGCATCCAACACCAAGATGTTAATCCCGCTGCCACGGTTGCGGATCATATTCATCACCCGATTGGTCCCAATCGCCTCCGCCACGACGAAAGATTCCTGACCCGGCTTGGCATCGGGGATGTCTGTTGGCAGGAGATAATTGCTGCCATCGATCTCAATGCCGTGGCCCGAGAAAAAGAACAACGTCGTATCGCCCTTTTCAATCCGGGAGGAAAACTCCAGCAGCTTGCGGTTCATAGCTCGACGGTTCAGGTTCTGGGCGCGGAAAATTTCAAATCCGAGATCCCTGAGCGCATCCCCGACGGCCTCGGCATCGTTCACCGCCTTTTGGAGATCGGCAACATTTTCGTAATCATTGTTGCCAATGACGAGCGCCAGCCGTTTGGCCTCAGCGGACCCTGCGCCGCCGAACAGCAGCACAAGCGAGGTGAGAACAAAAAGACATGTCCGGCTCATCGGCCTTCCCCAATTGAGTCATATGCTCCAGTGGATCTTTAAGTCTATACACCTATATCACAGTGATTATTCCAAGTCGAAGCGAGGTTGGAAAAACGGCGGCTTTGCTGGCGCATTGTTTGCCGGTTGCCGGCGCATTTGCGATATGGGCCGAGGCATATAACATGTCCGGATTAATCCCCTTGGCGGGCGTTCAAGACGCCGTTCAAGCGTTCATAATCCGGGAAATCTTGCGACGGATCGCCGGCCTTGGGGGCTCTCACATATGAAAGTCAGATCGAGACAGGAGACCTGCGTCTTGACCGGCGGAAAAGCTAACACCAAACTGCAAGCTGTGACGCCCGCCGTCCACAGTGGCGGCAGGTGAGGGTCTGATCACCGCAGTTTCTGCTTCGAGGGACGGAAATTGGCAAACTCGATCATGGATGCCGTATCATCCGGGGAATGTCGAACACTATTGTCTCCAGTGATCGACAACTGGGGGATATCGCAATGAGTTATTTCAGAAAGTTTGTAAATTTTACGGCCATCGCGTCTCTCTTACTCCTTTCTTTATTGATTTTTGACACCGCTCAAGCTCAGTCGGATCCACTCGCCGCCACTTACAACCGGACCGTTCAACTTTACCAATCAGGCAAGCATAAGCAAGCATTGCCTCATGCTCTTAAACTGCAAAAACTTGCCAGGAAAAAATTGGGTGCAGATCACCCGAATTATGCCGCAGTGCTAAATTTGGTGGCGGCAATTCATCAAGCGTTAGGACAATTAGACAAAGTCGAATCGCTGACCAAGGAAGCTTTGGCAATTGAGGAAAAGCGCTTTGGTCCAAACCACCCTTCAGTTGCCAAGAGCCTGAACAATTTAGCGAATTTGTACAACATTCAAGGACGCTACAAAGACGCCGAACCTCTATTCAGACGTGCGTTGCCAATTCTGGAAAAAAGTTTGGGTGCAACGCATCCAAATGTTGGGACGCTGCTCAATAATTTAGGCGCACTTTACAATGCCCAAGGCAAATATTCGGAGTCGGAACCACTTCTGAAAAGAGCATTGGCAATTAAGGAAAAAACCCTTGGTCCCAATCATCCAGATGTCGTTGAGACACTGAATAATCTCGCCAACATTTACAATATTCGAGAACAATATCGCCAGTCCGAATCCTTATACCTTCGCTCACTCGCCATTCAGGAGAAGCACTTTGGTCGAAATAATCCCAAAGTCGCGCGGGTCATCGGAAATCTAGCGTCTCTTAATCGGAAGCAAGGGAAATTTGCCGACGCAGAAAAACTGTATAAGCGCGCATTGAAAATTCAAGAACAGGCGCTTGGACGCCACCATCCAGATATTGCGGAGTTACTGAATAATCTGGCTGTTTTATATATTTCGCTCGGCCGGCAAGAGCAGGCCAAGGACATCTTTCAGCGGACCCTTGAAATTCAAGAAAAAACGCTCGGTCTGCGGCATCCAAATGTTGCGACGAGTTTGAACAATTTGGCAGGCATATTTCGCAGCCTAGGCCAGAATGACACCGCAGAGCGGCTCTATAAGCGGGCTCTTTCCATTCAAGAGAAAGCGCTCGGGCCAGATCACCTCAACGTGTCGGCAACCCTCAATAATTTGGCGAATGTTTATAACCGTCAAAAGCGATATTCCTTGGCCGCGCCCTTGTATCTCCGGGCGCTTGAAATTCAACAAAAGACATTAGGTGGTGTACATCCTGATGTTGCCCTCAGTCTAAACAATTTGGGCATCGTCTATGCCAATCAGGGGCAACCAAAGAGTGCTGAACCACTCTATCTTCGCGCGTTGGGGATTTACGAAAAGATCAAAGGCCCTATGCATCCAGATGTTGCGATCACACTCAATAATATTGCTGCACTTTATTTCAAAGACGGCCGTAGAGCCCGGTCTAAGAAGCTGTTGGAACGGGCCCTTTCTATTGACGAACAAAGTCTCGGCCCGGACCATCCAAGCGTCGCTGAAACCGCCTATAATTTGGCATTTCTGCATTCTCAAGAGCAGCAATGGGCGCAAGCGCTGAACTATTACAAAATATCAACCTCAATTTTTGCTCGCCGCGGGCGCTCTGCCCAACGTGCTATTTCGGATCAAAAAAAAGAACATGGAGGCAGTGACTTTTTCACGAACAAATTTCCATTGCATTATCACGTTGCGGCAGCCTTCAATGCGGTCTCTGAAGGAGGCGGTGCGCAATTGACGGAACTGCGGGCTGAAGCTTTTGAAATTGGGCAGTTGGCGCAAACAACTGAAGCGGGCGCTGCTCTTTCGCAAATGGCGTCCCGATTTGCGAAGGGCACCGATGCGCTTGCAAATGTTGTTCGCGAACGCCAAGAGCTGATCGCCAAATGGGATCATTTTGATAAGCAGTTGATTTCTTCTTTCTCTGAGATTGAGAATGCCGTCGGTCGTCAAAAACGAACCGCGCTGCGTCAGAAATTGAAAAATCTAAATGCAAAAATCACGAAAATAGATCAGCGCTTGCAGGCAGACTTTCCTCAATTCGCAGACCTTGCAAATCCGAAACCGTTAAAAATTTCTGATGTTCAAGGGCTCCTTAAAGAGTCTGAGGCCCTTGTCAGCTATCTTGTCGGGCAGGATAATATTTATGTTTGGGGTCTCACGAAAGAAGCATGGTCCTGGAACAAAATTGACCTGCATCCCAGAGACCTTGAACGGATAATAGCCAAATTGCGCCGCGGTCTCGATCCCACCGCGTTTAATAAAACTGTCCCGGGCAATCGTGGTTTAGAAACTGAGACCGCACAACCTGCCGGCGAAGGTCTCCCCTTTGACGTCATAGCTTCACACAAATTGTACAAAAGCCTGTTTGGACCGATCGAGTCATTGGTTGAGTCAAAAAAACACCTGATCCTTGTTTTGTCAGGCGCGCTTACAAGCATTCCGTTCCATGTGCTCATTAGCGAAAAGCCCAAACAAAGATTTCCCAACTATGAAGGTTATCGACGTGCTGCGTGGCTGGTGAAACGCCATGCCATGACGACGTTGCCCTCAGTATCCAGCCTAAAATCTCTCCGGCGAATTTCCGAATTCAAGAAAGCACCGAAACCCTTTATCGGATTTGGTGATCCAATATTCAAAAGGGCTAACAAAGTTGTGGCGGCGGCTCCCGGACAATCCAGAAACATATCCAGATATTTTAGAGGACGTTTGGCCAATCTTGACGAGCTCAGTGCAGGACTGTCGCCACTTCCCGACACCGCAGATGAGCTCAAACAAATTGCCAAGACCCTAGGCGTGCCAGACAGCGAAATTAAGCTGCAGGGTCAGGCTACGGAAACACGCGTCAAAAGTTCCGCTCTGGACCAGTACAGAATTATCCATTTTGCGACACATGGTCTGGTCGCGGGCGACTTTGAAGGCTTGGCCGAACCGGCAATTGCTTTGACTTTGCCGAAGATCGCAACCGACGAAGATGATGGTTTGCTCACTGCAAGTGAAGTTGCTCAGCTCAAATTGAACGCCGAATGGGTCGTTCTCTCGGCATGCAATACCGCATCCGGTCAGAAATTAGGTTCGGAAGCCTTATCTGGCCTTGCGAAATCATTCTTTTTTGGGGGTACAAAAGCTCTGCTTGTTTCTCATTGGCCGGTTTTTTCCGATGCTGCAGTCAAATTAACAACGAGGACCTTCAAGGAACTCAAAAACAATCCAAACATCGGGAAGACAGAAGCTTTGCGCCGCTCCATGGTCGCGCTGATCAATGACAACAGCGCTGCCGGAAACGGACATCCATCCGTATGGGCACCTTTTGTGGTTGTCGGAGAAGGTGGGATAAATTGATGGAAAATTTACGGGCAGGGACGTCGCTTGAGCGATTATGATACCGTCGAAGACTTGAAGGAATGAGCCAATGTTGTCGCATTATACTGTTGGGTTAAAACTGAAGGGAAAAGTGGACCGCGTTTTCGTGGATGCCGAAGACGCGCTCATCGCAGCCCTTAAGGTCAAGGCTGAGCATCCCGATGCATTAATCAGCTACGTTCGCCGGAAAAATCGCCGGGGCGATGCGCGCCATCCAGCCCATAGCCTCACCGAGGATACTCGCTAAACTGATTTCCGGAATTGCAGGCTTCCCTTTCCCGCGCTTGTCCGGTTCCTTTGCTATTCGTCCTTGAGCGCGGCGTGAGACGGCATGCTCGCAACGTTCCTTAGACATTCAGCCCGTTCGGGACCGCCCATTATCATTTGGCACAAACGCTTGACCATTTTGCCAAAATTGTAGCACGCGTTCTTGTAATTCGCTTTCATATGGGCACAAAAGTTCCATAGCTTGCCGCCGTTCCCGCCGCCCGCACGTGCCGCGTCCAGCGTTGCATAGCAGCGTTTCATATGTTTCGTGGCGATCACACCGACACATTGCTTCCGCCACACGCCATAACAGCCCTTGCGCGCCCTGCTGTCTGGGATATAGGAGCAAAAATCCACGATCTTTTCAGGGTCCTTTAAAGCCGCATTCTCGCCCGCTGATTTTTCCTGCCGCTGCTTTTCGGATAAATAAAGATCATCGGCTTGCTCATAGCGCTCTATCAACGCACTGAGCTGATCAAGCAATGTTCTGTCGCCATCATTATCGTGCAACAGCGCAGACCGTAGTCGGAATGCATAACGCAGATTAAGGCTGTTCTGTTCGATCAGTTTTTCAAGCTGATCGATGTTGAATTCCTTGATGATCTTCTTGCCGCCATACTCCACCACGTCGCCGATGACGCCAAGCCAGCCGGCGGCCTTACCCGCACCCTTTTTGGCGGCTGCTTCCAAGCCCTTTTTGGTTGCCATCTCGCCTGCTTTTTCCCCGACTTCCCCAATGAAGTCGTCAAGACCGAAAACCGAACTTTCAGCAGTCTGATTTTTCATCCGTTCTAGTGATTTCTTGCTGCCGGCAATCTTGAGCAGAACCTTTTCGAGGCGGTCGATTTGCACCAGCCTATTTCTCAGCCGGTATTGAACATTGTCGACAGCCTGCTTGGGCGTGGCCTGACCGCCTAGATCAGCGAGTTTGTTCCACAACGCATCACGCTCGCGTTTCAACCCTGCAAGCTTGGCAGCATTTTTTGCCGAATGATTGGACGTCTGTGCTTCAGCTCTGCTTAGGACATCCACACCAACTGGGCTCATGAAGGTGAGCACGATGCCAATCAAGAGGCAGCAGCGGGGTATGGCAATCTTCTGTGTCAAGGAGCCTCCCGGCGGACGCTGTGCAGCAATACCGATTTGCCCACGGCATCGGTCGAACATTTCAGTAGTCACAAATGTTATCTTTATTGGCAAACAAGACGCAGACTATCGAGGCACATTGGTTAACTTTTAGGGGCTCATCAAGGGGAAAGGTGTGTCCGGATTAGGGGAAATCAGGTTCGATCTGGCGGCCTGCCGCTCAGCGGAGACTTAAGGTCGTGGATATATTGGATCGCGTCCACAGATCAAATTCGGAAAGCAGGGGATCAATAAACACGTCGGACGGCCGAAGCGGCCGCGATAGGGACAGGCCATTGAGAGACCGGGCCCGGGAAATCGCGACGTAGGCCTGGCCGGAGGCAAATGCGCCGCCCTCAAGATCAATCCGGACATCATCTAAGGACAATCCTTGCGCCTTATGAATTGTGGCGGCCCACGCAAGGTTCAGGGGCATCTGAGTAAATGATCCTATGATTTCGGTAATGACCGTTTTGTTTGCCTGGTCCCATTTGTAACGGATGTTCTCCCAGCTCTGCCGTTCGACATCGACGACATGGCCGTTGCTGTCTAGCTGCACCCACACGCGGTCTGGCTCCAATTCTGCAACGGTGCCAAGGGAACCATTGACCCAGCGGCCTTTCGGATCATTCTTGAGAGCCATCACACGGGCGCCAGGTTTCAGAACAAGCGTTTCAGGGACCGGCAACCGGCCCGCGTGCTGGTCAAAGGTGCCCGTCGTCTGGGCGATATACTCCATTGGCGCGTCCTCAATCATATCCAGGCCCGCTTGGTTATAGTGATTGGCGCGGGCGTTCGTGCCGGTTAGCAACATTGGCTCCGCGCCCGCCCTGTGTGGCCTGGCACAACGCTTGTTTAATTCCGTAACCGCGCTATCGATCTCGTCGGCGTCGCGCAATTTCCCGAGCTGCTCGATGAAAAACGGGTCTGTCTGCCGGCGCACCGTGGGCAGATGAATAATCGTTGGCTGAGCCTCGGCGAGTGATTTGGCGCTGAAGCAATAAGGAGAGGGGTAGCCCAATTGCAAAAGCATTTCGGCCTCTTGTGGCGGGACGACCGGAGGCAACTGCAGGAAGTCACCAACAAACACCATCTGAACGCCGCCAAATGGCCGATTGTCTTTGCGGACGTTTCGCAGCACCGCGTCCATAGCGTCCATGACATCAACCCGGACCATCGAGACTTCATCGATGATAATCCGCTCGATATGGCGCCACAGTCTGTTGCGACGAGAAGGATCCAGATTGTCCCGGTCGAGGAGCCGCGGCGGGAAACGAAAAAAGGAGTGAATTGTTTGTCCCTTGACGTTGATCGCGGCTATTCCGGTTGGAGCCAAAACCACCTGCTTTGTATTCCCACGCGAATGCATAATGTGGCGCACCAGAGTTGTCTTTCCGGTCCCGGCGCGCCCAAGAATGAAAATGCAGTTGGCGCCGGAATCGATGGCCTGCAGCGCCTTCTGCGCCTCAGGTTCATCAGCAAAGTCTGGTCCGAATTCACCTTCGGCAACCTCCTGCGATGGTTTTCTCATCATTATGCGCCTATTGAATTCCCCGAGACTGCCGGGCGAGTTCGCCGCAACCTGTTCGACATCTGGGTCCCCGTTGGTCATGAGATGGTTAGAAGTGCGCTGGTTTTTTCGGCTTGGCGAGGCCGCGCTCCGGAAAAAGGATTAGAAGATATCCCAAAGACGGGATCACCGTCCCGCAAACCAACCCAAAGAACGCTCAAGAGACAAATATCAATTATGACGACAGCAATTTCCAAGCCCATGTCATCCCCGCGACGCCTTAAGCGCAAACAAGCCAACATCGGTCAATTGCCAACCTGCTGTCAACAAATACGCAATGATCGAGCAATCCTTAGCCGTATGAAGAAAGACAAGGGGGAGATCGCCCATTTCCTCGGTGCGGACCACATGATCCTTTACCGCGGGGAGAGCGTCCGCGACCGCGCCATAAACCACATCGTCCCCGGCTTTCCTCTGGCGAACGCGGCGCGCGCACATGCGTTCGTCGAAGGGCGCGGTACGTGCGGCAAGCTGTTGCTGGATGTGGCGGCGTGACCGCGCCCTCTCAGGGCCGTTCGCTTTTGGCCGCAGCTGTTATCACCATGCTGACGACCTATGCACTGGTCATTCTGGCATCGATGACGCTTGCCGTGGTCGCCCCGATTGCGGCGGAGACGCTCAATGTCTCGGCGCGCTATGTCGGCATCTACACGTCGACCATCTATCTCGGCGCAACGGCATCCTCGCTCATCGCGCCCAATCTGATAGCCCGATACGGCGCGCTCAGAACCAGTCAGGGGACGGTTCTCTTCGCTGCCGCCGGGCTGATCGCGCTGGCCGCGGGCAACGCGCCGCTTGCGGTCCTGAGTGCGCTGCTCATCGGCTTCGCGTATGGCCCCGGCAACACGGCGAGCAACCGGCTGCTGACGGCTATGACGTCGGAGGGCAAGCGCTCCGGCGTCTTTTCCATCAAGCAAACGAGTGTTCCGCTCGGCGGTGCTTTGGCAGGCCTCATGGTGCCGCCTCTGGCGCTCGCCTGGGGCTGGCAATATGCGGCGCTCGCCGTGGCCGCCATCTGCCTCGCTTGCGCCTTCGCCGTGCAGCCCTGGCGTGCGCGGCTTGATGCGGACCGCAATTCCGAGCACCCGGTGCTGCCGCGCGATCCGTTAGCACCGATTGCCCATGTCCTGGCAATACCGAAACTGCGCGTGCTCGGGTTCACCGGGCTTGTCTATTCCGGCATGCAATATGCCTTCGGCGCCATCATGGTTGTGTTTCTGGTGGAGCGCGCCGGCGTCGGGGCGATCGAGGCGGGGCTTATCCTGAGCGCGGCGATGATGACCAGCGTCATCGCGCGTCTCGCCTGGGGCTATATTGCCGACTGGACGCGCCCTGACGTGGTTCTCGGCCTCATCGGTCTTTTGACAGCGGCCTCGGTTGTCGCCGCCATGTTCGTCGATGCTAGCTGGCCGCGCGCCGCGCTGGTAGCGCTCGGGTGCTGGTTCGGTGCGACGGGCTTTAGTTGGAACGGCGTGTTTCTCGCGGCTGTCGCTGATCTGGCCGGAACGCGGGATGTTGCCCTGGCGACCTCCGGCGCGATGACGCTCGTGTTCATCGGTTCGCTGTCCTTCCCGGCCATGTTCTCCGTGCTTCTGGCGCTGTCAGGCTATGATTTGGCACTTGTCAGCGTTGCGGCCGTGACGGCGGTGACGGCCATCTACGTATATCTGCAGCTGCGCAAGCTTTGAGAGAATGGCGCAAGACGGTCCCAATCGAAACTCGCTGGAACTGTTCTCGCCGCTTCATGCAGCATACCCTTCACCCAGCGGCCGGAAACAAACAGATGCCGTTTGGTTTGAATTGCTTATGTTGGCGACACTCATGCAATACCTGATCCCGGACCGAACGACTGTCCGCATCGCACGCTGAAAATATCCGAGGAGCGCAACACTCCTGCATCATGACGTACGTCGGGTCCGTCAAGATCGATCTCGATCTGCCTAAAATCAAGCGATGTGCCCCGACCGTCCTGACCAACTTGGCCAAGCGCCTTTGCGCACGCTTCCTTTGCCGCCCAAATACGAACGAATTCGGACCACACCTTATCTTTGGAGCAATATTTCAAGCTGGCCAGCTCCCGGTCTGTCAAAAAATCATCAATAAATTCCGTTCGCTCGCCGTCGGAAATCATTTCAACATCGATACCGATTGCACCAGCAGTGCTGATGGCGACGGCAAGTCCTTGCCCGGATTGAGAGAGGTTAAATGCAATTTCAGGCAACCCTGATGCCATGGTCAGCTCACCGTTTGGCCCGCGCCTGTAGCGCCATTTGGATGGTGCGATTTCGCCGTCAACTGACCAGCACAATGCATGACGCAGCAGGATTCTGCCGGCGAGAAACCGGTCGCGATCCTGAAAATTGTCGAACTGCTCTGCTTGAGCCATTTCGCCGGCATCCAGAACCATCGCGGGCTCGGCCAAACGAAATGCTTCTGTGATTGACGCAAACCAAACCTTCACCGTGGACCGGCTGGTCGTAGAAACCTTCTGCGGAACTTCAGAGGAGTGCCGTTTGGCCGGCAAACGCGTCGCTTCCTCACCAACGGGTCGCAGCCTGTCGCGATGTCCGGTCCCTACATGATTTGAGGTCACCGTTGGATCTATTGCGATTAAATTGGCCACTTGCCTTTCCTCTATCTCACTTGCGCGACCCCCTATAATGTTTGTCGGTTCGACGTCTCATTTGGTTCATATTTGGTCGCCAATCTATTGGAGATGGGAGGAATTCTGGCCATTGCGAGTGACCTAAATCACAGTTTTGGCGATTGCATCGCGTGGGGCGCTGGGTCGAGGGTGACGCTTGCGCAGGCAGTATTGTCACGTTAACTAGCTGGTCTGCGTTGCCGGGTGGCTGTAGCTTTGGCGGATGATCCGGATCTCCGGCCCTCGCCATCGCGTTCCCGCACCCATCATTCGCCACGCCGTTTTTTGGCTCTAAGGGGCTTCACTTTGAGCTATCTGGATTGCGAAGATCTGCTGGCCGAGCGAGGTATCGAGATCTCATACGAGATAGCGCGACGCTGGGTTTTCAAGTTTGGCGGCGCGTTTGTGCGCAGCATCCGGCGAGGCTGGTCTCCTCGCCCCAATTGGCAACGGCATCTACCCGGATGAAGGTATAATCGGCGACGTATTCTCAATAAAGAGGTTAGAGCGCATGTCTGAGTCTAAATTCGGAATTCACATCGGTCGGTATATTTTCAGCGGCGTTCTGACAATCATACCGCTTTGGGTTACGTGGATTGTGTTTGAGTTTCTTTTTCGTGTGCTTTCCCGGTTTGGCAAACCTTGGGTTCTGTGGATCTCAAATAATCTTGCGGGATGGTCGCCCGAATTGGCGAGCTGGCTTGAACAGCCCTGGGTAAATCAAGTTCTTGCTGTCGTTATCACTCTGGTCAGCCTGTACTTATTGGGCTGGTTTGCCACTCGCTTAATCGGACGCCGTTTGATCGGAGTGGTTGAAAGTGTTTTAGACCGCGTTCCTTTCGTTAAAAAAGTGTACGGGGGTGTCAAAAAGCTGGTTTCCGTAATGCAGCAGAAACCTGAGGACGTGCAGCGGGTGGTATTGATTGAGTTTCCCTCGCCGGATATGAAAACAGTTGGCTTTGTAACAAGAGTAATGACCGAACCCGAAACCGGGAAAAAGCTTGCCATTGTGTACGTGCCGACGACCCCTAACCCGACTTCCGGATATATGGAGATTGTTCCTTTAGAAAAAGTCGTCCCTACAGATTGGACGCTCGATGAGGCTATGAACTTTATCATTTCGGCAGGAGCGGTCGCCCCTGACAGAATTTACTACTCCACCAAAGCCGAATTAGAAAAAAAAGAGACCTAATTCGTCACATCACTGCACAGAAGAGAGAGCCCATGATAAACGGGCAAACACGGGCCAGGAATTGGTGCGCGCGCTAACTCTTGTGCTTTGTTTGGTCAGACGAAGAGGAGGAGAAAGTGCAGCTGATTCATTTTGAGCGTCACCATGAGCCGCTTGCCCCGAAACATCATTTCTTTTTGCGTTTATCAAGAAATTTCGGATTTGCGGTCATGATGATCGCTGGCACCGCCGCGATTGGATTCGGCGGGTTTTATTATTTTTGCGGTCTTTCACCTTCAATATCCATCCTCAACTCGGTCAAGATCATTTCTGGAATGGACCCGGTGGCAAACCTGGAAGGCTTTCTTCCTCACTTGTTCGAGGTCAGCTTCCATTTGTTTTCAAGTTTGATCATCATCGTCGCAACAAGTCTCTTTCTCGTCCCAGTTCTGCACCGCATACTACACCGCTTCCACCTCGATGAGACGGGTGCCAGTGATGCGCAACGGTCTAGGTCATGAACTCATAAACAGGGTCAAAATGGCGTTGGATTGGGATCAGTTCGTCAACTCGACCGAATTCGAAACTCCACCATGACAGGATGATGATCGCTCGCTCGATTGCTGGCGGTGCTGTGGATTACCTCGCCCGTGATCACCTCAATCGCGTTGTTAGCCAAAATGTGGTCGATACGGATCGCCGATTTCTTATCCAGATTGATGAGGTCCGTCGGGATTGTATAGCGGCGCCCAGCCGGTGGAATGGCGTCCGTCAAACCAAGTTCGCCCAGGGAAGTGAATACTATTCTTCCGCTGTTGATGAATTGATCCACCGCTGCTTCCGCGTTTGCCGAGAAGCTCCGAAATGCTTCGATCAACCCTTTGCGATCCGTGTGATCCTCCGGATTGATGCAGTTCATGTCGCCACATATAATCATCGGGCCGGTCAATCCGTCGACCAAGCTGGTAAAGTCGAGCGCTTTATTTTCCGGATAGCGGCCTGGATGGGGATGATAAGAGGCGATGTTCAGCCGACCCGCTGGAGCAGCAATGGTCGCGATCAGACCACCTCGATTATAGATCCGCATTTCTTGGGATTTTTCGATCGGGTGCCGGCTCAGGATGGCATTGCCCCAAGCGCCGTCATAGAGCGCCGCCGCCTGAAAGGGAAAACCAAACAGGCTGGCATAGTCGGTCGCTGTATCAGCGAACTGGCGGCAGAACAGGGCTTCGTTGAGAACCAAAATGTCAGGCTCAAGCTCCGCAACGACTTCTTGAGCAGCTTGGGAGCGATCGCGATCAATGAATCGGCGTTCGCTCCCGACGGAAGAGAGCGGCCGCAAGCCTTCTAGGATATTGAACGAGACCAAACGCATGGATTTAGACATCGGTCTGGCACAGCACAATTAACTCAATCTGCCCAATTTGCGCTGACGGGGTATGGCTTCGCAAATGAGCGCAGACGTCTCGCTCATGCCCGGCCAGCCCTCTTGGCGTACAGCCATCCTTATCGTATTTTTCAGCCGCCATTGGGCCAGTCAGTCCAGGGGAAAGGCTTTTGCTCTGTATCACAGCTGAGAAACAGCGCCGTCGCAGCGAGCCATGCCGATAATGATTTGCCAAAGCGTCGCAAAATTTGGTTTGGTTCTTTCGTGAACAACAGCCATAGGAACTGTACGACTGCGAGCAGATTCAGAAGGGTCTGCGCAATTCCGAAAGCAAACATAAAGAGGAGCATGAAGAGCCCGCGTTTCCACACCTCACTGCTGCCCTTATCCGCGGCCGGATCGTGGTCGATCGTCGTGTCATTGTCATCGTTCGCCATAATAGATCTCGCAAAAAAATCGTGTCCCAAATGGGTCGTTTCGAAATGGAATCGAACATTACCACTTTAGGTGGGGGCTGAACATCACGCTGCAAATCGCGCTGCCTTCCCATCCGATGACGCCCTCAAAAAACGCCTTGGCGCGTGTGAGGCCGGCGATTCAGAGGGTAATGAGGCTGACGCGTTGCTCCCTAAGCGGGCGCCCATCTTCATAGTCCCTTCTACGATCGACGTTTGTCGTAGCAATTGTTGTCAAATACCAGTAGTACCGAAGCGCGTTTCGCGACGCCGGTTGGCTTTCAATGCTCTGGCACGCATCTTTTGCATTCCTGGCCGGGCGGCTTTGATTTGGCAATGCGGTCACGGTGAGGCGAATGGGCGGGCATAAAATCTCTAAAGTTTGCCGGTAGACATTATTTCGCAACGACGACGAGCCCTCCCATGCACCCGATTGTTTCCGTCGCCAATCTTTCCAAAACCTACAACACCGGTTTCCATGCCCTGAAGGGCATCGACCTGGATATTCGACGTGGCGAGATTTTTGCCTTGCTGGGCCCAAACGGCGCCGGCAAGACAACGCTCATCAGTATCATTTGCGGCATCGTCAATCCAACGGACGGGGCGGTGACGGTTGATGGTCATGACATCATCACAGATTACCGTGAGGCCCGGTCGCTGATTGGTCTGGTCCCGCAGGAATTGACCACCGATGCATTCGAAACCGTTTGGGCGACTGTCAACTTCAGCCGCGGCCTGTTCGGCAAACGCGCAAATCCGGAGCACATTGAGAAGGTGCTGAAGGATCTGTCGCTATGGGACAAGAAGGACAGCAAAATCATGACGCTCTCCGGCGGCATGAAACGCCGGGTGCTGATCGCAAAGGCCTTATCGCATGAGCCGAGAATTCTCTTTCTTGATGAGCCGACGGCCGGCGTCGATGTCGAATTGCGCAAAGATATGTGGCAGATCGTGCGCTCATTGCGCGCCGACGGGGTGACCATCATCCTGACCACGCATTATATCGAAGAGGCCGAAGAAATGGCCGACCGGATCGGGATCATCAACAATGGTGAGATTATTCTGGTCGACGACAAAGTTGAGCTCATGCGCAAGCTGGGGAAGAAGCAATTGACGTTGCAGTTGCAGAAACCGCTCGACGATATCCCCGCGGAGCTTGCCGCTCACGCCCTGGAGTTGACCACAAACGGAACCGAGCTGACTTATACCTATGACACCCAAGGCGAGCGAACGGGCATCACGGCGCTGCTCAGGGATTTAAACCAGGCCGGCATTAAATTTAAGGACCTCAACACAACACAAAGCTCTCTAGAAGAGATCTTTGTTAATTTGGTGAAAAAAGCCGTATGAACCTTCGATCAGTAGGCGCTATTTATCGCTTTGAGATGTCGCGCACGATGCGCACGATATTCCAAAGTATCGTCTCTCCGGTGATCTCGACGACCTTATATTTTGTCGTCTTTGGCGCCGCAATCGGCTCGCGCATCAGCGAGATCGGCGGTGTGAGTTATGGCGCCTTTATCGTTCCGGGACTGATCATGCTTTCGCTGCTCACCCAGAGCATCGCCAATGCCTCGTTCGGCATCTACTTTCCAAGATTCACAGGCACGATCTATGAAATTCTGTCCGCACCCATTTCATTTTTCGAAATCGTGCTTGGCTATGTCGGCGCGGCGGCGACAAAATCAATCATCTTAGGTTTGATTATCCTGGCCACAGCGGGCCTCTTTGTCCCCCTCCAGGTCGCCCATCCGTTCTGGATGCTGCTGTTTCTCGTCCTCACGTCAGTCACCTTCAGCCTGTTTGGATTTATCATCGGCATCTGGGCTGACGGGTTCGAAAAGTTGCAGATCATTCCATTGCTGATCATCACGCCCTTGGCGTTTCTCGGCGGCAGTTTTTACTCCATCAACATGTTGCCGCCGTTCTGGCAGAAGGTGACTTTGTTCAACCCCGTCGTCTATCTCATCAGCGGCTTCCGTTGGAGTTTTTACGAGATCGCGGATGTCGGCGTGGGTGTCAGCTTGGCGATGATCAGCCTATTCCTCGTGCTGTGCATGAGCGTTGTGTGGTGGATCTTCAAGACCGGCTACCAGCTGAAAAACTAATCGTGACGCGGACGGACGGTTATCTTGTTCTCCGTCCGGCTCTAATACCATCGGTCATTGGGAATGACCGATGGACGTTCAGGCGCCACGCAGGCTCGACCACCAATAGGTGCGGCGCGCAGTCGCGCTTGCCAAAGGAAATTATGGGGCAGCCATAATTTCCTTTCGGTATTAAAGTTCAATCTCCAGCCCGTCATAAGCGCACTCTTCCGGAATCTGATCTTTAAATTCCAGCATTTCGCGCCCGAGATGGGTCAAGATAATCCGCTTGGCCTCGATCTCATCCCAATGCTCCTTGAGCAAAGGATAATTCATGTGGAATGGAACTGCCTTTTTGTAGAAATAGCATTCGGTAATGAAGAGATCAGCGCCGCGCGCGAGCGCCGGTATATGGTCCGTCCACTCGCTGTCGCCCGTATAGGCGATGATTTTGCCGGCGACCTCGATGCGCATTGATGTCGGGTTGGTTTGAGCGGCATGCACCGCAGGATAGGTCGTCACTTTCAAGCCTTTGATGTGGTGCTCTGTCATGACGTCCATATCAATATAATCAAGTTGGAATTTTGGTTTCATGACATGCGAGCCAGGGAACAAAGCCTCGCAGATATCCGGCATTCGTGCGGCGGTCTCTCGCGGCCCGGCAATCGTGAGAGGTGTTTGCCGTTTGGCGCCGAGCATGGCGTCCACCAGCATGAAAGGCACGCCGGCACAATGGTCACCGTGAATATGAGTGAGCAAGATGAGATCAATCGTGTTGTGCGCGATCCCGAGCTTATTCAGCGCTATGAGGCTCGATGCGCCAAAATCGATCGCAAAGCGGATGCCGGGCGCGTCGACAAGGAAGCAGGTGTTGAACCGCCCGCCCGTGCCAAAAGCATCTCCCGAACCAATGAATGTCAATTTGACGGTCATGTGAAAGTCTCGCTCTGCCGGAATTCAAGTAATACCATCGGTCATAGGGAATGACTGATGGGCGTTCAAGCGCCACGCAGGCTCACGCGCCATAAGGCGCGGCGCGCGGTCGCGCTTGCCAATGGGTCCTTGAGTTAAACTCAAGGACCCATTGGTCTAAGTCATTGCCGAAAACACGCTGATTTGTGGCGCATTAGCATTAAATAGGTGCCTGAATACCCTGTCGATAGGCGCGCCGGTCGACGGCGGCAACCTGAATGATTTCCGACAATTGTATTTCTCCGCGTGAGCGGTGCGTTCCGGCGGCCTTCCCGGTCCACAAACACGCTGTCAAGATTCCGCTTGCCGCCAGAATTGCCAGCACCGGGGCGCCGGAGCGGAAGCGGAAACCCAAACCGCATGCCAAGCATTTTGTGACGTGCTGCCGTCGCGCAAAAAGGGGCTCTTACACGGCTCAGCGTCATTCCTGCGCAAGCTTATTGCGACAAGGGCAGTCCACAACGAAAAGCGGACATCGTGCTTAGCGTGGACGCCACGCGACGCGTCTCAAGATGGGCACCCTTGAGAGGGAAGTCGCGGTCCGGCACGACAAACATTTAGCGGAAATAGTCAGGTCCAGGGTGGTGCTTCGGGGATACACTGATCTGAAAGACATTGACAACCCGAATATTTTCCGTTGCGGAATTCCTTTACCGGTCGATATTCTAACTTTTTCTCGGCCTGTATTGCGTAGGGAAATTAAAATGAGAGTTCCGCTATTCATTATTCTTCTGATCGCATCATGGAACTGCGGTCCAGGCCTCCGTTGAACAAGATCTGGCAAAATGCAGCGAGATCTCTCCGACAGCCCAACGCCTTCTCTGTTTTGATCAGGTGGCGCTCGCTCTGCCCCGAACCGAAGTTCCGGACTCCGATAACTCCACCGACGTCGTGGACGAGTGGAACGGCAAGTGGCGGGTGCGGATTGAGAAGTCCGGTTCAGATGACAATCTGACTGTCCATCTCGTTTTGCGGGCAGAGACGCCTGCGAAAGGGTGGCCGGACGCCAAGCGGGTTCCTGCCATCGTCGTCCGCTGCCGTGGAAATGAAACCGAGGCCTATGTGGGGGTCGGTCCGCCATGGGATATCAAAAATAGCGAGCGGTAGCACTCCACCGTTCACGTCCGCTACGATAAAGCGGATGCCATTGAGCTGCAGATGGGCCAATCAGATGACAGTAAGGGATTATTCTTTCCGGCCCCGGTGAGCCACATTAAGCAGATGGTGAAACATCGTAGGATGTTATTTCAATCGGCGTCTTTTGACCCGAGCGCGGCGACAACAACTTTTGAGATTTCCGGTCTAGCCAATGCGTTGAAGCCGCTGCGGAGAGCTTGCGGCTGGTAGCCGGCGTCCCGGAAAACCGGTTTCGACTTAATATTAGCTGCCGGTCTGTTGTGTGTTGGCGTGTTCGCTTTTGGGTTTTTGCGGCCAAATTGTGGATAACATTCGATACCTGTGGAAAACGCAAAATACCGACTCGCTTTACCTTAAGTGATGAAGCATCGTTATCTCGATCGAATAGATGAAAGGGAACCGCGGTTCTTGATTGTCGGTTCGGTTACAGGGAGGCGGGATCGCGTTTCGGCGCAGTCCCGTCTTTCATTTGTGGTGAAGCCAATAGTGCGGATCGCGCGCTTATTTTCCATTCGCAAGTTTGCTTGGCGCGGGATTTGCGCGGGATCGACGTCCCCGTCTTAGCCAGTCCACCGCTCCATAAACTCTCCAATCATTAGTAAGAGACCAATAGCTGAAATCGCGGCGCCGGCGAGTGCGAGGCGGGCGGTGATTTCAGAATAGGCAATGCGCGCGAGCAACGGACTTTCAAGCTCATCCTTCAGCCAAAAAAGCCCGATGATCGATGCCAACAGGATGGATCCTGCTAGGAAAATATACATCCGTCACACCTTCTCGCGATTGGGTGAAAGGCATCGCCTATAACGCTTTTCATACACCGAGCCAAGTAACGTTCAAGCAATTATTCGCGAAACATAACGATTTCAGGGCCTTTGGCAAAAAGCCCTAGGATGAATTTCGCCCCAGGACACTTCCCGCGCGATAGATGTGTTGGCGGGCGTTTGCTGCCTCTATAGGTGCACAAGCGCGAAACTTTTTGGGGTGATCTGCCGTCATAGGAGATTTTCTGCATCCAACGACATGACTGCGCAGCCTGTCGCCGGTCACCAATTTATACCGATGGTATCAGTTGGTTGCGCGTCCGGTTCGTCTTCGCGCGCGCCCAATCTATAATCATTCCGAGTCCCGTTGTGTAAGATAGCTCCGGGTGAGAGGAACGGTCTCCAGCGCGTTGGAGATTTGCACCTGGAAGACCATCCAGTTCAGCCGCCGGAAGGCGACCTCGCAGATTTGCAGATAAAACTCCCACATTCGGCAGAAGCGCTCGTCATAGAGTGACTTCGCCTTATCGCGATTCAGTTGAAACCTCCGATGCCATTCCTTCAGCGTCTCGGCATAGTGAAGACGGAGGATTTCAATGTCGGTGATCCACAGGCCGGCTCTCTCCGCCGCCGCGATGGTTTCGGAAAGCGAGGGCGTATAGCCGCCAGGGAAGATATATTTGTTGATCCACGTGACAGCCAAACCGGGGGGCGCCATGCGGCCAATGGAGTGCAGCAGGCAGACGCCGTCGCTGGTCATCAAGTCCGAGATTTTCTGAAAGAACTCGTCATAGTGGGCTTGGCCAACATGCTCGAACATTCCCACCGACACGATGCGATCAAACTGCCCATCCTCCTCGCGATAGTCGAGAAGCTTGAACGTCACTTTGTTGTCGAGGCCGGCCGCGCGCGCGCGGTCCTGAGCGACGCTGCATTGTTCCTTAGAGAGCGTCACGCCGACGACCTCGACATCCGCCGCTTCAGCCAGATGCAGCGCTAACCCGCCCCAGCCTGATCCGATATCCAGCACACGCATTCCGGGCTCGAGGAGCAATTTTTTGGTCAGCCATTTTTTCTTGTTCGCTTGGGCGTCTTCAAGACTGTCCTCGCTGCTCGCAAAATAAGCGCAGGAATATTGCAAGTCCGGGTCGAGAAAGAGCTCAAAAAGCGACTTGTTGAGATCATAGTGATGAGCGATGTTCGCTTGCGCGGTGCCGACAATATTGTCCTGGCGGGAACTTGACGAAGCGGTTCTGGCATTTGCGGTTGCCGCAAGAGGCATCAAGTTGCAGGCGTAAAAGTCCAATACATCATAGAGCGTTCCGGCCTCAATCGTGAGCGTGCCATCCATATAGCCCTCGCCCAGATAGAGATCAGGAAGAACCATCATTCGGCGCAAGATCCGCCTGTCGTGAATGCGAATGGTTGCTTCCGGGCCCGGAGAAGACCCTTCCAAGACGTGCTCCGCGCCGTCTGGATCAAGGATTACAAGCCGGCCCGTTTGCATTGGACCAATGAGAAACGGCGCCACAGACATTTCGCCAAACCAGCCTTTACTAATACACTCTGTGTCAAAGTTAGTGAATTCGATGATTTTACGCTAGAGCATTTTCAGGAAAAGTGCGTGCGGTTTTCCGCCCGGAAAATGCTTAGTAACAAAGAGCTAGAGCCCATTCGATGAACTGGGGTTCATCGAATGGGCTCTAGCAAAAGATAAGCAGGCTCAATGTGACAAACATTCGCCGGATAATCTGGTTATAAGACGGTGGGAGCGCAGTTGCGCAACTATGCCATTCTGACTTCAAATTGTGGTGCTAGACATTTGCTGCGGCAATAGACACTCGAAGCGCACAGGTTTAGGACTATATAAGAGTGGGGGTGGCTTCTTAGTTAGTTCAAATTGGACGAGTCTATAATGGTGAAATTCCGAATGAGCGCTGGCGTTAAATTCATCAGCGCATTTGCAGTCATATGGGCAGTGGTCTTGATTGGTTCGGCGCAAGCGGCAAGCCGCGCGTGCCATGTTCAGGCGCTCAGGACATTCTCCACCAATTGTAACAGCGGCATGTTGTACGTTGGCCCATTTAATCCTCAGAAATATGGCGGCTATTGCGTCAAAACATCAATGCCCTGCATTAGCCTTGCAATTCGTACCAACAATCGAAATTGTGGTAAGAATGGCCAATATGTTGGTGCAAAAAACGCTTTAGCACTTGGCGGGACGTGCCTGACTGCTGCGAAAGGCTGGAGCATAAAAGAGAGTTCGGTCAATTCGGCGCGTTGCCGGTTTCCAGCAGTTTACGTGGGTCCACATCGGGGCGAAAAGCACGGTGGTTCTTGTGTCGAAATAATTGCCAGATGAGCATTCCTGAAATGAGACCGGCGGCGATGCCGGCAAAAGGAGTTGATTGGCAGTGATTTGGCAGAGCGCATGCGAGTTGGAATTTTCGCGGCCGCCTGTAAATGCAAGAGCTAGAAAAAATTGACCAAGATAGACCTCACCAGGGGGGAGTGTAATGCGTACTTTTCGGACATTTCTATTGGGCGCTGGTGGTTTTGTGGGAATTATCTCGCTGGTCATTTCCGCCGCGAGCGGAATTTCCAATTATCATTACCGGCATATTGAGCAAACGATCAATCTCTTGGAGCTTAATGGCGACAAGCATGCGCGGCGCATCGGCGATGTCATGTCGCTTGAATATCTGAGCAAGGATATTCGTGTGCCCCTTTGTCCATTCCGTTTTTGCCTTATTCGAGAAGCGGAAGAATTTCCCAATATCGATCTCTATTTCGAAGAAGATGAAGGCGCTAATCAGACGATTAAGCCGCTGGTAAATAAAGATTTCAGCGCCAGCCTTATTAAAGGCGGTGATATGCGCAAAGTCACAATAAGAAAATCAAATCTCAGCAATATTAGTTGGGCGGACGTCAACCTTAGCGAATCCAGTTTTGTTTAGAGCCGTCTTCCTTGCGCTAAATTCTCGAGCGTAAATTTTACAAATGCGAGAT
>BFAS01000254.1 GCA_008974985.1 bacterium MnTg02
ACACAGGATCAATGTGACGTTTGTGCGGTCAGTTTGCGCGATGTTGAAGCTGCCCTTTGCGATTGGATGGGCCATAAAGTCGAGATTATTTCACTCAAACCTGATGGTCTCCCAGAAGTCTTTAAGGACATAAAAAAGGTGGCAAAAGCGCTTGGTGTCGAGGCGCGCGGAGACACGCTCGTTTCTGACATGAATGCCCGGATGGCGCGCATCGAAGCGGCTCTTTCAGAGCATGATGAACGCCCAAGCATTGCCTGCATCGAGTGGATTGATCCGCTTATGGCGGCCGGAAATTGGATACCCGAACTCGTCGGAAAGTCAGGCGGGACAAGCGTTTTCGGCGAATCCGGGAGACATTCGCCGTGGATGAGCTGGGACCAACTTAAAGAGGCCGACCCAGATGTCATCGCCATCATGCCGTGTGGATTTTCAATTCCGAGAAGCAGACAAGAAATGCCGATACTCGCCGGAAAATCAGGTTGGAGCGACCTCAAAGCGGTGCGCCGGCAACGCGTCTTCCTCACCGACGGAAATCAGTATTTCAATCGGCCCGGACCGCGCCTCGTTGAGTCTCTGGAGATCCTCGCGGAACTCCTTCATCCCGGCCTTTTTGACTACGGTCATCATGGAACAGGATGGGTACATTTTTTTGCTGCAAATTAGCTCGCGAATGGTCTGTCGAGAGAAATTTGGGTCTTAATTCACACAAATTTGCAAAGTGATTCGTTTTTTGGAGAATCGCATTCGTTACCGGCTTGTGAAATTCTCTCATCGCAAATAGTCAATTTCGACTCTCAATAGTCCAGATTGCGGAATTCAAGGCAGCCTACTGCAATTTCCAAATTTGCACGGGAAATTTCGCGCCATGGCCGGCACCATTGTTGAAAGCAAGGCCACGCTAATCAATGCTTCCCTAGAATATCGAATAGAAAGCGCGTTCAGCATCCGGACAGCTCACACCCGCGCTCATCAGCGAAACAATCGTCACTATTTTTCTCTTGGTCGCCAATGTCGGCTTGGGCATCACGGCCGAAACACTCTGCGGCAGAAATACCGGGTTGGCGCTCTGTGCCAATGCGCCAACCTTCGTTGTCCTGCAAATGTTGACAATCTGTCGCCACCCTTCTGTTCGCCCAATGGCTTCTAATGACTCATAAGTAGAGGCGGCCGCGCAGCGCGATCGCCGGCGCGCGTTTACTGGTCGTTAAGAAACAAGGCGAACGACGCCTGCAACATCGGGCACAAGCTTCCCAAGATTTGCTCTGCTCCCGGCAGAGCATTTGCGTTGGCGACCTCTATCCCGCAGCAGGCACCCGAGAACTCTTCGTCTCCAGTAAGGCCATGACATATCCCTTGCCGTCATCAATCGCTTCACCGCACAGCGATATGTAGGACGGTGTTTCCGGATTCAACTCGCCGAAAACCTCGCTGTGGTCGAAATGGAAAATCGCTGAATATTTCTTGGCGACATGCTGCATTTTCGTATTTTCCGCAAGACAGCTCATATAGAGCCGGGAAATTCCACGATTGCGCGCCGAGCGGATGATCCGTCCGAGCAACTCTGAACCAATGCCAGCGTCCTGAAACGACTTTTCGACGGAAAATGCCGCCTCGGCTTCGGGATGCCAAAATTCGCCAAGTTTGCGGAGTTCGGCGGCAGCACGCATGCCACCCTCTTTGAAATAGCCATAAATAACACTATCGGCTTCATCAAACTGGTTTGCGTAAGCGTGAATGAAATTCTCGCTTACGCTCATACCAAAACGCATCCGCCGGCTTTCATCATCAAGTCGGAGCAAATGGTTCCGGAATTTGTCTGCTTCAACACTTATGAGCTTACGAATTCCCATATTCCCCTTCCAATGCATCGGTTAGGTCAGATTTCGATCCGCAGGCGTTTCCTTATTGTCGTTATTGGGCGGGGGCGCTAAACGCGATTGCACTCCGCCAGGCTGGACAGAAGTCTAATCCAAACTTACCGGAACAATGAGACGCTAGGTGCGCATAGCGGCGTTGACCTATCTGCATAACTCCGCCTCTTGAAACCCTTTGGCCACCTCACTTTTCGAACCAGCCTCGATCGGCATCCACTGCGCCCTGTGACAGCTTTGTGGCAGCTTAGAAGCAATCTCCCAATGATCGCCTGGTGACGGTTCGCGGGGGTAAGGCGGAGAAATCATGATTCGCCGCGATCAACGCCATCCCCGCGCTGGATGCTGCAAAACCCAAAAGTTGAGAACTTATTAAGGCCTCCACGACAGACTGCAAACGCTGCCCCCAATTTCCGAGATGTCGAAACTCGGCATATTGACGATTATCAGCGGAATGATTTTGACCGGTGCGATATATGGTGCGATCCTCTATATCACCTTGCGGGATTCGAGCGTATCGCAGCTCATAGAAACTATTTGAGACCTATAACTCAGGCCGCAAACCATCTCCGATAGGGCAAGATCTCTCATCATGCGAGCCGGTTTCGATGCGAAATGTTGCTGAAACGTTGAGGCAGGGATGACGGTAGGACCTCTTCCAAAATATCGCGCCATGGTCGACGCCGGGGAGATCGAATCCGATCAGGAGCAGATATTGGCGGCCGAGAAGTTGCAAGTGCTCGCGAACCGGCTGGCCGGCTATAAAAAGCCCCGCGCATCTGATCTTTATTCCTTTTTCACACGCCGTCAGGGCGTAGCACCTGAAGGACTCTATCTCTTTGGCGGCGTCGGAAGCGGGAAAACAATGTTGATGGATCTCTTTTTTGAGAGCGTCGATTTCGAACCGAAGCGCCGGGTTCATTTCCATGAGTTCATGGGCGAGGTTCACGACACGATCGGCAAATACCGCAAGACTCATGATGGCGATCCGATCCCGGCGGTCGCCAAACATATCCTCGCGCACGCCGGACTGCTTTGTTTCGACGAGCTTCACATCACTGATATCGCCGATGCGATGATTCTCGGCCGCCTCTTCTCGCAATTGTTTCAAACCGAATTTGTGGTTGTCGCAACATCGAATGTGCCGCCAAGCGGCCTTTACAAAGATGGTCTCAATCGTCAGCTCTTTCTCCCCTTTGTCGAGCTTATTGAAAACCGAATGGAGGTTTTCGCGCTCGACGCGGGACGGGATTACCGTCTGGAAAAACTGCGCGGAGAAAATGTGTATTTCACACCGGCAGGCGAGAGCGCCCGTCGTTCCCTCGATACGATTT
Organism: bacterium MnTg02; assembly: GCA_008974985.1. GTDB lineage: Bacteria > Pseudomonadota > Alphaproteobacteria > Rhizobiales > BFAS01 > MnTg02. The sequence goes on from BFAS01000254.1 coordinate 3,206, forward strand.
GGCAAAAGCTTAGCGGACGCGCCAAGGGCAAGCCATGTACGCTCAATGTCAGGGGACGAGAGCTTTCGGTATCCGAGGCGGCGATGGGCGCGGCGCGCTTCACATTCGCGGAACTTTGCGAGGAGCCGCTGGGTGCAGCAGATTATCTCGCCATCGCTCACGCCTTTCATACCGTCTTTATCGACTCCATACCGGTCATGGAGCGCCACCAACGCGATGCCGCGCGCCGCTTCAATACGCTGATTGACGCTCTCTACGACAATGGCGTCCGCTTAATTGCAAGCGCCGCGGCCGAACCACAGCTGCTCTACCCGCAAGGTGATGGCGCGTTTCTCTTCGAGCGGACCGCATCGCGGCTGATCGAGATGCGCTCTGAAGCTTATTTGGCGGGGCGTCTTACGCAATCTCATAATATCTCAGGGTAGAAAAAACCATTGCAACTTTGATCGACCTTGAACAAGCTGGTGTTTCAGGCTAACCAACTTCAGGTTGAATGCGGCTTATAGGGTCCGGGTCCTATTCAGCGGGTCCAGTCATATTTCCAGGGAGTATCTATTATGGCGCGTGATAAAATCGCGCTGATCGGCGCTGGCATGATCGGCGGTACGCTAGCTCATCTTATTGGCCTTAAGGAACTCGGCGACGTCGTATTGTTCGATATCGTTGAAGGTCTTCCGGACGGGAAATCCCTCGATATTGCGCAAAGCTCGACGATCGAGGGCTTTGATGCAGTGCTTGCGGGAACGAATGAATATGAGGCGATTAAAGGTGCAGACGTTGTTATTTTAACGGCCGGGGTGGCGAGAAAGCCAGGCATGAGCCGGGATGATCTTCTAGAAATCAATCTCAAGGTGATGTCGCAGGTCGGGGCAGGAATCGCCAAATATTCTCCCGAAGCTTTTGTTATCT
>BFAS01000255.1 GCA_008974985.1 bacterium MnTg02
GGGAGGGTCGAAAAAGCGCGTATTGCTCGTCGCGCTCAGCGTGTTCGCTCTTCAGGCATGCACGGGGCAAACGACAAAGACAAATACAAGCGTGATTGATACATCATGTCTTTCTTTGGAGCCTATCGTCTACTCCCGTAAGGATACGGTGGAGACGACGGAGCAGATACGTGGGCATAACGCGTCGTGGGACGCACTTTGTGAGGTACCGGGCTAAGCTCCAATATGCCAAAAACGGTTCCCTATAGCTAACGTGCGTTAACTCAAATGGGAGGTTTTATTTTCTTCCGCTAGTAGCGATAATCGTGCGAAAATGATCAATGCTGTTTCTGCCCTATTCATCCTGGGTTCAGGCATAGGATGTTAGGAAGGACACGGTGGAGACATTTACACATGAGACGTTGTTTAAGATTATTAGCCGTACTCATTGTTGCCGCAGGTTCTCTAGTTGGCGATCAGGCGAGTGGCGCGCAAACAGAATGCTACAACTGGGTGGAAGCCCAGTCTATTATCGCTCGCCATGGGCTTGTTCCCGCACAAGACATCAATCGTGACGTAAGGCTGAACGGAGGGAAGTCCATCCGTCTCAAACTCTGTAAAAGGGACAATGAATTCATCTATATTATGAGTATTCTTGGCCCTCGGGGTCATATTCGAAACGAAACCAGAAACGCACTTGATAGAAAGCCACGCGCCGCTCGGCCGGGCAAAAATTTCGATAGTTATCTCGCCACACCCATTCCCCGCTTTCGTAAAAAACGCCGCCCTTCCTCCGGTTTTCGGAAATACCTTCCTGATTTCCTCCGCCGTTGAACCGAACTAAGAGTTCCGGTACCCCTCCCCCTATCGCAACGTCAGATTCAGCAACGACGGTCCTCGTCCGACGCTAATTTTCCCCTATTCCCATTTGTGCCTATCTCGCCGCGTTCGCCTAATTCTCGCGATTAGAATATTCTCGGCTTGAGTCCAAAAATTTCCAAACTCAAGGATAGGGCTCAAGCTCTCGAAAGAGTAGGCGCGAAATCGCCGCGAATTGGTCTATAATCGGACAATCGAAAATTATGTAGGATGTGAACATTGCGGCTTTTAGTGATCGAAGACGACGAAGACCTCAATCGGCAATTGGTTTCTGCGCTCAGCGATGCCGGTTACGCGGTCGATACTGCTTTTGATGGCGAGGAAGGGCACTTTCTCGGCGAGACGGAGCCTTATGATGCTGTTGTACTGGATCTTGGGCTGCCAAAGATGGACGGTATTAGCGTTTTGAAGCAGTGGCGCAGCGAAGACCGGAACATGCCGGTTCTCATTTTAACGGCTCGTGACCGTTGGAGCGAAAAGGTTGCGGGAATGGATGCAGGCGCCGACGATTATGTCGCTAAGCCATTCCATATGGAAGAAGTGCTTGCGCGGTTGCGCGCTCTTCTGCGACGGAACGCTGGCCACGCGACGAGCGATATTGAGTGTGGACCGTTAAGGCTCGATACACGGTCGGCGCGTGTGACCTATGACGGTTCGCACATTAAGTTGACGTCCCACGAATACCGGCTGCTTGCCTATCTCATGCATCATAATGGCCGCGTCGTATCCCGCATTGAGCTTGTCGAGCATCTCTATGATCAAGACTTCGACCGGGACTCCAATGTCATCGAGGTTTTTATCGGACGGTTAAGGAAGAAGACTTCATCGGATCTCATCCGCACTGTTCGCGGTCTTGGATATTGTCTTGCCTCGGCCGATGATGAGAGTTAACTCGCTCGCATTTCGCCTATTCGCTTTGTCAGCGGTGTGCTTGCTGTTCTTTTTGCTGGTAATGGGCTTTGTTCTTACCACCATGTTTCGCGACTCCCTGGTGCGCTTTCTCGATCGAGAACTCAACCAACATTTGATCGTGCTCATCCCCGACGCTACGGGTGTTGGGGAAAACAAACTCCAACGTCCAGCAGATCCCGGCGGCGCACCCTACAACATCCCATTCTCAGGCTGGTATTGGCAAATAAAGCCGCTCGGTACAAATGAGGGACCTTTATACAAATCAGACTCACTCACAACCCAAGTATTGAGGCTTCCTAGCGAAATAGGAGTCGAGCCAGATGAACAAGATTTACGGTTCGGCTATGTCGAAGGACCAGACGATCAATTGCTGCGCGTTGTGGAGCGCGAGATTGTGTTGTCGAGCGCGAGCACACCTGACGGCCAGCGGGAAGAAAAACGCTATTCCTTCGCGGTCGCAGGAGATAGTTACGAGTTACAAGAAAACGTTTTGAAACTTACGACAGAACTCATCGTCGCACTCACTGTACTGGGTATTGGTCTTGTGCTCGTGACAATTATCCAAGTGCGGTTTGGGTTGCGGCCGCTGCACGCGATTAGCGAAGGGCTTGCAGCGATTCGCTCCGGGCAAGCTGCGTTTCTCAAGGGCGAGCTGCCAAGAGAAATTGAACCGCTTCAGCGGGAACTCAACGCGCTGATTCAATCAAACCGGGACATTGTTGAGCGCGCTAGGACTCATGTTGGCAATCTTGCCCATGCGTTAAAAACACCGTTGAGCGTCATTACCAATGAAGCTCGCAACGACGATTCGAAAATTGCCGAGAAAGTTTCCGAGCAAGCCGCAATTATGCACGATCAGATTACTCACCATCTTGACCGGGCTCGCATTGCAGCGCACAGCAGAGTTATTGGCGGTATTATCGAAATTTGCCCGGTCATGGAGTCCCTCGTCAGTGCTCTCCAAAAAATTTACGGCGATCGGAAGATACAGCTCCGCTTGAACTGTGCGCCGAACACAAAATTTCGTGGGGAGAGGCACGATCTAGAGGAAATGACAGGGAACCTACTCGATAACGCTTGCAAGTGGGCGCGCGCCGAGGTTGAGCTCAATATTTCGCCGCCGATCGCGTCATCAAATGGCGATCAAAAGAAACTGACTATTTTTGTCGATGACGATGGTCCAGGATTGACGGCTCAGGAGCAGGCGAATGTGATCAAACGCGGCCGCCGTTTGGACGAAAGCAAACCGGGTTCAGGATTAGGACTATCAATCGTTGCGGAACTTGCACACCTTTATAAGGGCAATCTTGAGCTGGAAAATTCGCCGAAGGGCGGTCTGCGAGCGAAGCTCACGCTTCCATGTTCTTGATCACATGGTCCCAATTTTGCCCGAATCATTCGACTACACATAAATATTAATAGCCGCCAGGGTTGGCGGCGGCGGGGCGACTTCTTATTTATGGGTCTGAGTGTTTCGCTGGATAAACGGAAGACATCTGGAGCCACCATGACATTGGCGCGATACCTCATTTTGGCAGTGTTGCCACTATCATTGGCAGCCTGCGGTCCGGGTGGGCTCTCCAAGTCGGAGGGTGGAACCGTTCTAGGCGCCGTTGCGGGCGGTATCCTCGGGAATCAGGTCGGTAAGGGATCTGGCAGGGTTGCGGCGACGATTGTCGGAGCGATGGTCGGTGGTATCGTTGGCAGTGAGATTGGAAGATCGCTCGACGAAGCAGATCGCAGAGCTGCAAGAGAAGCCGAATATCGTGCGCTTGAATACGGGCAGAGCGGTGTCGCGACACCCTGGAAAAATCCAGACAATGGGCACCGTGGAGACGTAATTCCCGGAAAGCCGTATAAGATGCATGAATCCCATTGCCGACAATATACACATACCATCTACATAGATGGCCGGCCGCAGACTATGCGCGGCACGGCTTGCCGCAGACCGGATGGCTCGTGGCGGAATGTTGGGTGAACGTAGCCTTCTGCTAAGCTAGCGCCATTCATCGATAATCTTCTTTTTCGCACCCGTAACGGCCGCCTAAAGCCGTAGTCAGACATCGGGCAGTCGTTCTGCGTGTGGACATCAAAATAAATTGTTCGAAAATAGTATTTGCTAAGCTAATGCCTTTCCAATTTTGGGATAATCCGCGACATTTGAACGCCTTAATTATGCGGAGCCCTTGTGACAGGCTGTCAGCGCCCTTATGCCTAGGGGCAACAATGTTGCAAGGGCGACCGAAACGGACACTTCGCGAAGATGTTGCTTTGGATAATACTGGCAGTGATAACTGCTGCTTCTTTGGCTATAGTGCTCCGCCCAATCGCGAGAACGCGGGCCGAAGACGCCGGACGCGCGAAATTCGACGCAGTTGTTTATCGTGATCAGCTCGAAGAAATTGAGTCAGATTTAGAGCGTGGCCTGATCTCGGAGATTGACGCTGAGGCAGCGCGAATAGAAATTTCCCGCCGACTATTGTCTGTCAACGGTGCCGAAGTTGGGACGGAGACGCCAGATAAAGGCCAGCGTAAAGCTGTTGCGGGCAAGCCTCAACTTCTTGTGGCGGTCGTCTGCGCGCTGATATGCATACCGGTGTTGAGCCTCGCTCTCTACATCACATACGGTTCTCCAGGGCTACCCGGTGATCCACATGCCGCGCGTTTGAAAAAAGCACCTGCAGAGCAGCAGATTGCGGGAGTCATTGCTAGGGTTGAACACCGGTTGAGGGAAAACCCCGAAGATGGCACCGGTTGGGACGTTATTGCTCCCGTATATATGAAATTCGAGCGTTATCAGGATGCATCCGCGGCCTATAAGCAGGCCATTCGCCTGCTTGGGGAGAACGCCAAAAGATTATTGGGGGTCGCCGAGGCCGAAGCTTTGGTCAATAACGGCATAATAAATGAGACCTCCCGCAAGGCGTTTGAGAAAGTCCTCAAGATCGAACCATCTTATCATCAGGCGCGCTATTGGCTGGCGATCGCAAAGGAGCAGGACGGACGCTTCGATGACGCCGCGGAGGCATGGCAGGAATTGCTGTCAAAAGGTGCCGGGGAGGCGTCATGGCGCGCGCAAGTTGAATATTGCCTGGCGGCTGCGCGCGCACGTCTGAAAACGGCGGAAGTCTCGAATAGTAAGCAACAAGACGCGGCGTGTTCCGAGGGCGGAACGCGTCCGCAACGTGGGCCGACGGCCGAGCAAATTGCAGCCGCGCAAAAAATGGCTCCAGGCGCGCGCACAGCTATGATTAGTCAAATGGTCGGACGCTTGGCTGAACGGCTCAAAGAGGATGGCAGCGACCTTGAGGGCTGGGTGAAGCTGATTCGAGCCTATTCGGTTCTTGGCAAGCGGGATACCGCTGTTAAGGCCCTTGCGGATGCGCAAATAAACTTCAAGGAAAATTCAGATGCGCTAAGGGCCCTTGATACCTTAAAACAGCAATTAGAGCTTGGATCTTAAAAGGGCGCTAACATAATTTCTCCGAGAGTGATGTCGAAAGATGACGCGTAAGCAAAGAAGATCTCTTTTTATCGGCGTGAGCGTGGCGGTGCTGGCCACGGCTGTTGCGCTAGTCCTCGTCGCGCTCGAAGATTCGATCGTGTTTTTTTATAGCCCGAGCGATGTGACGGAGAAGCAAATCAAACCTGGCCAGCGGATCCGCTTGGGAGGTCTAGTTGAGGAGGGGAGCGTCAAGCGCGGGTCCGGAACCGTTATAAGGTTCGCCGTGACGGACACAATAAAGTCGATTGAAGTTCGCTATGAAGGCGTGCTGCCGGATCTATTCCGGGAGGGGCAGGGGGTCGTGACAGAAGGCAAACTCTCCAGCACGGGTGTATTCGATGCTGACAGTGTCCTTGCCAAACATGATGAGAACTATATGCCTCCAGAGGTTGCCGACATGCTCAAGAAGAAGGGTGTATGGCGCGGTGCGGATGCGCCACAGAAAGCAAAATAGGGTACCAGAATGATCATTGAGATTGGCCATTTTGCCTTAATATTGGGTCTGGGCATGGCAATTCTGCAGATGACCGTGCCAGCCTGGGGCGCTTATAAACAGGACGCCGGTCTCATGCGCATTGCTTTGCCGGCGGCGCAACTTCAGTTCGTGCTGTTATTGGTTTCTTTTCTTGCGCTGACTCATGCCTTCGTGACGTCGGACTTCTCCGTGCAGACTGTTTGGCAAAATTCCCATTCCGCGAAACCACTTATTTATAAAATTTCAGGTGTTTGGGGAAACCATGAAGGTTCGATGCTTTTGTGGGTACTGATTTTGGCACTCTTCGGAGCATCTGTGGCCGTCTTTGGCGGCAATCTGCCAGATCAACTTCGCGCCAACGTTCTTGCTGTTCAAGCCTCGATCGGCGTCGCGTTTTTGCTGTTCATCATTGCGGCGTCCAATCCGTTCATTCGCACATTTCCAGCGCCGTTCGACGGCAATGGATTAAATCCGATATTACAGGACCCGGCGCTGGCCTTTCATCCGCCGTTTCTTTACACCGGCTATGTCGGCTTCTCGATGGCCTTTTCGTTCGCCGTTGCGGCACTGATCGATGGACGCATTGATGCGGCCTGGGCACGTTGGGTGCGTCCCTGGACGCTTGCGGCTTGGATGTTCTTAACCCTCGGCGTAGCCATGGGCTCCTGGTGGGCTTATTACGAGCTCGGCTGGGGCGGTTGGTGGTTTTGGGATCCTGTCGAGAATGCTTCCTTCATGCCATGGCTTGCGGGCACGGCGTTGCTGCATTCCGCTCTTGTGATGGAAAAGCGTGACGCGCTCAAAGTTTGGACCATTCTACTCGCCATCCTTACTTTTTCTCTGAGTTTAATGGGAACTTTTCTTGTTCGCTCGGGCGTTCTCACCTCCGTGCATGCATTTGCGGTCGATCCGTCGCGTGGCATTTTTATTCTGGTGATCATGCTCATTTTCATCGGCGGCTCGCTCGCTCTGTTTGCTTGGCGCGCACCGCTTCTCAAGAAAGGCGGTATATTTGCGCCGATCAGCCGCGAGGGGAGCCTTGTTCTCAACAATTTATTGCTGACGACGGCTTGTGCGGCCGTCTTGATTGGGACGCTCTATCCTTTGGTGCTCGAGTCCATAACGGGCGCCAAAATCTCTGTCGGGGCACCCTATTTCAATGCCACTTTTGGCCCGCTTATGGTGCCATTGCTTTTGGCTATTCCTTTCGGGCCGTTTCTCGCCTGGAAGCGCGGCGACATATTGGGCGCAACGCAACGTCTTCTGTTCGCCGCAGCTTGTGCGCTATTGGTGATCGTCTTCATTTTCGCAACACAATCGCGAGGTCCCTGGCTTGCGCCCTTTGGCATTGGACTGGGGATCTGGTTGGTGTTCGGTGCAATATCTGAAGTAGCGTTCCGGGTGAAGATGTTTCGTGCGCCGTGGGAGGAAGTTTTTCGCCGTCTTTGGAATCTACCTCGCGCCGCCTATGGATCCATGTTTGCTCATGCCGGCGTTGGCGTAATGGTCATTGGCATTGTCGCGACCAGCGCCTGGCAAAGCGAAAAAATCCTTGCAATGAAGCCGGGTCAGACAGTGGCCATTGCGGGTTATGAGGTTGTATTTGAAGGCGTTGCCCCAAGTGCCGGACCCAACTATCAGGAGACAGTCGGTAAATTCAGCGTTCGCAGCGGCGGAGTTGCATTCATGCAATTATTTCCGTCGAAGCGGCGCTATACGGTAGAGAAGCAAGTGACAACGGAAGCCGGTATTTATGCCTCTTGGGCCGGAGACCTTTATGTGGTGCTGGGAGATGCCCTGGAGGACGGGGCAATGTCCGTCCGGCTTTATTTCAATCCGTTCGTAAGATGTATTTGGTTTGGAACAATTATAATGTTTGTTGGCGGCTTCATCTCATTATCAGATCGCCGATTACGCGTTGGTGCGCCTCGAAAGACAAAGACGCAGCCGCCTCTCCCCGCGCCGGCGGAGTAGCGCGATGTGCCGGTTCTTTTTTCTGATACTCGCGGTGATACTGATTGTTTCTGGGCCGCGTGTGAGCATCGCGGTTGAACCGGGCGAGGTGCTTGACGATCCTCAGCTCGAGACGCGGGCGCGAAATATTTCCGTTGAGCTGCGTTGTCTGGTTTGCCAAAATCAGTCGATCGATGACTCCAATGCGCCGCTCGCAAAGGATTTGCGCATTCTCGTCCGCGAGCGTCTCACGAAGGGCGATTCCAATCGTCAGGTTATTGACTTTATTGTTGCCCGCTATGGCGAGTTTGTGCTGCTTCGTCCGCGCTTCGGCTGGCATACATTTCTGTTATGGCTGGCACCTCCCGCGATTCTTATTCTCGCCGCAACCGCTATGTTCTTCAGTTGGCGCCGCCAACAGGGTCCGGCGGATTCGGGCAAACACAAGGCCCTGACTGCCGACGAGCAAAAGCAGCTGAAAAAGCTATTGAGCGGCGATTAGTCCCGCCTTTTCCGCTCTCCACTTCCCGCGACCTCCCTCTCCCTCTCCCCTCTCCCTTACCTATTGCCCAATCACATCTTTGCCATTGCCTCTTGCAGGATCCGTGTACCCGGCGCATTTTCACGGGCATCTAGATCGATCAAAAATCGGTCACATCCATAGGATCCGAATCCATGCCCGCCAATTCAAAAAAACTTACCTTTCCTGGCAGTCTCGGCGAGAAGCTCGCCGCCAGATTGGATCTGCCTGCTGGTGAGCCCCGAGCTTACATTCTGTTCGCTCATTGCTTTACGTGCTCAAAGGATATTTTTGCCGCATCACGCATCGCAAGCGAACTGACGGGACATGGATTTGCCATTCTCCGCTTTGATTTCACAGGGCTCGGGGCAAGCGATGGTGAGTTTGCGAACACGAACTTCTCGTCGAATGTAAATGATCTCCTCAAAGCTGCGGACTATCTCCGGGAGAATTATCAGGCACCGAAAATCCTGATTGGACACAGCCTCGGTGGCGCTGCTGTTCTCGTGGCTGCGGGAAAGATCCCAGAAGTTTGCGCAGTGGCGACGATCGGAGCCCCGGCGGACGCTGAGCATGTGATCCAAAACTTTGGCGCCAAGATCGGCGAAATAGAGGATAAGGGCGTCGCGGAGGTTCAACTCGCCGGCCGCACATTCACAATTAAAAAACAGTTTCTTGACGATCTGCAAGCCCACTCTGTTGTTGAAAATATTGCTAATATGAAAAAGGCGCTGCTTATTTTTCATGCGCCGCGGGATGCCATCGTCGGGATTGAGAATGCCGGAAAGATTTTCCAGGCGGCCAAGCACCCAAAGAGCTTCATTTCGCTTGATGATGCCGATCATCTCTTAAGCCGGCGCGAGGATGCAGCGTATGTGGCTGCGTCTCTTACGGCTTGGGTTGAGCGCTATATTGATCGCACGGGCGGAGGAGCATTCAATTTGCCATATCCGGGACCAGAAGGAACAGTGAGCGTCGCAGAAACAGGAATGGGTAAGTTCCAACAGGAGATTGTCTCCGGCTCGCACCGGCTCCTTGCGGACGAACCTGCCAGTTTTGGTGGGTTCGACAGCGGACCCTCGCCATATGATTTCCTGAGTATGGCGCTTGGCTCGTGCACGTCCATGACGTTAAGGCTCTATGCAGAGCACAAGAAGCTGCCTTTGGAGCGCGTCAAAGTGCATGTCACCCATGACAAGGTTCACGCGAAAGATTGCGAGGATTGCAGTGAGGGGCGGAACGGGCGGATCGATCGTTTTGAGCGCGAGATAGAAATTGATGGTCCGCTGGATGACGCGATGAGAACTAGGCTTGTCGAAATCGCCGACAGATGCCCCGTTCATAAGACATTAGAGAAAAGTTCTGAAATTGTGACACGGCTAAAAGCGCTCTAGGCCGCAGGCTGTGGAAGTCAATTTTAGCGCTCGCTCGCTTGTATATGCAGCAGGGCTCCGCCGGATCGAATTAATGGTTTGTGTCCGGCATTCGATACGACTTGAACCACTCTCTAAGAACCGGAAATGAGATATCCTTTTTAGGTTTGTTTTTATTGCTGGATTTCTCCGGCGTGTCTTTCTTTTGAGATACAGAAGCCGGTCCGCGAAGCCTTAGAGATTGCGATGACGTCGTCCCCGTAAGGGACTCAAATGGCACATTGCCAATCGCTTTCATAAGGACGGTCAAAATCGACTGTGTAGGAATGCCGGTAACGGGAAGCCCCTCTTTAATCTGATAACTTGTGATGGCCTTGCGGGTTTTCGGGCCAAATTTTCCATCCAAGATGCCCGGATTGAAACCTTTGACTTTTAACCCAGTCTGCAGCGACACGATGTCATCGTTTGATTCGATAATCGAGGCGGATTTCAGTGATTCTGTGAGTCCTACAAATGCCGAGGCATTGACACCGGTATTCGCGATAACACGCGATTTCGATCGTCTTACAATGCGTCCATCACGGATAAAAACCTTGGATTGCTCATACGATCCGACATTCATCGCGACCACGACAGGATCAGGAGAACTATCTAACAAAATGGGAGAGCCGGAGGACGCGCCCCCCGTATCACACGTATGCAAAACTAACGCATTGGGATTCGCGAATAGGCGTTTGACCTCTTTCCAGTTTAATTTTCCGGAATATTGTTTGACGCCGCATGCTCCTGAATAGGCCAACTTCCAATGTTCATAATCCCAATGATAGGCGACTTGAAATATCTTTTGCTGGCTTGCCGCCTCGATAAGCTCCGGTAAGGATTGTGTTTTCACTTTTAAAACGCCGAATTTGCAAGCCGGCGTCGATAATTTTGCGAGCGCCCAGTCCTTTGGCGCATCCATTGGCGGGCGCGTTCTGAGACCTGTCGTTCCGGCAACGACATAATGAGACGCTGCGCCGCTCCTGAAACCCGCGATTCGTGATGCAGATGTTTTCTGCTTGCCTCTTATTCGAAATGAAAAGTTCGCGATCTTGGGACGCTTACCCTTCGGATTGCCGAAAAGGCAATGAGCAGCGGTAGCGATGACGTCGGGCGCGACGCAAAATGCGGTGCAAAGCGTCTGCACGCGATCATTGTAAAGCAAGCCAATTTTTCCATCGAGATCGGCATACCGCTTTGGCAGGGATTTGCGATTGTCCTCACCAAAAATCGCGATTTTTTGAATATGGGATTGAGATTGGATAATATTGCTGAGCGTGCCGGATATTTTGGCAGCTATCTGGGAATTGGCTGGTTCCACGCTAAACAGTCCAGCCACCAAAAGCGCCATAAAGGCTTTAGTGTATTGATTTAAAAGTGTTTGCCACATTTGCGAGTGCTCAAATCTTTCGAAGAAGGAGGATATTAATCATTAATTTCTCAAGATCCCACCATAAAAACAATCCGAAACAATGCTAGTGCCTTGGCAATCAACCTTACGAAAAATTAATCCTATCGAAAGTGCAGTGTAAGCTGCCATATCCTACATATTAGACCAGACATATGAGCATCGGTCTATCAAGAGGAGATGTATCGCAAATGATTGTGCCGAGCAGTGGACAAAATACGACGCCGGACCGCGCGGTTAAGCTGGGGCGGTCAAAACCGGTTGCCTTCGCAATAGCCGGCATTTTGGGCATTGGAATGACGGCGGCGCTTGTTGCACAGCCTTCACTGGAGGTTGCCGCGAAGCCGGACGGCGGTGCGCGCGGCGGCGTTATGACGCCATATGGCCCCGCGCCTATGAGCTTTGCAGATCTTGTGGAAAAGGTTCGCCCGGCGGTTGTCAGCATAAACGTGAAAAACGGTACTTCCGGCGGCGATCGCAAAAGGTTTCGCGGTCTGCCAGATCTTCCCGACGATAGTCCGTTCAATGAATTCTTCAAACGTTTTCGCGAGGGTCCTCGCGGCGCGCCTGGCCGCCGCCGTCCGTCGCTCGCGCAAGGATCCGGATTTATCATTTCGCAGGATGGCTATGTTGTTACAAACAACCATGTGATCGAAAAAGCCAAAAGTATTTCCGTGACATTGGATGATGGCACTAAGCTTGACGCGAAATTGATCGGTGGGGATCCGCGGACGGATATCGCCTTATTGAAGATCATCAAGAATGGCGATTATCCAACTGTTGAATTCTCCGATAAGCCGGCGCGTGTTGGCGACTGGGTTCTGGCTGTTGGTAATCCGTTTGGTCTTGGCGGCACTGTCACGGCGGGTATTGTCTCTGCCCGCGGACGGGATATTGGCTCCGGACCGTACGATTACCTGCAAATCGATGCTGCAGTGAACCGCGGTAATTCGGGTGGTCCCACATTTAACCTGAATGGCAAGGTCGTCGGCGTTAACACGGCCATCTTCAGCCCATCAGGCGGAAATGTTGGTATTGCTTTTGCGATCCCTGGACGGCTGACACAGGAAGTTGTCGCGGATCTTCGCAATTCCGGTTCCGTGAGGCGTGGCTGGCTTGGTGTGTCAATCCAGAATGTCACCGAGGATATTGCTGAAAGCCTTGCTCTTGATAAGGCGGAAGGCGCCATGATATCCGAAATTACGCCCGGCGGACCGGCTTCGAAATCCGATTTGAAAGTTAACGATGCTATCGTGGAAGTGAACGGTGAGCGCATCAAGGATTCCCGGGATTTGGCTCGTACAATTGCCGGGCTCCAGCCAAAATCAAATGCCCGCGTTACTGTGTATCGTGACGGCGAAAAGCTGACGACGACAGTGAAGCTTGGGCGCTTTCCAGGGATCAAAAAACTCGCCAAGCTCCAAACGGGTAAGCCGATTGGTGAGGAATTAGAAGATCTCGGACTTTCTCTCGCGCCTGCGTCAAGCCGGTCGGGCGCTGGGGACGACGGTGTTGTTATCACGGATGTCGATCCAGATTCAAAAGCCGCTGAGATAGGGCTTAAAACGGGCGACGTCATTCTTGAAGTCGGCGGCAAAGCCGTGTCCGAGCCAGACGATGTGTTGACCGGCGTACGTGCCGCGAAGCGTAAAGGACGCAAAGCGATCCTGTTGCGGATCCAAACCGGCGACAGGAAACATCTTGTCGGATTGCCGTTGAAGACGACCTAAGCTCAAGTCGGCCATGCAGCGGCTGCCGGCAAAAGGCAGCCGCTGAATTTTTCGTGGTTAGGGGCCGCCGCGCAAGTCAAACCATTTATCAGCCTACGGCGTCGTCAGAACCATGCGCGTGCTCATTATAGAAGATGATTTGGAGACATCGGATTTCCTTGTTAAGGCGCTCGGTGAGTGCGGGCACGTGGCAGACGCTGCGGGTGATGGCGAGGTGGGGCTCGAGCAAGCGCGCCTAAGCTCCTACGATGTACTGATTATTGACCGAATGCTGCCCAAACGTGATGGGCTCAACGTCATCGAAACGCTCAGGTCGGAAGGCGCCCAGACTCCTGTCCTTATATTGAGCGCCTTGGGCGAAGTGGATGACCGTGTAAACGGTTTGCGGGCGGGCGGGGATGATTATCTGACAAAGCCTTATGCGTTCTCTGAACTGCTGGCGCGCGTCGAAGCTCTGGCGCGCCGCTCGCAGCCAGAGGAAGGTGAAACCAGATATGTCGTGGGGGATCTGGTGCTTGATAGGTTGTCGCGAAAAGTGACACGCTCGGGAGAGGCGATTACGCTGCAACCGAGAGAATTCCGTCTTCTTGAATATCTCATGAAACATGCGGGCCAAGTTGTGACGCGGACGATGCTGCTTGAAAATGTATGGCACTATCATTTTGATCCTCAGACAAATGTGATCGATGTGCACATTTCGCGGCTTCGCTCAAAAATCGACAAGGACTTCGTAATGCCTCTTCTGCACACTGTAAGAGGAGCGGGATATATGGTCAGTGACAGCGCTGATTAAGTTTTTCCAGACGACGACCTTTCGTCTTTCCATGACCTATTTTGCGCTGTTCGGCGCAGCCGCCACGGTCGCGATCGCCTATATTTATTGGAATACGACCATATTGTTGTCGCGCCAGCTTGAGCAGACCATCCAAGCCGAAATCCAGGGGCTTCAGGAACAATATAAGCAGGGAGGAATGGCTCAACTCGCGGCGACAGTCGCGGAGCGAAGTCAGACTCCCGGCAACAGTCTCTATCTCGTCACCGATTCCCGCGCCCGGCACATTGCGGGCAACCTGCAAAAGGTTTCGCCGGAGCTATGGAGTACGGTTGGACGCGTTGAGTTCGTGTACCGGCGGCCGGCGGAGGGCGGGCCAGAAAAACGATTAGCGTTTGCGAGTGTTTTTCGGTTGCCAGGCGGATTTCGGCTGATCGTCGGACGCGATATCGAAGACCGCCGGGAATTTGGGCGCATTATCTCGTCGACCGTGCTTTGGGGGCTCGGCGTTATGGCGATCCTCGGCATTGGCGGCGGTTACCTTGTAAGCCGCAATCTCCTCTCCCGTATTGAAGCCGTCACCGCGACCAGCCGCACGATTATGAGCGGCGATCTAACAGGCCGTGTCCCGATTTCGGGGTCTGGCGATGAGCTTGACCGCTTGTCGCAAAGTCTAAACGACATGCTCGATCGTATCGAACAGCTGATGAACGGGCTTCGGGAGGTCTCCGACAATATTGCCCACGATCTGAAAACGCCTCTGAACCGCTTGCGCAACAGAGTGGAGGGTGCGCTCCGGGATCCCAGTGGAGAGGCGGCTTACCGGGAAGCACTGGAGAGAACGATTGAGGAAGCGGATGATCTGATCCGCACATTTAATGCGCTATTGAGCATTGCCCGGCTGGAAGCCGGGGCGGCGGGCAAGACGCTGGAAGATGTCGATCTCGCGCTCGTCGTAAAAGACGTTGCCGAATTATATGAACCCCTTGCAGAGGAACAAGGGCTGACACTCAGCGTTGACGCACCAGACGGTGTTATGCTCGTTGGCGACCGGCAATTGCTCGGCCAGGCTTTGGCCAACCTCATCGATAATGCTATCAAATATGGTGCGCCAGTTGCGAAACCCCGGGAGGCGAAGTCCGACATTTTGGACGATATCTCCGTTTATGTTCGCCACTGCGGAGAAATTGCGGAGATCGCCGTTGAGGATCATGGCGTGGGGATACCAGCGCAAGAGCGGGACCGTGTTCTCAAACGCTTTGTGAGATTGGAGGCGAGCCGCTCACGGCCTGGCAGCGGACTTGGTCTCAGCCTTGCCGCGGCGGTTGCACACCTTCACAATGGGGAAATCCGTCTTGAGGATAATCAGCCTGGCCTTAAAGTGGTCCTTGGATTGCCGCTTAAGCAGGGCGGATTGTCATTGGAATTAAATAACCGGGCGAGTGCCTAAGGCCGTCTGTCCGGAAGAGGGGGCGCTTTTGGGCGGGCTTTACGAGAAAATTGCAACTGTTCCCCCTGTTTATCTCCAAGATAAGGCCGAAGCCGGATTAAGCGACCTCTTAAGCCGCGTGGACGAGAACGTGGGCTTAAGCGATCTATCCGCTTTGGTGAGCGGAAACGAGAAGGTGCGCAGCCTCCTTGGCACCATCTTCGGAGCATCACCCTATCTTTCGCATCTCATATTGGCTGATCCTGCCTTTCTGCATCGCAGCCTAGTTGCGCCCCCAGACGAAACGCTTTCGGATCTCATCCAGGCTCTGGATAGGGATATGGGAGCGGCGGAAAACGCCGGTGAGGTTATGACTCATCTGCGCACATTCAAGAAGCGCGTTGCTCTGCTGACCGCACTTTCCGATATCGCTGGGATTTGGGATGTCATGCAGACCACGGAAGCGTTGAGCCAGGCTGCGGATAACGCATTGAAACAGGCGGTGCGCTTTGCATTTCGAGTGGCTGCGCAACACGGGGCGTATCATCCGTCCGATCCGGATAAGCCGGAACAGGACAGCGGCTATTTCGTTCTAGCCCTCGGCAAATATGGCGCTCTCGAACTCAACTATTCCAGCGATATAGATCTCATCATCTTTTACGATCCGGAACGGCTCGCCTTACCGGACGACGCTGAACCGGCGATGTTTTGCATTCGTCTGACGCGGGAACTCGTCCGTTTTTTGCAGGAGCGTACGCAGGATGGGTATGTCTATCGGGTTGATCTTCGCCTTCGTCCTGATCCGGGCGCGACGCAGGTCGCCATGTCGACCGAGGCAGGCCTCATCTACTATGAGAGCTTTGGACAGAATTGGGAGCGTGCGGCGCTCATAAAGGCCCGGTCCGTGGCCGGCGATATTTTTGCCGGCAAAGCCTTTCTCGATCAACTGTCCCCGTTTGTCTGGCGGAAATATCTCGATTTCGCCGCGATTGCCGATGTCCACGCCATGAAGCGGCAGATCCATGCCGTTAAAGGGCATGGTGATATAGCGGTCGCAGGCCACAATATTAAACTCGGCCGTGGTGGAATTCGTGAAATTGAGTTTTTTGTTCAAACCCAGCAGTTGATTGCCGGTGGCCGTCAGGAAGATTTGCGTTCGCGGAAAACTCTTCAGGCATTGGATTTGCTCGCCGAAAAAGGCTGGATCAAGAGCGATGTGGCTGTGGATCTCGGCAAATCATATCGATTTCTCCGCCATGTCGAGCATCGCCTGCAAATGGTTGGCGACGAACAAACACATACTCTTCCGAAAGAAGGCGAAGAGCTTGAACAATTCGCCTTCTTTGCCGGATTTTCAAATTCGCAGGCATTTGCAACGGAACTGATAAAACATCTCGAAATCGTGCAAGCGCATTACGCTGCGCTGTTCGAGGATGCCCCGGTGCTCGCGTCCGAAACAGGAAATCTTGTTTTCACAGGCGATGAAAACGACACCGAAACAGTCGCCACGCTGAAATCCATGGGTTTCGCAAGTCCGGAGCGCGTTATCGCCGCGGTTCGAAGCTGGCATTTTGGCCGCTATCCCGCCATGAGGAGTGAACGGGCGCGCGAAAGGCTGACGGAAGTTCAGCCTATATTGCTGGAGGCTTTTTCGAAATCTGTTGATCCGGATGTGGCGTTGGTTGCCTTCGACAGGTTTTTGGCCGACCTACCCGCCGGGGTTCAGCTCTTTTCTTTGTTGCGGTCGCATCCCCATCTGCTGCGGCTGATCGCTGATATTATGGGCACAGCACCAAGGTTAGCGCGAATATTGAGCCGCAGAGCGCGGCTGCTTGACGCTGTCCTTGATCCAGGATTTTTTGGCGCACTGCCTTCAGACGAGTCCCTGTCAAACCTTGTCGAAAATCAACTTTCGGCTTGCACTGATTATCAAGAAGGCCTCGATCTGGCGCGCAGTATCGGCCAGGAGCAGGCCTTTCTTATCGGCGTACGCGTCGTGTCCGGAACGATTACAGCGGATGAAGCTGGCGGGGCTTATGCGCGGCTCGCTGGACATTTAATCAATGCTCTCAGCAAGTCCGTTCAAAATGAGCTGGCGAAAACTCACGGAAAATTAGCAGGCGGTGAGGTTGCGATCATCGCTCTGGGTAAGCTGGGCGGGATGGAAATGACAGGCGGTTCCGACCTCGATCTCATTATTGTCTATGACTTTGATGAGCGCGCGGATATGTCGGATGGGTTAAAACCGCTCACGGGTGGTCAATATTATGCGCGATTCGCGCAGCGCTTCATTGCGGCATTGTCCGTGCCCACTGCTCAGGGCACGCTTTATGAAGTCGACATGCGGCTCCGGCCATCTGGCAGATCGGGGCCGCTCGCAACACGGCTTCAGAGCTTTGTCGATTATCAAAACAAGTCGGCTTGGACCTGGGAACATATGGCCCTGACGCGGGCGCGAATTATCTCCGGTCCACCCGGGTTGCGGGAGCGGATAGAGGCGACCATCCGGAACGTGCTTTCGACGCCGCGCAATGCGCCGGATATCGCAGCTGATATTGTTAAGATGCGGCAGCTAATCGATAAGGAAAAGGGAACAAGCGATATCTGGAGCATTAAAGAAGTTTCCGGAGGCCTTATTGATCTCGAATTCATCACCCAATTTTTGCAACTGGTTCATGCGGAGAAATATCCCGGTGTGCTAGATCAGAATACCTTTGCCGCCTTGAAAAAGTTGGTCGCTACCAACCTGATAAAGGCGGCCGACGCCGACGTCCTTATTCCCGCTGCCCGGCTCTACCATAATCTAACGCAGGTTTTGCGGCTGTGTGTGGAGGGGTCTTTTTCGGCTGAAGAGGCTTCCGATGGGCTGAAACTACTTCTTGTCCAGGCGGGAGAAGAGCCCGATTTTCTCCGCCTCGAAGCGTGCCTCTCCGAAACCTTAACCGCGGTCCGAAAAATTTATGACGCGTTGATCGTCTCCCGGGCCACGCCGGATAACTAAACGAGCGGTCCAAAAATATTTAGACAGGTGGCGACGGATTTACTCCTTGTGATCCGTAGAAGGGTCATATGCAGACGGCATTGCACATGCTTTCCCGCAAGATGGAGTGTATTCATGCAGAAAAAGACAAAAATTGCAGCTGTTCTTGGCGGTGTGATTCTCGTGGCCGGCATTGGCACCGCAGTGGCTGTTGGACCGCATGGTATGCGTCGCAGCGGCTTTGGAATGGGGAAGGTGCTGGCTTACGTCGACATCAATAGAGATGGTACGATTAGCTTAGATGAAGTCGAAAAAATTATTGATGAGAAGTTTTCCGAGTTTGATAGAAATAGTGATGGCTCGGTTACAGAAGATGAGATTGAAGCTCTGGTTCGCGAGCGTATCGAGCGTCATGTCAAACGCGTCACGCGGCGATTCGATCGGGACAAAGACGGCCAAATAACCAAAGCGGAATTCGGCCACTTTGCAAAAGAACGGTTTCGCTGGAACGATCTGAACGACGACGGCAAAATTACCAAGGATGAATTGCCGCACGGGTTGAGATTTAGTCACAATCCTAAGGGGCTGGAAGACCGGTAAAGCTTTCGTTTATTTGGGAGGTGCTGATCTGGAAATCGCGGTCAGGGCAATTGGGACAAGTGGTGTGCCACCAGAAGCAGTGGGGTCGGGGCCGCGCGCGGTACCCCGATCCGGACAAGGCGAACAGGATATCGAGGCTAGCCTCGTGGAACGCGCCGCTTCTGGTGACGAGCGCGCTTTCGCGACTTTGGTTGATAGGCATCTCGGACCTATTCTTGCCCTGGCGAGGCGAATGCTCGGCGATGATGCGGAAGCAGAAGATGTCGCGCAAGAGACGCTCATTAGGTTGTGGAACCATGCCAGCCGTTTTGATCGAAAAAGGGCGCGGCTCTCGACCTGGCTCTACCGGATCACGTCGAACCTTTGTATTGACCGGTTGCGTGGGCGAAAGGTTCAACCGCTCGATGACGTGCCTGAAATTAAGACCGATCCGGAGCAAGACCGGTCTGTTCATGAGCGGCAACTTTCTCAGCGAATGGACATTGCGCTGGGAGGCTTGCCTGAGCGCCAACGGCTTGCATTAACGCTCTTTCATTATCAGGAGCTCAGCATGAAAGAAGCAGCGGACATTATGGACATATCAGTTGAGGCGTTGGAATCGCTTTTGGCGCGGGCCCGGCGCAGCGTTAAGAGGGAACTTGAACCGGAATGGAAAGCGCTTTTGCCAGATAATGGGTAACGGCTTTTAACCGAACCTGCCATTTGGATGAGGCAATGGGTAAAAAAATGACTAGACAAGGGACAAATATCGATCTGGAACGTCTTGAATGGACGCTAACGCGGTTTGGCGCCGATTTCGAACGCTGGCCAGATGAGGAGCGTCAGACGCTCGAGCCTTTGATTATGTCATCTTCGGATGCTTGCGCGATGCTGGAGGAGGCGCGGGCTCTCGATAAGCTTTTGGATATGGCTCCAGTGGCCGCAGAGACCGCGGAACTAAAAAACAAAATTCTCGATGCCGCGAAAGCGGAGCTGACACGATCGGAACCGCTTATTATCCCGTTTAGACCGAGGCAAAACCTTGGTGCTGGAGTTTGGCGGACAAGTTGGACGTGGCCGTCCGTGGCGGCGCTTGCGGCGTCTTTGGTTTTTGGGATCTATATCGGCGCGAACGGTCTTATTGATCCGGCGCTCACGAACGGTTTCGATGTCGCGTCGGCAGAGGAGTCTATTGCGAGCGCGCTTCCAGGATTTAGTTTTGACGAAGATGTGACGCTCTCGGAGGATTTCTTATGAGCGAATCCACAAACAGCGAGACCGGTGGAACAGAGCGGCGGCTGCCGCGATGGGTATGGATTGTCCTGGTTTTGTCGCTGGCGCTAAACCTTGTCACTATTGGTGCGATTGGCGGAAAGCTCTATGCCGGCCGGCATGACGGTTTTTGGGGAGGGCATCGACATTCTTCCGATGGGCGAGCCTTTATGCGGAGCCTTTCCGCCGAACGCCGGGAGGCGCTTAAGAAGATATTCCGCGAGCACCGGAAAAACCTGAAACCCTATTGGCGGCGCGCGCGCAGCGCCCGCCGCGAGGCTGCTGATGTGTTGCGCGAAGAGTC
>BFAS01000256.1 GCA_008974985.1 bacterium MnTg02
GGGATGATCTTCTAGAAATCAATCTCAAGGTGATGTCGCAGGTCGGGGCAGGAATCGCCAAATATGCGCCCGAAGCTTTTGTTATCTGCATTACCAACCCTCTCGACGCCATGGTTTGGGCTCTGCAGAAATTTAGCGGGCTGCCGCGCACCAAGGTGGTCGGCATGGCTGGCGTCTTGGATTCCGCGCGCTTTCGTTATTTCCTCGCCAGCGAGTTCGATGTGTCCGTCGAAGATGTCACCGCTTTTGTGCTTGGCGGCCATGGCGATACGATGGTGCCGCTCATCCGCTATTCCAACGTTGCTGGCATTCCCTTGACCGATCTTGTGAAGATGCAATGGATCACCGCGCAGCGCCTTGAGGAAATTGTCCAGCGCACGCGCGCCGGCGGCGCCGAAATCGTCGGATTGCTTAAATCCGGCTCGGCCTATTACGCGCCTGCATCGTCGGCGATCGCCATGGCCGACTCTTATCTCAAGGACAAAAAGCGCGTTCTGCCCTGCGCCGCTTATCTCAATGGCGAATTTGGCGTCAAAGGCCTTTATATCGGCGTTCCCGTCGTCATTGGCGCAAAAGGCGTCGAGCGCGTCGTCGAAATCGATTTGGAATCGGCGGAGCGTCAAGCGTTTATGGGATCGGTCGAATCCGTAAAAGGACTGGTCGAGGCCTGTCTGCAAATTTCACCGGATCTGGCCAGCGGGTAAGAAAATCCAGGCGAATTCGACAGCTGTCCGAGTGAGTGAACACAATTTGTAACAGTAAGCCGGAGCTTACAAGACGGGCTCCATGGCGGTTGAGACCAGGCGATACGCAAAGCGAACGCCCCCAAAAATGAGACCTCTATGAATATTCACGAATATCAGGCAAAAGCCGTTTTAAAGTCCTTTGGTGTACCAGTCGCCCACGGGCTTCCTGCATTTTCAATAGACGAAGCCGTGAAAGCAGCGGACGAGCTCGGCGGACCGGTTTGGGTCGTCAAAGCTCAGATCCATGCTGGCGGGCGCGGCAAGGCCGGCGGCGTCAAAGTCGTTAAGTCGGTTGATGAGGTCAAGGCCGAGGCCGAGCGTCTTCTTGGATCAACCCTTGTCACCCATCAGACAGGTCCCCAAGGCAAAGTCGTCAGCCGCATCTATGTCGAGGAAGGCTCGAACATCAAGGACGAGTTCTATCTCTCTATGTTGATTGACCGCGCGACCTCACGCATCGCCTTTGTCGCATCGACCGAAGGCGGCATGGATATCGAGGCGGTTGCCGCCAAGACCCCTGAGAAAATCATCACCTTCGACATCGATCCGGCCACCGGCTTCATGCCCCATCATGGGCGCATGCTTGCCAAGGCGCTCGCGCTTAGCGGAGATCTCGGTAAGCAAGCTCAGAAGCTCGGGGCGAAGCTCTATGAAGCCTTCAACGGCAAGGATATGAGCCTTCTGGAAATCAATCCGCTGGTGGTTACCAAGGAAGGCGAGCTTGTCTGTCTCGATGCCAAGGTCGGCTTCGATTCCAATGCGCTTTACCGCCACCCCGATATGCTCGAATTGCGCGACGAAACGGAAGAAGATGATAGAGAAATCGAGGCCTCGAAATTCGACCTCAACTATATCGCTCTAGATGGAACCATAGGCTGCATGGTGAACGGCGCCGGATTGGCGATGGCCACCATGGATATTATCAAACTCTATGGTTCTGAACCCGCCAATTTCCTTGATGTCGGCGGCGGCGCGACGACGGAACGGGTCACAGCGGCCTTCAAGATCATCACTTCGGACCCGAAGGTCGAGGGCATCCTCGTCAATATATTCGGCGGTATCATGCGCTGCGACATCATCGCCGAAGGTGTAATCACGGCGGTCAAAGAGGTCGGTTTAAAAGTTCCCCTTGTGGTTCGACTTGAAGGAACAAACGTCGAGCTCGGAAAGAAAATCATTATCGAGTCCGGGTTCAATGTCATCGCCGCGGACAATTTGGACGATGCCGCGCAGAAAATTGTAGCCGCGGTGAAGGAGGCCAGTGATGTCAGTTCTCGTTAACAAGCACACAAAAGTCATCTGCCAGGGCATCACAGGCGCCCATGGCACCTTTCATACCGAGCAAGCCATTGCCTATGGCACGCAAATGGTCGGCGGCGTGACGCCTGGCAAAGGCGGCAGCGAGCATCTTGGCGTACCGGTTTTCGATACGGTGGCGGAAGCAAAGGCAGCGACCGGCGCCAATGCGTCAGCCATTTATGTTCCGCCGCCCTTCGCGGCAGATGCCATTGCCGAAGCCATAGCGGCCGAGATCGAGCTTATCGTCTGCATTACTGAAGGCATTCCCGTACTCGATATGGTGAAAATCAACCGCGCCCTTTCCGGCTCGAAATCGCGGCTGATCGGTCCAAATTGTCCGGGCATTATCACGCCGGACGCGTGCAAAATCGGCATCATGCCAGGCCATATTCACAAATCCGGTTCCGTCGGCATCGTTTCACGGTCCGGCACACTGACTTATGAGGCGGTGGCGCAAACGACAGCGGCCGGGCTTGGTCAATCGACCTGCATCGGAATTGGCGGTGACCCGGTCAATGGCACGAATTTTATCGATTGTTTGGACTTGTTTTTGGGGGATCCCGACACACATTCGATTATAATGATCGGCGAAATTGGAGGCACGGCGGAAGAAGATGCCGCCGATTTCATCAAATCTTCTAACGTGAGAAAGCCAATTGTCGGCTTTATCGCCGGTGTGACCGCGCCTCCCGGCCGCCGCATGGGCCATGCGGGCGCTATTATTTCAGGCGGCAAAGGTGGGGCTGGCGACAAAATCGAGGCGCTGAAATCTGCCGGAATTGAGGTCTCTAATTCGCCAGCGGCCCTTGGAACAACGCTCGTTGATGTATTAAATGGTTAATGAAACGCATTTATGTTGAAGTCCTCATATGCGGCAGGCTGCCAGAGCCAATGACAAGGTGCGATCACCTTGTCTGAGCGGGCGGCGCTTCGAGAGGTTTGGTCGATGGGAGCAAAATCCTTAAACGACATTTTCGCGCGGACGTCATTCCTTCATGGGACAAACGCGGGTTATATCGAAGATCTATATGGCCGGTATCAAGCCAATCCGGAGTCTGTCGACGCGGAGTGGCGGGATTTCTTTACCGCGCTGAAGGATCAAGGGGAAGAAATCCGCAGAGAGGTTGAAGGCCCCTCCTGGGCCCGCCGCGATTGGCCGATTCCGGCGAATGGCGAACTTGTCAGTGCGTTGGACGGCGATTGGACACCGGTTGAGCGCGCGCTAGAGACAAAACTCGCGGCCAAGGCCCAGCTGAAAGGTGTCGAGATCTCGCCCGCTGATACGCACCGGGCGACCCAAGATTCGATCCGGGCACTTATGATGATCCGCGCCTACCGCGTACGCGGCCATCTCGCCGCCGAGCTGGATCCGCTTGGACTGGTGAAACCGGTCGCCCATCCCGAATTGCAGGCCGCCAGTTACGGCTTCAGCGAAGCTGATCTCGACCGCCCAATCTTTATTGACAATGTGCTCGGACCTGAGACGGCGACGGTACGCCAAATCCTCGAAATTCTGAAGCGCACCTATTGTTCGAATATCGGCGTCGAATTCATGCATATCTCCGAGGGAGATCAAAAGAGCTGGATTCAAGAGCGTATCGAGGGAGCCGATAAGGAGATTGCTTTTACGTCTGAGGGCAAGAAAGCGATTCTCAATAAGCTCATCGAAACGGAGACATTCGAGAAATTTCTCGACGTCAAATATACCGGCACCAAGCGATTTGGGTTGGAGGGTGCCGAATCCATGGTTCCGGCGCTTGAGCAAATCATCAAGCGTGGCGGTCATTTAGGCGTGAAGCAAATTATCGTTGGCATGCCCCATCGCGGCCGGCTGAACGTGCTTGCAAGTGTCATGAGCAAGCCGCATCGGGCAATTTTCCATGAATTTTTGGGCGGCTCCTCCACCCCCGACGAGGTCGAAGGGTCGGGGGATGTGAAATATCATTTGGGCGCCTCCTCGGATCGGGAATTCGATGGCAATAATGTTCATCTTTCGCTGACCGCCAATCCATCGCATCTGGAAATTGTCGATCCTGTTGTTCTCGGCAAAGTGCGCGCCAAGCAGGATCAGCTCGGCGACAAAGACCGCACTTCCGTGCTCCCGCTTCTACTGCATGGCGATGCCTCCTTTGCCGGACAAGGTGTGGTCGCGGAATGTTTCGGCCTTTCAGGCGTTAAGGGCCACCGGACCGGCGGATCGCTGCATTTCATCGTCAACAATCAAATAGGCTTTACCGCCAGCCCGCACCATTCGCGCTCTTCGCCCTACCCTTCAGATGTCGCGCGGATGATCGCGGCGCCGATTTTCCACGTCAATGGCGATAATCCGGAAGCGGTCGTGCATGTGGCGAAAATTGCGACTGAATTCCGCCAGAAGTTCCGCAAACCTGTCGTCATCGACATGTTCTGCTATCGCCGCCATGGCCACAATGAAGGGGATGAACCGGCCTTCACCCAGCCCCTCATGTATCGGAAGATTAAGAATCATCCGACCGTCATCGATATCTATTCCCAACAGCTTATCGACGAAGGCGTTTTGACCGAAGCCGGCGTCGCGGAGATCAAATCCAATAATCGGGTGCATCTTGAGGCCGAGTTTGAATTGGGTGAGAATTACCGGCCGAACAAGGCGGATTGGATGGACGGAAAATGGTCCGGCATCGGTTTCGCAGAGGAAGGTGCACGCCGCGGCAAGACCGGGGTCGATCTTGAGGTGCTGAGAGAGATCGGTACGAATATTACCGAGATCCCCAAAGGTTTTAACGCGCACCGCACGATTAAACGGATAATCGGCAACCGCCGCAAAATGATTGAGACCGGCGAAGGCATTGACTGGTCGATGGCCGAAGCCCTCGCCTTCGGATCTCTGATGCGTGATCGTTTTCCCGTCCGTCTCTCGGGTCAGGATAGCGAACGGGGTACATTTTCGCAGCGTCATTCCGTTCTCATCGACCAGAAAACGGAAGAGAATTATACCCCGCTCAATCATATCTGCGAAGATCAGGCGCAGTTCGAAGTCATCAATTCGATACTGTCTGAGGTGGCGGTGCTGGGCTTTGAATATGGTTTCAGCCTCGCCGAGCCGAATGCACTTGTCCTATGGGAAGCGCAATTCGGCGATTTCGCCAATGGCGCACAAGTTGTGATCGACCAATTCATCTGCTCGGGCGAGCGCAAATGGCTCAGAATGTGCGGTCTTGTCCTTCTCTTGCCTCACGGCTATGAGGGCCAGGGACCAGAACATTCCTCCGCGCGGCTCGAGCGCTTTTTACAACTTTGTGCCAAGGACAATTGGCAGGTCGCGAATTGCACGACGGCGGCGAACTATTTTCATATCCTTCGCCGTCAAATGCACCGCAATTTCCGCAAACCGCTGGTGTTGATGACGCCAAAGTCGCTTCTCCGGCATAAAGGCGTTGCGTCAAAGATCGACGATTTCGGGCCGGACTCAACCTTCCATCGCGTGCTCTGGGATGATGCTCAGTCGAAACCCGATCAAAAAATCCAGCTGGTTGACGAAGAAGACATTAAGCGCGTCGTGCTCTGCTCGGGAAAGGTCTATTACGATCTTCATGCGGAACGGGAAAATCAAGGTATCAATGATGTTTATTTGATGCGTGTGGAACAGCTTTATCCTTTCCCGGAACGGGCCCTGCTGGACGAGCTTGGCCGGTTCCGTGAAGCGGAGATTATCTGGTGTCAGGAAGAGCCCAAAAATATGGGTGCCTGGAGTTTCGTGGCGCCGAATATTGAAATGGTCCTCGAAAAACTGAACGCCAAATATAGGCGGCCCCGCTATGTGGGCCGGCCGGACTCTGCGGCGACGGCGACGGGGAACATGAGTAAGCATCTGGCGGAGTTGCAGGCCTTTGCCGACGAAGCCTTGACACTTTAGACTTCATCCTAACTGGCTTTCACGAACCTCCGGGCTCGGGCCAGAACAACAAGAGGGCAGCGGATATGTCCACTGAGATTCGTGTTCCTACACTTGGCGAATCAGTGACGGAAGCGACGGTTGGTCAGTGGTTCAAAAAGGCCGGCGAAACCGTTTCGGCCGACGAACCATTGGTTGAACTCGAAACCGATAAAGTTACCATCGAAGTCCCCGCCCCTGCGAACGGCGTCCTGGGCGACATTGCCGTCAATGAGGGCGAGACAGTGGCGGTCGGCACTGTTCTGGCATCGATCAGCGAGGGTGGCGCAGCGACGGCCAGCGCTCCAGCGCCAGCTGGCAAAGCGCCAACGCCTGGAACCGCGCCAAAGGCTGCGGCAGCACCGGCACCGGCACCAGCACCGGCTGCAAACGGACCTGACATGCCACCGGCACCATCGGCGCGAAAGCTCATGGCCGAAAACAGTCTAACCACGGCTGCCGTCGCGGGGTCCGGCAGGCGCGGCCAAATTCTGAAGGGTGACGTCCTGCAAGCACTCGAGACCGGCGTTTCAGCGCCTGCTCCGGCCCCTGCCGCGCAGCTCAGGACTCCATCGCCGATCGAAGATGAGGCCCGCGAAGAGCGCGTCCGCATGACCAAGCTGCGGCAAACGATCGCCCGCCGGCTCAAGGACGCACAAAATAATGCGGCCATGCTCACCACCTTTAACGAGGTGGATATGACGACGATCATGGCCGTGCGCCGCGACTATAAGGATCTGTTCGAGAAAAAGCATGGCATCAAGCTCGGCTTCATGGGCTTTTTCGTCAAAGCCTGTATCCAAGCTTTAAGAGAGATTCCGGCCGTGAATGCGGAGATCGACGGCACGGACTTCGTCTACAAAAATTATTATCATATTGGCATCGCCGTCGGAACGGACCGTGGACTGGTTGTACCGGTAGTCCGCGACGCAGACGCTCTCAGCATTGCCGGTGTCGAGAAGGCGATCAACGAATTCGGCCGCCGCGCACGCGAAGGCAAGCTCTCTATCGCCGACATGCAAGGCGGCACCTTCACGATTTCCAACGGCGGCGTATACGGATCGCTCATGTCGACACCGATACTCAATGCACCGCAGTCGGGCATATTGGGAATGCATAAAATTCAAGAACGGCCGGTGGCCATCAATGGCGAGATTAAGATCCGGCCGATGATGTACCTGGCGCTCTCCTACGATCACCGCATCGTCGATGGCAAGGAGGCGGTGACATTCCTCGTCCGCACCAAAGAAACACTAGAGGATCCGCAACGATTGGTGTTGGATCTTTAGAGTCCGATTTGAGGCGCTCATTATGGAAGGTTTCGCGACCGGTTTGGTCACGTTTGGTCGTTTGCCGCGCCGCTTGAAACACAGGACTAAGTGAAAAAGGAACTCGGCATGAGCCAGTACGATCTTGTCGTTATCGGAACCGGCCCAGGTGGTTATGTCTGTGCGATCCGCGCCGCTCAGTTGGGCATGAAAGTCGCCGTTATTGAGAAGCGCGAGGCCCATGGCGGCACATGCCTCAATGTCGGGTGCATTCCGTCGAAGGCGCTGCTCCACGCCTCAGAGGTCTATGAAGAAGCCGGACATGGCATGGAGGCGATGGGCATCAAGGTGACGCCGGAACTTAATCTTAAGACCATGATGAAGTTCAAGGACGAGGGCGTAAATGGCAACACGCAGGGCGTCGCGTTCCTCTTGAAAAAGAATAAAATCGATACCTTCCATGGCGCTGGAAAGATTTTGGCGGCAGGCAAGGTTCAGGTCACACTGGTCAAGGGCGATACCCAGACACTGCAAACCAAGAACATTGTTATCGCCACTGGTTCCGACGTGGCACATATTCCCGGAATAGAGATTGATGAAAAGCGCGTCGTGTCATCCACAGGCGCGCTTGCACTTGGAAAAGTCCCAAAAAAAATGATCGTCGTTGGCGGCGGCTATATTGGCCTTGAGCTTGGCTCCGTCTGGCGGCGGCTTGGCTCTGAGGTGACGGTTGTCGAGTTTCTAGACCGGATCACGCCCGGCATGGACGGCGAGGTGTCGAAACATTTCCAACGCATCCTCAAAAAACAAGGCATGATCTTCAAACTCGGTCATAAGGTCACTGCCGTTGATACAAATAGCCGGTCGGTCAAGGTGACCATCGAGCCTGCGGCGGGTGGCGATGCGGAGACATTATCGGCAGACAATGTGTTGGTATCCATTGGCCGCGTCCCCTTTACCGAAGGTCTCGGCCTCGAGGACGTCGGTGTCCAAAAAGACAATCGTGGCTGCATCCTCATCGATGACCATTATCAAACCAACGTGCCGGGGATCTTCGCCATCGGTGATGTCATTGCCGGCCCGATGCTGGCACACAAGGCAGAGGATGAAGGCGTTGCCGCTGCCGAAATTCTGGCCGGACAAGCGGGCCATGTGAACTACGATGTCATTCCGGGCGTCATTTATACCTATCCGGAAGTGGCCGCCGTCGGCAAGACCGAAGAGGAACTCAAGGCAGAGGGCATTGACTATAATTCCGGTAAGTTCCCGTTCACAGCAAATGGCCGCGCCAAGGTGAACCGGACGACGGAGGGCTTTGTCAAAGTGCTCGCGGACAAAAAGACGGATCGGATTCTCGGCGTTCACATTATCGGCGCCGACGCCGGAACGATGATTGCTGAAGCGGCGGTCATTATGGAGTTTGGCGGCTCTGCGGAAGATCTCGCCCGGACTTGCCACGCCCATCCCACACTGACAGAAGCCGTCAAGGAAGCAGCCCTGGCGGTCGATGGCCGGGCGCTCCATATGTGAGCTGCAACGCCGGATTTATTTAGAGCATGATCCCAAAAAGCATGTCCCCGCGAAGGCCGGGATGGACACCGGGTTTCGGAAAAAATCACGCTTAAACAAAGAGATAGCGCGCGATTCAGATTAAATCAGAACTGATAACGCTCTAGCAACCGGATCTTCACTGCTAATTCATCCCCTTTTGCTAGGCTTCATCTCGGACCGAGTGAAAATCGAGGTATGTCCCATGCTGGTCGGACGTCTCGTTTTTGGCGGTGTAGCGCTTCTTTTCGCACTGATAAACGCTGAACCCGCCTCTGCCTGCTACAATCAACAATTCGTTGGCGTTTGGGAAAATCCCGAAGCCGCCGGCGGGGATATTGTTCGCGTCGAGATTGCGCAGGACTGCCAGTTCGATGCCAACGGCAATTGGTCGGCAAAAGCAGAGACTATCTGGAAAATTCGCGCCTGGAGCCGGTGCCGTCCGCGGGATTGCACATGGGGACGAACCCTTGGCAGGAAAGACGGATCCGGCCCGCTCACCGCCATCTTCGAGACGTTTTCGGCCACCCGGCTATTGGAGCTTGACGCGAGTGGCAATCATCTTGATGTGCGCTACACAATCAACTATCGCAATGCCCGGCAAAAGGATGTCGCCGGCGCCGTTCGTTTGATGCGCGTCGACTAACGTCACTCTTGGTCAGCGATTGACCGGCTTCGAATTCAATTCCACAGGATTGATCAAACGATGCATGTGCAGATCATGTTCTAGAATTCAGAACTGATTCAGTTTCTGGACCCCGACTTTCTTCGGGATATCGGAAAGACGCTTGTCATTCGGATTGCGTTACGCCCCTTCAATTCGCCCCGTCGCGGTCAAGATCCAGAGAGAGTTGGTCGGCCGCACGCGGATGTGCATTCTCATAGATCTTAAGAAGCCTTTTGCGATCAACCTCCGTATAAGCCTGCGTGCTCGACAGGCTCGCATGACCGAGAAGCTCTTGGATTTGACGGAGGTCGGCGCCATTGCCGAGCAAATGCGTGGCAAAGGAATGGCGCAAGGCGTGCGGCGTCGCGGTCTCAGGAAGGCCGAGCGTGACACGCAGCTTCTGCATCACTAGCTGAATGATCCTTGGACTCAAGCGGCCGCCTTTTTGGCCCAGAAAAAGCGGCTCGTCTGGCTGCACCGTGATTGGGCAGAGATGCAAATAGCGGGCCGTGGCTTCCACCGATATGGGCAGCACTGGAACCATGCGCTCTTTTCCACCCTTTCCCTTGACGATCAGGGACGGTCTCTCCCGCCTTGGCGCGTCTTTGCGATCGAGTCCCAGCGCTTCGGATATCCGCAGCCCCGAGCCATAAAGAAGCGTCAACACCGCAATATCCCGGACGCCGACCCATTCCGGCGCGCGGCCGGATTTGACATAAGCGGCATCGGTTATGACGCTCTTGGCTTTTGCGACTGAGAGCGGCTTTGGAATTCCATGAGGAATTTTCGGGGTTGCCACCTGCAATAGGGCGCGATTATGTGCGAGTTCCTCATTTTCAAGGAATCGGAAAAAAGAGCGTATCGCCGAGAGCGTGCGCGCCAGGCTTCTGCTTGAAGCCCCCTCTTCGCGGCGATCGGATAAAAAGGCGCGAAAATCCCGCGGACGCAGCCGTTCGACATCGCCAAGAGCAGGCGGGCAACCGAGCTGACCGTTCAGAAATTCCGTAAATTGCCGGAGATCGCGGCCATAGGCGTCCAATGTCTTATCCGCAAGCACGCGCTCGACGGCGAGGTAACCCATCCATGCGTGTAGAGCCGCGGCAAAATCCTCCGCGACCGGATAAAGCGGCGAAATGGCAATGTCCCCGGTCATCGACCTCGTGGTCTAGGGTCCGTTTTTGATTGAATCAAAAACGAACCCTCGTTCTTTGATTTTAGGTGCTTCTTATCGGAAAACCGGTTTCCACTTTATCCGGAAGCACTCTAAAGATCTGATTCTGAGGATATCATCCCATATGATTCGTTACAGAATTGTTTGTCCCGTCGATTTCCAGTCTTTCAGGAACGCATCCAAACCCTTATCCGTGAGCGGATGTTTGGTAAGGTCTCTCAAAACCTTAGGAGGAACGGTGGCAACGTCGGCACCAGCAAGGGCAGATAGTTTGACATGGTTCGGCGAGCGGATCGAGGCGACAAGAATCTCCGTTTCGAGCGTATCAGGGTAATTGTCGTAAATGGCCCGGATCTCTTGAATAACATCCATGCCATCAAGGCCAATATCGTCGAGGCGGCCAATAAAGGGCGATATAAACGTCGCCCCGGCTTTGGCCGCGAGCAGCGCCTGATTGGCGTTGAAGCATAAGGTGACATTGACCATGGTTCCGCCCTGGGTTATGGCCCGGCAGGCTTTTAACCCGTCCCAGGTCAGGGGGACCTTGATCGTGACATTCTCGGCAATATCAGCCAGTTTCCGGCCTTCCTCGACCATGCCGTCAACGTCCGTAGACGTAACTTCGGCACTGACTGGCCCGTCCACGAAACTGCAGATTTCCTTGATCGTTTCCGTAAAGTCGCGGCCCGATTTGGCAATGAGCGACGGATTGGTCGTCACACCGTCCACTAAGCCTGTTTCCGCCAGTTCGCGAATTTCATCGATCTCCGCGCTATCCACAAAAAATTTCATGACCACACCGCCGCTCGTCTAGTTATTCTCAGAATCGCCCGGCACTGTACACTAGGTCATGAACTCATAAACAGGGTCAAAATGGTATGAGTCAATTTTTCTGGATACGAGGCGCAAGACTGCAGGAAACCTTTTGGTTTTCAAAGTCTTGCAACGCTGTAACCAGAAAAAGTGGCCA
>BFAS01000257.1 GCA_008974985.1 bacterium MnTg02
GCCGCCGTCGATGTCGGCATACTCAATCTGACCAAATATCAGCCGCCACAACCGGACGAATGGTACTTCGGGCAACGCCGGTTGGGGACTGAAATCAGAGACGTCTATGGCCGGCTGATCGATGGCATGCAGGCCGTCCGTGGGCGTATCCGGTCCGGCGGTGACGCCAGCGGCGGATTAAGCGGACCGCCGCCCAGCCAGAAGCCGGTTGCCCTGTTCTCGGGGCTTGTCACCGTTGGCAATGATGGCAATGCGCAAATTACTTTTGAGCTGCCTGCCTTTGACGGCACGTTGCGTTTTATGGCTGTTGCCTGGAACGGCGATCAACTTGGCCATGCGGTTAAGGACGTCATCGTCCGCGACAAAATTGTTTTGATCGGAACCGCACCAAGATTTTTGTCTTCGGGAGACAGCTCGCATCTGCATCTGAGTTTCGACAATGTGGATGGCCCGGCAGGGTCCTATACGCTTGAAATTGCCTCCGACGGACCGGTCACGGTCCCAGAGGCCGACGCCGAGCAGATTTTCGAACTCAAATCCAAGCAGCGAATGGATATTGCCATCCCACTCGCCGCCAAGGGCAACGGCAGCGCCGAGATAAAGGTCCAACTCACCGGACCTAACAATTTCGAGCTGGCCCGAACCTACACCTTGCCCATTCATCCGGCGGAACCGAACGTCATCCGGCACTTTGTTCAGAGCTTACCGGAAAATGGCGGCACGCTGACACTGAGCAAGGATCTCGTCGCCAATTTGGATATGAAGAGCGCCAAGGTCGCGGTGAATGTCGGGCAGAGCCGGGTTCTCGACGTGCCCGGCTTGTTGCTGGCCCTCGACCGTTATCCCTATGGCTGCGCCGAGCAAACCACCAGCCGCGCCTTGCCGCTTCTCTATCTAAGTTCCGTTGCCGAGAGCGCGGGTCTTGCCGGCGAAAAAGGGGCCAAGATGCGCGTTCAGAAAGCCATTGAACGGCTTCGCGGCATGCAAAATGGCAGCGGCGGATTTGGCTTCTGGTCGCCGAGCGGACAAGATTTGTGGCTTACGGCCTATGTGGCTGATTTCCTCACTCGTGCCCGTGAACAGGGATACGAGGTTCCCCAAACCCTCGACCAAGCGCTCAACCGGCTGAGAAATTTCGTGAACTATGTTCCCGACTTCGCGTCAGGCGGTGAGGCTGTTGCTTACGCGCTCTACGTCCTCGCGCGCAATGGCCGGGCCGGAATTGGCGATTTGCGCTATTACGCGGATACCAAGCTGAAGAACTTTGCGACACCGCTCGCGCGGGCGCAGCTTGGTGCGGCACTCGCGCTCTATGGCGATAAGACGCGCGCCGAAACAGTCTTCCGATCCGCCGTGTCTGCTCTCGAGCAAGCGGACACCGATGGCAGCCGCCGCGATTATGGCTCGCCGCTGCGCGATGGCGCAGCCGCTTTAACGCTTGTTTCCGAAACATCGTTCGGCCAGAGCACGGTCAAATCCCTTTCCAATGTCATTGATCGCCTCAGCGAAAAACGCGCATTCACATCGACTCAGGAAAACGCCTGGCTGCTGCTCGCCGCCAATGCGTTGCAGCAGCACGAATCCGCTCTTTCCTTTTCCATGAACGGCAAGGCCATGCAGGGAACGTTCCGAAAGATACTCACCGCGTCGGAATTAAGCGAAGGGACTTTCGTGATCCGCAACAACAATTCCAGTGCCATGACAGCAACGGTAACTGTCTCCGGTGCAGCACTCTCTCCCGAGCCTGCCATTTCCAAGGGCTTCCGGCTTTCCCGCAGCATCTATACGCTCGACGGCAAGCCCGCAAGTCTTGAGACGGTCAAGCAAAACCAACGCTTCGTCGTTGTCTTGAAAGTTGAGGAAATGGAGACAAAACCAGGGCGATTGCTTCTTGCCGACCGGCTCCCAGCTGGCTTCGAGATTGAAAACCCGCGCCTCGTGGATAGTGCCAGCCTGAAGGCCTTTACCTGGCTTAAGTCGCGGATTAGGCCTGAGCATACCGAATTCCGGGACGATAAATTTATCGCGGCTTTCGACCTCTCCAGACGCGTGGCGAAGCAGCCTCCGGCGCGCTTGCACGCGGCATACATGATCCGTGCCGTTTCCCCAGGCACATATCTTCATCCGGCGGCGAAGGTTGAGGATATGTACCGTCCGGGGCGGTTTGCGCGGACGGCAGCTGGTCAAAGCAAAATTATTGCCAGCAATCGCTAATGCGACCATGCCGGTGATCATAGGATGACAAACCGTAACGCAAACAAAGGTGAACGATCCCGCCGCCCCCTCGGGCGGCAGCTTCTCCGTTTCGCTGTCACTTCGACGCTGCTATTCGCGGTTCTCGCTCTTCTATCCGGCGGGCTTTTGTTTGCAACAGCCCTATATCTC
The DNA here is from genome assembly GCA_008974985.1 of bacterium MnTg02. Classification (GTDB taxonomy): domain Bacteria; phylum Pseudomonadota; class Alphaproteobacteria; order Rhizobiales; family BFAS01; genus MnTg02. The sequence goes on from BFAS01000257.1 coordinate 2,386, forward strand.
GGACCACCACCGCTCAGCAATGCGGCGGAAATATCCACGGTCGTCGTCGACCGCCATGACCGGCTCCTCCGCCCGTTCGCGACGAAAGATGGACGTTGGCGTTTGCCGGTCGAGCCCGGCCAAGTCGATCCGCGATTTATCGAGATGCTGCTCGCTTATGAGGACGGGCGCTTTTACAGCCATCCCGGTGTCGATCCCTGGGCAATCTTTCGGGCGTTGTGGCAAAGGATCAGCACTGGCCATATCGTCTCTGGAGCATCAACGCTAACGATGCAGGTGGCGCGGCTCCTCGAAAATGGCGAAAGCCGGTCCCCAAAGGGCAAATTCATCCAGATTGTCCGGGCGCTTCAGATTGAGTGGCGGCTTTCCAAACAGGACATATTGGAGCTTTATCTTCGCCTCGCGCCTTATGGCGGCAATTTAGAAGGGATACGCGCCGCTTCGCTCGCCTATTTCGGCAAGGAGCCGCGGCGGCTCTCGCCCCATGAAGCCGCGCTTTTGGTGGCGCTGCCCCAATCGCCGGAACTGAGGCGGCCAGACCGGTTTCCGAAACGTGCGCGCCGGGCGCGGGACCGGGTGTTGATGCGAACCATGAAGGCTGGGACCCTTTCCAAGGCCGATGCGGCCAGAGCCAAGGCCTATCGCGTGCCCAAACGCCGCCGGCGTTTCCCAATGCTCGCGGCTCATTTGGCGGGCCAAGAAAAAGCGAACAGTCCCAAAAAACGCCATCACCGGTTGACGCTCGACCGAACGCTTCAAGCCTCCCTTGAGCGCTTGGTGAAAGAGCATGTCCGGCGTCTCGGCGCGAAACTCTCCGCTGCAATTCTTGTGGCCGATCATCAGAGCGGCGAGATACGCGCCCATGTCGGGTCCGCCGGTTATTTGGATTTTACGCGGTTCGGCGCGGTCGATATGACTACCGCCAAACGGTCCCCGGGATCGGCCCTCAAACCCTTTATCTATGGCTTGGCATTCGAC
>BFAS01000258.1 GCA_008974985.1 bacterium MnTg02
GCCTCGAAGCGGCATAAAGGGAACGCCTTTTTCAACCGCCTGCAGTTGCGCATGAAGCGCGGGACAGGTCGACTCGCGCATCTTCAGCTTACCGCTTTCGAAAGCCTCGCAAAATCTGGGCGCGCGTCCGAATTCACCGAGTGTAACCGCAGCTGCTTCAAGAGAAGACACACACCCCGCCCCTATCAGCATGTCCCCTTGAATAGTCGTATAAGGCAGGCAATAGAGACTCAGATCCTTCGCGCCGCGTCTGATAAGTTCCCGGGTCGCGGCCATGGGCACGCCGGAATAATCCGCCGGAACGCCGAGAAGCGCGCCATCGGGAATATTCTCGGCGATTTCTGCGATTTCAATGATTTCGGGGCCCTGCGCCACGTCTATCGCTCCTTCTCCGGCTACGATCCGAAACTTGGGGTCTTGATGGTAAGATCGTTTGAGATTGCAGACACCCGATATTGACATAAATGTGCGCTATTCTCTTATCTTATCGCCACATTAGGGCGTATAATAGTGCTGGGTGCAAAGAGCAGGAACTGAACACCAGCACCGAGAGGGACTTTCGCCAGAGGATCAAAGATCAGTCGGGAAAAGCAAATGTCGCGACTCTTTCTTTTATGTCTCCTTGGGATCGTTTTCTTTTGGGCGAACACCACCAGTGTTTTCGCCATGAACGCTGCGCAGCCTGGCCAGCGGGTTGCACTTGTGATCGGCAACTCCGCATACGCCTATACGGTACCCTTAAAAAATCCGGTCAATGACGCGGAAGATATCTCACGCGCTTTGGAATCTCTTGGCTTCGAGGTCGTCGTTGGAACGGATCTCTCTCACAACGACCTTACGAAGACCGTCAGGCGCTTCGCCAAGCGGATAAAAGGCGCGGCGACTGTATTATTTTTCTATGCAGGTCACGGCTTGCAAGTGAATGGCGTCAATTATCTCATACCTATCGACGCCCGCCTCGCAGAGGAAGAGGATTTGGAATTCGAAGCCATCCGGCTCGAGCGGATCGTCGAACTGATGGAACGTGTTCCCCGGACCAGCCTCATTTTCCTGGACGCTTGCCGGGATAATCCCCTCAGCCGCAGTTTGGCGCGCTCTATGGGCACACGATCGGTTGGGATTGGACGTGGACTTGCGCGGATCGAAGCCCGCGTTGGAACGATGATCTCATTTGCAACGGAGCCCGGACAGGTGGCTCTTGATGGTCGCGGACGGCACAGCCCCTTTACCGGTGCTCTTCTCACTCATATAGCCACACCCGATCTTGATATTGCGCTCATGATGCGAAAGGTTCGCCAGGATGTCATCCTCGCCACGCAAAGCAAACAAGTGCCCTGGGAACATTCCTCTCTAACCGCCCCATTTTTATTCAATAGCCACCCTGCCAATGCAGCCGGGGCAGCCGGGGCAACCGGCGCATTGCCGGAGGGCGCGGCCGGCGAGCCCCGAACTGTCCCTCCCTTGAAGGGAAGTAGCAGCGAAAACGTTGAAGTCGCATATTGGAATTCCATCAGCACCAGCGACAATTCCGCCGCGTTCAAAGCCTATTTAAACCGGTTTCCGAAAGGCGTTTTTGTTGAGCTTGCAAAGCTAAAACTTGAGGAACTCGACAAAAAGAAACTTCAGCCCAGCAAGCGCACGATTAAAACAAATAACCCTGGAAAAACGCCTTGCAAATCGGGCTTCAAAAGAGATGGCAATGGCAACTGCGCAAAAATTGCTCAACGAAAGAAGCGGGTGATACAAAACAAGAAAAAAACATCACGAGCTCGCGACGCTAAGAAAAAGGATGATGACGATTGGGCGTGTCGCGCGGTTTGGGGCCGACAGGCCTGGCACCAATGCAAATAATGCCGGACAGCAGAAGAAATCTTTCGTTCTGAAGACAATGATTGAAGCTGTTGGGCGGCAACTCATCCAATTTTGGCAGGTCGCAAATTATTCGCTGTCGCGCGTAAGTTACTCCACACACAGCCCGCGCCGTCGCACATGCAATCGTGGCTTGGCCCAGGGTCTTTTCGTTTTTGATAGAATGAAAATCAGACCCTAACTCTTTGTTTTTCGGTGCAACTTAATCGGAAAACCGGTTCCCACTTTTCCGGAAACATTTTGGAGCCCTTTTAGAGAGTTTAGAGTCAATTCTCTAAAAGGGCTCACATCTAGTTGATCCGCCGGCTGAGGCTCGCAATCGCATTAATATCAGTCCGGTTTGGTTCGCCATCGGCATTAGCGACTTCCAGCAACATTGCGATGAGGACCTGCCGTTCATCGGGCGCACAGGCTTGGTTGATGACGGGGGCCAACCGGCGGAGCGTGCTTCCCAAATTTTCGCTGTCGCGGACATGCCAGCGTCCTCGGGCTAGGAACTCGACCGCCACTTTCTCGTCGCACCCGAAATGCAGGACCATTTGATCAATGATGGTTTGATGTTCGTGTTCGCTAAACACACCGTCATGTTGTGCAACAGCAACCATCATGGCGCCTGCCGCCTCGCGCGGATCTTCAATGGTTTTGAACAAGTCGCTGTTGACCTTTCGGCGCCACAACATCCGGCGGACAAAAAGCCGGAAATCGATTGCGGCGTCGAACAATATTCCTGTCACCTCCGCGGCCATTCGAATCCGCCATATCAAAATCGCCAATGTTCCGGCGACACCCAATACGCTCAGTAGAATATGCATTTTATGCTCCATCCCTAGCGTTGATCTCATTGCATTCGTCGCCAAAGCGCCGGCAAAGGTTCAAACGATGAAAAAAATGAAGGAATGGGGTGCGGTTCTGTAAGTCCGTAACGTGATTTCAGAGGGCATCAGCCATAAACCAGCGCCTAACCGGGAATGATTTTCGCATTTCTTGGGAAACGCACAATCTGTGACTTGCGTCACTATGCGTTTGCTCATCCCTCCCCATCTCTGAGTCATCAAAAGAAAAAACAGAACTCTGAAAATCGGGAATGGGAGGGAGAAAAAATGTTGAAGAAAACTTTAGCAGGACTTGCCGTTGCTACCGTCGCCCTCACAGCCATGCATGGTGATGCCCAAGCCGGTAGCAAAAAGAAATTCATTCGTTTCGGATTTGACCACCACCACTACGAATTTTGGCATCGCAGTGATTGGCGCTCTCGCGGCTGCCATCGCTACAAGCACAATGCCATCCGGACTGGGAGCCGCTACTGGTGGAAGCGGTATCGCATCTGCAACTACGATCGGTACTATGACCGCTACTAGGTCCTGCATATGCGACGGTTAGCGGAGATGTTCCAATAGGCCTCCAGCTAACATATCACCAGAACCCCTCAGCGAATGTTCGCTGAGGGGTTTCTTCTGAGCTTGGATTTAGGCCTTGCACATTTATTTACCACGCTGTTCATTCCTGTATTCCAATAATTCCTATCTGCTAATATTCGGACAGGTTTATGTGACAGGAATGCTCAGATGCCCCTGGAGCCGTCCCTATTAAGAAACTCTCTCCTGTTCGCCGGTCTAACTGACGAGCAACTCAAAGGGCTGTCCGCATTGACGCGATTGATCACATTGCGGCCGAACCAGACGCTGTTTTGTCAGAACGACAAACCGGACGGCTGCTACGCATTGATCGAAGGTACGGTCAAAGTTTCGATCCTCTCGTCGGGCGGTGACGAAGCACTTCTCGCGATATTGGGCGAGGGTGACATAATCGGCGAGATGGGCATGATCGACGGTGAACGACGCTCGGCAACAATCTCGGCGCTAAAAAAGTGCAAGGTTGCGTTTCTGCCTGCTGCGGGTTTTCGACGCTTCGCAGATGACAATCCATCGGTCTACCAGCATATGCTGACCATATTGAGTAAGCGGCTTCGTGCCTCCAACGACAGGCTGGCCGCACAACAGATGCTACCGTTGAGCGGGCGTCTCGCCCGATTGTTTCTCAAGCTTTCTGATGGTTTTGGACAGCCTTTGGATGGCGGGAGAATGCTTATCAAGCAGACTTTTACGCAATCCGACTTGGCCAGAATGACAGGATCAGCGCGGGAAAATGTCAACAGGCAGATCAATCAGTGGCAGCGAAAGGCGATCGTCAGTCGAATCTCGCGATATTATTGCTTGGACGATCTTGATACTTTGCGGGATCTCGCCGAGTTCTAGGAAGCGGCTAGAGCCGGGCCCCCGAAAAAACAAGAAGCTAAGCGGCCCCTATGTGATCGCCCAAAATGCGTAAGAACTGGCGGTAAGAATAAATCCGCAGATAATAGCCATGCCAGCGATTTGGCAAACACGGAAAATCCCCTCCGATCCTTTACCGTTCCCTATTTCCGGCGAAATTGATGTCACGGCTGCGATCGCGACCAATGCAAAGCGATCGGTAATCAATTGATTGAACACTGGTCCTCTCCCTTCTGTTTGAGATAGCTCGGTCTTGAGCATCTTGGGAGATGATAAAGCCTGTCTCTCAGCACCGCAGTGACGCACGTCACACTTTATACGTTTACCCCCCGGCGGCCGAAGCCACCGGGGGGTACCGTCGTATACGCAATAAGACTAGTTACCGGGTTCAAAAGCTTCCTGGACCCAGGCCGGACCCTCGTAGCTTGGGTTTGCGGATACCGTTGAAACCGCACCAAGTACACTCAATGTCAGAATCGTTGCTGTGAGAATCGCTTTCATAATTTATCTCCTCTTTTGTGTTGCCGCCGTGAGGAATTCACGGTGTTGACTATGATTTGGCCTTTCTCTTGGGAAAAAAAAGATGGCCTCAGCAACCCTTGATATCGTTTGAGGAGGAGGTGATAACTCGTGATCGCGCGGTGAGATGTCTTACACGATCGGCTCTTTGACGACGCCTGTTGGACGACGCGCTACAGCACTAAGCGTCGGGGTTTGAACGCCTTTTCCGAACAGCGGCAGTGTCCAAAAAATCAGATAAAATACCGGTGAGGATTAAAGATCTGCCTTAGCGGGACCGTTATAAGTCCAACGGTATCCCGGAGGCGTCGGACCTTTGTTCCGGCCCCCTTGCTGCATTTGCTCCCAGGCATGGGCGAGTACGCCAACGGAACGGGATAGGCAAAACAGACCGCGCGCCAATGGCGGCGGAAATCCAAGTTCGGCGTAAATCACCGCCGTCGCGCCGTCGATATTCATCGGAATCGGTTTGCCCTTGCGGGAATTCAACGTTTCCTGCACCGCTCGCCCAATAGTGGCGAAGCGGCCCGATACTTCGCCTTCCCCTTGCGCTTGATCGACAAGAGAAAGCAGCCGCGGCGCGCGCGGATCGATGGGTTTATGGTACCTATGCCCGAAACCTGGCACAAACTTCGTGCGTTCCGACTGCCAGCGATCGATCGCGGCGGATACCGCGTGTTCGAGATCCGCGCCTTCTTTGACAGCCTCATCGATCCAGTTATAGAGCTCTACCGCTTGCTCGCCAGCCCCGCCATGCACATCATCGAGAAGATTGACCGCGGAC
>BFAS01000259.1 GCA_008974985.1 bacterium MnTg02
GATCTCTGCGGGGTCAGCCAAATATTTTCGCAACACTATCGGCACCAACAAGGCGAGCCCCCACGCACGGTTAGCCCCGCCGGGCCAGGCGCCCGCGAGGGTTTATCATATCTCGCCCCCGGCGCATTCAGGGGCAGCGCGGAGCGCTGAAAAAGTGCGTTCCGAATACAAGTGAGCACCCTTTCGGCGCTCCGCGCGCGGCGTTTTTTCGCTTATACCGCCCGGCATCTTTTCCTGTGTAACGTCCAGGACAGCACTGTGGCGCTGGAGTCGTAGTGCTCCAGGGTTCGGGACGGCACGCCCGGGGGAGCTGGTCCGTTGGGCCAGCCAGCGCGGGCGCCGCACCCTTCCCACATTCGGCAGACGGTCTGCAGCACGCGCCCCATGGAAAGGGATGGGTTGGAGTCTAAGTGAAGTCTGAGGAGCGGGGATAAGTTATTTCGACCGTCTGCTGGCCTGCGATTGCGTGCCGGGCCTTGGGCGCGGATACGCGGAGGGCGCGAGGCGACGCCGAGTGATTGGGTGTGAGAGGAAATGAGGCGGGCTCGGGGGCCGTGCGCGCTTTGGGGAGGGATGGGGGGGCCGAGGGGGGGAGGTGGGGATAAGGTTTCTTGGGCAGTAACGTGTCTGATAAGAGATGGTGTTCAGACTATTCACAGTTTGCTGCCGATGGTCCGGGTGTGACCCAATTGAGACATTCCGAGCTATCTTGAATGCAGGGAGTTGAGCTTGTCTGGTACTTCGTGATCGGAGATCTTCTAACGCAGGAGTAGTTATACGATGCCGCTGCAAAGCTCTACACTGAGTACCATTCTTCCTGCTATAGGTCTGGCTTTGAGCATGGCCTATTCCGACGTCGCGATGGGGCAGGACGCACAGATACTCACGAAGTATGATGTCGTTAATCCGCCACCTTGTACCAATCATAAAGGGGAAACGGTCCGCTTCATTGAGAGCAACAGAGGACGCTCCGGCATAGCGGCTGGTATGGCCATCAGGGATCGCAGTGGTAAACCGGTAATTTTCAGATCCAACTATGCCGCCACGCCACCGGAATTTCAGAGCTTTATCGACCGGCATGAATGCGCCCATCACCAAACAGGCGATGTTGACCGCCCGCATCCACCGCGCAACAGCGCCGAACATCTGATGAATGAAAGCATTGGCGATTGTGTTGCGATCCTGCGCCTGCGTGACGAAGACGGCTATAACCGTGCGGCGTTTAGCAGGGTTGCCGCTTCAATGCGTCACGATATGGCGAAAATTGGATTTCCGGAGATCAGCATCAGCAGCCGGATCAGTAATATCGACAATTGCTATACCAAGCATGGTTCGCCACAGGATTTCGTCAATGGAATCCTGAAACAGAGAGGCCTGCTAAAGCCGTAAAAGAGCCGGACGTGCTGCCCTGGCCACGGTTGGGGAGCCGAGACGTGAACAGCGATAAGTGATGGCCGCCAAGTGCACGGAATCTCGAAATGCCGATGTTGCCTGTTGGCACTGAGCGCCGGTGCTGCCGGCCGCCGCATCCTTCCGCAATTGAGGGCAATGCGGCCATTCAAGTCCGGGGTGCCGAATGCGTGCTCATGACCCAATTCCGACATTCACATCAATGCCGTGAAGACCCTAGTCCGGCTTGTCTTTGTCTAACCGAAATTAGGCGCGAAATTCTTCGAAGCGGAATTTTCCATTAAGAATTGAAAGTGATCCAGCCCCGGAACGTGAGCCCGGCATAAAACACACGCGTGCCAGAGAAGCCTGCTTCCTGCAGTAGGGCTTCGTCCTGCTCCGGTGAGAGCACCGGCAACTTATTGCCGATCTCCTTTGCCGCGTTTCGCGCCTTTTCGATTGGGACGCCGGACGCAATAGCGAAGGCTGCATATCGCTCAAGCCAGATTGCCTTTTCTGCCTTGGTTTGTGGGAAGCTGTGATGTGCCACAATAAGAGGGGCGCCTGGCTTCAACCTCTGGCGCAGTTCAACCAGCGTGCGTAGACGCTCCTCTCTCGGTATGAAATGCAGGGTCAGGAGGCAGGTGGCCCCATCGAACGGGCCCCCGCGGTGCGCTGCCAATATAGCCTTCGTGGAAGCTTACTCGTGCGGTGATCGAACCAAGCCTGCACCGCGCCAGATCCAGCATCTCGGTCGATGGATCGACACCGACGAACTCCCAATCAGGGTTCCACTCGGCGAAAACCTTTAGTTCGAGTCCGCCTCCCGCCCCGAGAACAAGGACGCGCGCGTCCGTCTCAGTGTTTTCAGCGAGGAGCAGAGCCGCCATGCGTTGCAGATCATGAAAACCAGGCACGAGGCGTACGGGGGCTTCGGCATAACGAGCAACGGTTTCGGGAACAGAGAAAGATGACATCAACCAGATTATCGTCGGTTCTGCAGACTTGTGTCAATGTCTGCTTGTGGCACCCAGCAGACCATTGACAATAGTTGATTGCATGTCTGCTTTGTCTTGATGAGCAGTCTTCTATCAATCTGTCGACACCTGCTGCACTCCCATTCAAGACGGAGCCCATCTGCGGGAGGAAAGCGGCGGGCAGCGCTCCGTTGGTCCTTTCACCCCCACCCCAAACGCCATGCGGCTTAGCGCTTGTGCTGCTCAAACCGGTGGCGTTTGGGGTGGGGGTGATGGAGGCAAACTTAAGAGTGTGAGTCTTCTGCCATCCCCCTCACCCTTTGCGCTGAATGACTTAGCCTGCGGCTAAGATCATGGCGCAAAGCCCTCTCCCCCTGGGGGAGAGGGAGAAAGACGGCGCCTTTTTGGCTCGAACCGGACAATAGTGGATCTTTGTCCGGGCATGGCGAGGTTGGCGGAATGGCGGAGCGGGAATTTATGCGCACCGGTCAGTCCCGCGCCCGCCTTCGCGGGGACAGGCTCCGGCGGGGCTCCATTGGCATTTGCGGATGAACAGAAGAGCATGTGTCGATAACCTCGCCTGCCGGAAACACGGCGCGTCTTTTTTTACGCCGGAGAGCGCGGCACTGATCACCGGGTCAAGCCCGGTGATGACGGAGGCAGGGAGCCCGGTGATCCGATTGGGAAGTGGCGGTACGTTTGCAGCTTATCCTTGAGCGCGGATGCGCGCCGGGCGGGGGTCAAAGTCCGTCAGGCGGGGGGTCTTGCAGCCACGTTCGAGCCGAATTTGACTTGCGATAATGTATCTTTCCGCAAGGAACCGCCGCCCCTGAAAATCACTTCGGCCTTGCCCAAATTCTTACTTGCCGGTTTGCGGATTTATTGCGGAGTTCCGGCAAAGCTGGCGGTCACCTTAAGACCGGAAAAACCCCTAAGAACAGCATTGCCCTCATCTAAGTCCCTTTTGGCAGACTGGGCCGTTCCCCAATCCGTTATCTTCGGCTATCATTCGGGCTGGTTCGGGGAGGCGATTGGGGAATGTCGATTTATGTCAAGGAGGTTTGCTATGAAAAAACTATTCTTAACGTTTGCCGTTTTCGCACTTCTGTATGGGGGAACACTTGACCATCAAGTTCAGGCAAATCCTTTGATGAGCAAGAATACGATTGTACAGGGTGCCAGCGACGTACAATTGACGGCTTCCAAACTGAAAAAAATGATGGCTAAAATCAAAAAGAAATTCAAAAAGAAACACTCAGTTTCGCAGCCGGTCGCAAGGTATAGAACATGCGGCACCAACATGTACCGGGATAGGAAGACCGGAAGATGTATTGATAGAACATGCGACGGCTACATGTCCCGGGATGAGGAAACCGGAATATGTGTTGCTGTAGGTTCCTAGCTTATAGGCTCTCCATAAGAGGCGGCTGAGCGTACCGTTCACTCGCATAGAGTTCCGGCTTAGTCTCGACGCGCTTACCGCCTCCTCCGGTGCATACGACGCGCTTGCCGGCCTCCGTTACCGGTATGTCATGGGTTAATAGTGCGCGGGCACCTTGGGTGCCCGCGCACCGGCCGGCCCTCGGTCGGCAGGCTGAAAGGACCGTAGTTGACCCAACTCGGACATTCGCACGTGGTGGCAAAGAGCGCGATTTATACTCTTAGAGATAGAAAAAATTGAGCCGGGAACACATTGAAGAATAGGCGTCATCGCCCTATTGGTCCGAAGCCAATTCGAACGCGGCTTGTTTGAAGATATTGGTGAATTCGATGGACCCGCAACTTTTGCGCCGCTTTGCAATAATGCGATCTAACTTGTCGAGAAGGCCTTTGGCGCTCAAACTTTTGGCGACCGGGTTGCGCTCATAGCCCTGGCGGCTGAAAAAATTCGACGTTGGAGCATCGCGCGCCGCAGGCGTCATCATTTCCATCCCGCGTCCATATCCAACGAGGTTCAGAAGTTCCAGTTCCGCGGCGCTTAGACGGTGGAAGCCCTTTTTCGCGGCCACATTCACAATCTGCTTCAGCTTATGCACCTGCATGAGCGGGCCAATATCGGCGTCCAGGTTTAACGTATGAACAGCATAGCCTGTTGCGGTTTTCGAGAAGGCAACATACTTACGCCAATTGTTGCGGTTCTTGTACCGGCGAATTCCGCGTCTGATATCCCTAATCATCCGGCGAATTATTCGGGCTTTCGCATTAAGGTGCTTTTTCTTGGCTGCGTCATCGGAGATGAGCGCACCAAATTCGAGCCGCTTTGCAAAGGTCTCTCCCTTCTCGGATATAATGGCAGAGGAATTAGCCGCGAGAAGTTGCGCGTAACCAAGAGCAGTGGAGGCGGCTCGGCCCTTGGGCTTAATGGGCTGGCATTTGTCGTTTAGCGGAAAAATACCCGATTGCCGGTAATAGGGTCCGATACCACCTGTCTCAAGTGCGTATACGCCAACGATTTGATCTGCCGTCAGACCAAGAAGCAAGGATTCCTCCGCATAAGATTTTTTGTACGCCTGCTCAGTCGTTGAGCGCGGAACAAAACCATAGATGCGTTTTGCGGCTTTCAAGAAATCCGCGACGACACCGATCCGGGATCTTTTGGGGGGACGTTTTTTTGCGTCAAGGCACTTTGGCCGCCGGTGCCCTTTATAGGCGGGTGGATGCTGCAGAATATAGTCGTTGCGCGTAATCTTAATGTTCTTACGCCGCTTGGTCCGCCTGGTTTTCTTTTTCCGCGCGATCTTCGTCCAATAGGCCCTCGCCACCCTGTTGTAGGCGTTGATCGCTTTCCTATAGGGCACACTAATTCGTCTGCACGCGGCCTGACTTATCGAAGATTTTTGAGAGTTTTTAGAGGAGGCGTTTGGCTTGGCGGGTGCTTGTCCGTGGGCGAAGCCAGATGACGTGCTGGCGAACGCAATCATGAGCATGCCTATGGCGATTAGGACGAGAGTGCGTACGGATTTGTAAGGTCGAAGCATATGATAAAGGCGTCCGGATTTGCGCTTTAAAGCCATCCACATTACAGCAGCTCGCGACGGACAATAAGGCCGAGGTGAGATGCCGCATGTCCGCAATTAGGCCATGAGTCGACCCATCAACGACTTAACTGAGAGGTCTCTGCCTGACCCTTTGCAGATATTGAAGCAACTGATCAGCCGCCACAAAAGATTGCCGAGCCGGATTTACTGCCTACAGTGCTTGCGCAAAAATGGAACCGGTTTTCCGATAAGAAGAACGGTAAAACAAAGAGTTAGGTCGGATTTTAAGCCGATCAAAATCGAAAAAACCCTGGTTGGCGCACGGCATTTCCCGAATTCGATACGTTAAGGGTTTGTGAACACTGCTTTCATGAATTCACCCGGTTGCACTCCGAATTTATGTTTTTGCTCTATCATGCCGGCTTGCGTTCGTGAGCCATGGAGCTAAAGGGCATAAGAATGGGTTTTGTAAGGACGTTCTTTCCGGCCGCCGCTCCCATCAGCAGTAGGAATTTATGCCGGCGTAAGGTGGAACTGCCCCGAGGCATGAAGTCGAGCCTTATTTGGTGTCAGGCGCTCGTGTTCTTTGGGTGCGTGATGGCTGGCGGTGCTGTCGCCGATTCATTCGTGATGTCGGATGAGGCGCTGCGGCGCGCCGTTAGCGGTAAAACCATATATCTCTCGACCGGATTCGGCTTCGAGTTACCCATCCTCTATCGGCGTGATGGAACAATGGTCGCGAAAAGAAGCCCTCTCGGCATTCTTGGTGAGAGTATCGGATTGAAGAAAGACCGTGGCGTATGGTGGATCCGGGATGACCGGCTCTGTCAGCGCTGGAAAAAGTGGCTCGACGGCAAGAGCGTTTGTTTTGAGCTCAAACAGTCGGGAAAACAGGTTTTCTGGCGCTCGAACACCGGCGGGTCGGGAACGGCGCGTCTTGTCAACTAAGATGCAGATTGTCCCATAAGCGGCCCCCGTTCCGAACGCGATGACAATGCTGCCCACGGATAGGCCACCAGCGAGGCGCCGCCGCCGGATTGCCGGTCGTGACCCACAAGAGACATTCGCAGAAAAGAAAAGCGGCCCCGAAGGACCGCTCATTTTTTGACGACTTCTCGAATTGATTAAGCCGTAGCCTCAGCAGCCATCCGTCTCTTACGCCGCCAGCCTATGAAGCCCATGATGCCAAGGCCAGTGCCGAAGAGTGGGAGGGCTGCTGGGAGGGGGACCGCCGACACCTGCGTTTCTATGTTGTCCAGCGTTAAAGTCTGAAAACAGCCGTCCGTCACGCTTCCGCCAATCGCGCTGCATGCGTTGTCGCGCAATCGTATCGTGTCAAAGCCACCCCCGGAAAATCCGAGGTAATTAAGAATTGTTCTGGATGAAAATGCGAGACTACCAGTCAACACCACTACAGCGTTATTCAGGAGCTCATATATGATTGTATTGGGAAGACCATCCCCTGTCCCGAAATTAAACCCGACATCCGAAAAGTCGACGCCTCCTGTCAGACTCAATTCCGTATACCCACGATCCCCGCCATCCGGGTACCATGCGAAGTTACCTTGGAAAGCAGACCCGAGACAACCCGTACATCTGACCCATATCGAGTTGCCGGGGTCACCGTTGATCTGCTGAACGACAATCGAGTCTTCGGTGTATGGACCGCTACCACCGGTAAAATGTATCCCATCGTTGGGAATCGACTCAAATCCGTTGAAATGCGAGCGATTGCTATCAACGATGAAATCTGTCGTATGTACAACAATAGCGTGTGCCGTGTTTCCTGGGGCCACCAAGCAAACGACACCTACCAATGCACCGCACAGTCTCTTGAACATCGGCACCCCCTTCTGACGGCCTGCCAAATCGGTGAGAATTATGCTGAAAGTGGCAGAAAATAATGATCTCATGATGAACCCCCGTTCGCGTTTACTCTACGCACAACACCCTGGATTTGTAAGCGATCGAAGAAAACCGGTAGCCACACTCAGGTCGCTCTTATCGATAAATCAATTGAAAATACCCGAACGCTCACCCACCCCTTTTAATACCCAAAAAGATTATGGACCTGCCTGATCTGGCCTGCAATCAATGACCAGTATTGAACAGCATATTTACGGATTGTCTGTGTCATATCAACAACAGCAAAAAACACTGTTTTTACATGGTATTGCATGTTTTCGATAAGGTGTTTTCTGCGCGTCTCGTTGAAAAGACAGCGCTTCAGCTATCGGCACAAACTCCCCGTTCCTCGTCTGCTGAATTTTGGTTTGCTTTCAGAATCTAAGCGGCAGTGCTGGCCTGCTTTTTCCAGTTGCTGGTGCAAAGCGGACCTGCCCGGCGGCCAGCTGTTCGGTCTCTTTGTGATCCAGCCTGCGTGCAAACAAGTGCGCGGTGAAAATCAGGAGAAAACAATTCTCCATCCGCTCGATTACAGACGGATCGCCAGCTATCCTGATCTAGGGATGGACGAAATTGCGAATGAATTTCTGTGCGCTCTGCAATTGCGTGGGATTTCCACAGCCTGGACGCCGAGTGGACATCACCCTCTTTCGGTAACGCGACGACGCGACGCTGTTTTCAGCCGGATGGCTGCAAACGCCAGACCCCAGCACTGACAGTCCGCATTTTTGGCGATTGACACACCATTGGCATTGTAATGGTATGCCATTGTCATGCCATCAACGAAGAGTCTTGAAAAAGAGAAAGCCTACACTCGCCTGCTCGACGCCATCTTGCGCGGCGATATCGGGGGTGATGTGCCGCTGGCCGAACGCAGATTGGCCGAGACTTTGGGGATAGGCCGGACGCCGGTTCGTGAAGCGATCAAGGATCTGGTGCATGAGGGCGTGCTGGAAACGCACCCCACCCGTGGCACTTTTGTGCGCCGGCTGTCACTGCGCGACGTTCGGGAAATTTATCAGGTCCGCTATGCCATCGAAGGGCTGGCTACCTTTCTGGCAGCCGAGCGCGGGCCGACCCCGGCGCTATCGGATTATGGTCCGAAATTCAGAGCAACCATGGCGGCGCCGGATATATCCAAAGTGACGCAAGTCTACGATCACGGCGTCGAGTTTCATCTTGATATTTACAAATGCGCCGACAATCACAATTTGCTTGAGGTCTACAGGCCGATCCGGCTGCGCTTCAGAATCGCGCTTGGATTGCCCCGGCATCACGATCCGGACCGGGTTTTTGAATCTGTTGGCGAGCATCTGGGCATTCTTGAAGCCATCGAGGCGCGTGATGGTGAGCTGGCACAAAAGCTCATGTGTGATCACCTCCATAGAGGATTGGAAGCGCGTACCCGCCTGTTTCGGGGCCAGAGCAACTATGCGCCCCTGGCGGTACGAATCCCGTTGGGGAATGGCTGATGACTCTGGCGGCTCGGGTGAGTTCCAACCGTCAGGTAATTATTTTCAACAAGTCGAGTTTTTAATAAGTAGCAAGGGAGTGAAGGTATGAAACGAGTGGTAATTGGAGCGGCGATGGCCGCGATATTGGCGGGATTAGCCCCTGGCGATGCCACGGCCGGCCCGACGATTGACGCCATAAAAAAACGAGGAACGGTCATCTGCGGTGCGAATGGCAACCGCGCCGGTTTTTCGTCTCTGAACAGCAAGGGCGAATGGATCGGCATGGATGTCGACACCTGCAAGGCCATTGCCGCCGCGGTTCTGGGTGACAAGAACAAGGTTCAATTCATCAAAACCACATCCTCGACCCGCTTCACCGCTCTGCAAACCGGTGAAATCGATGTGTTGACCAGGAACACCACCTGGACGCTCAGTCGCGACGCCAAGCTCGGTATCGATTTTGTCGCCCCGACTTTCTATGACGGGCAAGGCTTCATGGTGAACAAGAGCACCGGCGCGAAAAGCGTAAAAGACCTTGGCGGGGCCACGGTGTGTGTGCTGCCTGGCACAACCTCGGAAAAGGTCGTTGCCGACGTCTTCAGGGAAAACGGGTTGAAATATATTCCCGTCGTTATCGAGAGCAAAAAAGAACTCAACACAGCATTCTTTGGCGGCCGCTGCGATGTTCATGTGCAATCGACTTCGGGGTTGAGTGCCGCGCGCGCGACTGTTGCCCCGAACCCTGAAGATTTTGTCCTTTTGCCAGGCATTTACGGCAAAGACCCGATGGGGCCGGTCGTGCGACAGGGTGATGCGCAGTGGCGCGATATTGTCGCCTGGTCGGTTTACGCCATGATGACGGCAGAGGAACTCGGCGTAACCTCCGTCAATGTCGATGAGAAAATGAAATCCAAGGATGCCGAAACACAGCGTCTGCTGGGGGTCAAAGGCAAGCTTGGCGCGACATTGGGCCTCGACAATGACTGGGCCTACCGCATCATCAAGCAGATCGGCAATTACGGTGAAGTCTTCGAACGCAATCTTGGCGCCGACTCACCGCTCAAACTTGCACGCGGCCTCAATAATATATGGACCAAGGGTGGGCTACTATACTCACCTCCGTTCAAATAAAAGCTGTGTGCGTGCCGCCCGTGGATGCATCCACGGGCGGCATTCACAATTTGTGATCGTCGGCTGACCCTAACGCTTGCACACCTATTTCCCGGTGAACCCCATGCGCCAGACAACGGCAAGCCTTTCCCGTGGCAGGCCACCGCCCAAGCGCCCTCCAATAAATTTGCAGGGGCTCTGGCATAATGTCGGGTTTCGTAATTTTGCGTATCAGTTGCTCGTTGTCGGTACCATTATCGGCCTCGCCGTCTTCATGGTCACCAATGTACAAGACGCCTTGTCCAAGCGTGGAATTTCAACCGGTTTCGGGTTTTTATTTGAAGAAGCCGGATTCGATATTGGCGAGGCGCTGACTGGCTTTGAGTCCACCGATACGTTCCTGTTGGCCTATGGCACCGCGGTTCTCAATACTCTCAAGGTCTCCGTCCTGGGTGTCGTCTTTGCGACTGCGCTCGGCGTCATATTGGGGATCGCGCGGCTGTCTTCCAATGTTTTGATCTCCAAGCTGTCGTCGACATATGTGGAGCTGTTCCGCAACACGCCACTGCTGGTGCAGGTCATCTTCTGGTACACAATAATTACAAAAATGCCGCACCCAAAACAGGCTTGGAGCCTTTCTGACTGGGCATTTCTTTCCAACCGCGGGCTTAATGTGCCCTGGCCGGCTGCCAATCCGGTTTATTTCTGGACAGCGCTGGCCTTCGCGCTGGCCTGCTTATCGGCCATCCTGATTGTTCGCTGGGCCGATGCCCGGCGCCGGCGCACCGGGCACAAAATTCCGGTCCTGTGGTGGAATATTGTTTTGGTTCTAGCAGCACCGTTTCTCGTATGGTGGTTTGGCGGGGCGCCGAGCGAGTTGGTGATCCCAAAATTCAAAGGGTTCAATTTTGTTGGCGGGGTCTCGCTGTCGCCGGAGTTTTTGGCTCTACTGTTGGGGCTGTCATTGTACATCGCCGCCTTTATCGCGGAGATCGTCCGCTCCGGCATCCAATCGGTCAGCAGAGGTCAGATCGAGGCCGCGCACGCGGTTTGCCTCTCTCCAGGCGACACCTACCGCAAAGTCATCCTGCCGCAAGCGCTGCGCGTGATCATACCGCCGGCGGCCGCGCAATATGTCTCTCTGGTCAAGAATAGCTCCCTCGGCGTGGCCATCGGTTACCCGGAATTATTCAACATCAACAACACAATCATCACCTTGAGCGGACACACGTTGGAGGCGATCGGCATGATGATGGCGATCTACCTCTCCATTTCATTCACCATCGCGGCGATCATGAACCTCTACAACAGAGCCGTTCAGATCAAGGAGCGATGATGGGATGAGCGCACAAACCGCTATATCGTTTGCGACGCCAAAAGCGTCGCCTATACGGCTCCCCCCGACGCGGCAATCGGGCATCATTCTGTGGCTGCGAACAAATCTTTTCAGCAGCGTGCATACACCGTGCTCACACTGCTCGCCATGTGGGCTTTGTTCGTCACCATTCCTGATTTTATCTCCTGGGCCTTTATCAACGCCGTCTGGCAGACCGACGACTCGAAGGACTGCCAGGTGGCCGCTGGCGCATGCTGGGCCGTGATCACCGAGAAACACCGCGTGATGCTGTTCGGTACATTTCCCTATGATGAGCATTGGCGCGGCGTGCTGGCGATCGCCATCATCATCATTCTGGCAGTCATTTCCGGGTTCAAGCGGTTCTGGTCCTATCGGCTGTTTTTGGTCTGGCTCGTGGCAACCGCCCTTGTTTTCCTGTTGCTTTTGGGAGGCGTGTTCGGACTCAAACCGATTGGCACTTATCAGTGGGGCGGGCTGCCGCTCACATTGCTGTTGTTTGTCGGGACTGTGGTTGGCGGCATGCCGCTGGCCGTTCTTCTGGCGCTGGGCCGGCGTTCATCGCTGCCGGCCATCAAGGCATTGTGCATTGGTTTCATTGAAATTATACGCGGTGTTCCCCTGATAACCGTGTTGTTCATGGCCTCATTGATGTTTCCGCTGTTCATGCCCGAGGGCGTGACCATAAACAAACTCCTGCGCGCCGAGATTGGCATGATCATGTTTTTTGCCGCCTATGCAGCAGAGATTGTGCGTGGCGGACTTCAGGCCATCTCACTCGGCCAGTATGAGGCTGCCGAAGCCATTGGATTGAGCTATTGGCAGAAGACCAACCGGATCATCCTGCCCCAGGCCTTGCGCATTGTTCTCCCGGCCCTGATGAGCGACGTCATCCGCGCATTCAAGAACACCACATTTGTCTCTATCATTGGCCTTTTCGATGTGCTGGGCGCAACAGCGACAGCGCTGGAAGATCTGTTGTGGGTCCGGTATGCGCTGGAGGCCTACATATTCATTTTCATCCTGTATTTCGTGTTCTGCTTTTCGATGTCGAAATACAGCGCACATTTGGAACGCGACCTGAGCGAAGGGCGAAATTTATGACGCCGACAGCTGGAAAGCCTACTCAGAAAAACGCGGGCGACCCAATCATCGAATTACGCGATGTCAACAAATGGTATGGCGATTTTCATGCCCTGCGGGATGTCAATTTGACTGTGGGCCGGGGTGAAAAAGTCGTCGTTTGTGGCCCATCGGGTTCGGGCAAGTCGACCATGATCCGCTGCATCAACCGGCTGGAAGTACACCAGGAAGGCCGGATTTTTGTCGACGGGATGGAAATGGTTCCCGATGTCCGGAAAATCGAAGCCATCCGCCGCCAGATCGGCATGGTGTTTCAGAGTTTCAATCTGTTTCCGCATCTTACGGTCATTGACAATTTGACGCTTGGCCCGGTGCTGGTTCAGGAAATTCCGCAGGATGCCGCCGAAGCCCAAGCCATGGAAATGTTGGAGAGGGTCAAGATACCTGAACAGGCAAAGAAATATCCGGGCCAGCTCTCCGGCGGACAGCAGCAGCGCGTGGCCATCGCCCGTGCGCTCATGCTCAAGCCGAAGGTGATGCTGTTCGACGAACCGACCTCCGCCCTTGATCCGGAAATGATCGCCGAGGTCCTGGATGTGATGATCGAGTTGGCGGATGAAGGCATGACCATGATTGTCGTAACCCACGAAATGGGATTTGCCCGCAAGGTCGCGGATTTGATCGTTTTCATGGATGATGGCGAGATTGTCGAAGCCGCATCACCCGGCCCGTTTTTTGCAAACCCCGAAAACGATCGAACGAAACTCTTTCTCAGCCAGATTCTTTAATTGAATTTTGAATGGCTGACCCCCGCGGAACAACAAACACAAAGCGCAAGGATCGCACCAAGAGATGACAAACCAAGCAATATCCAGCTATCGCGAACAGGACAGCTTTGAACGCTTCCGCGAGGGGTTCCCCGCGCTGAGAGAGCAAACCTATCTGTCTATTTGCGAAAAGAGCATCCTGCATGATGATGTTAGAAAAAGCGTCGATAGCTATCTGGATCGTATGGCCCTGGCTACAGCTGACAGGGCGGGGCACGAGGAAAAAGTGTTTGGCTGCCGCGAGAAATTCGCGCGCCTGATGAATGTCGATGCCGCCACCATTGCTGCAATTCGGAATGTCTCGGATGGAATAAATTCCGTGGCCTGGGCCATGCCCATGGCCGAGGGCGACAATGTCGTGGTGAGCGCGGATGCAGAGCATCCCAACAACGTTTATCCCTGGTTGAGATTGAGACGCCGGGGTAATGAGGTGCGCAGCATCACGCCGAGGCCAGACGGGTCGCTCGATATCGAAGCCATGATTGACGCGATCGACGACCACACGAAGATCCTGAGCTGTGCAACGGTGACATTCGCTCCCGGCCACCGCACCGACATCGCCCGGCTGGGAGAGGCCTGCCGGAAGAGAGATGTATTCCTTCTTGCCGACGGCGTGCAGTCAGCAGGTATTCTCGCGCATGACCTTTCATCAGACCCCATCGACGGTTTGGCCACGTCCACTTCGAAGGGCCTATTGGGGATTTATGGTTTCGGGTTCCTGTACATTTCTCCAAAATGGATTGATCGCCTGGAACCAGCCTACCTCTCACGCCCGGCAGTCCTCATGCAGAGCGATGATCACTCCACCATGGGCAACTATGACTATGAGTTGCAGCCCGATAGCCGGAGGTTTGAGCTGGGGAGCCACAATCTCGCCGGCGCCTATGCCATGGATGCCTCACTTAAACTGTTGCTGGACCTTGGCATAGGAGCGATAGAGGAACGGGTCTTGCCGCTCGCCAGGGCCTTGAAAGAAGGGGCGGCGGCGCACGGACTGGCGCCAGCGGTGCCAAGCGAGGGGCCTGGGCATTCACACATTGTGACATTCGGTGCGATCGATGCCGGCGGACATGGCTTTTCCAGCGATCCCATGATCGGGCCGATTTCGGAGCATCTCGCAAAAGCCAAGGTGGCGCACACCATCCGGCGCGGGCAGCTCCGCCTTGCTGTCCACGCCTTCAACAATGAGGATGATATTGAACACGCGGTCGCGTGCGTCGGCGAGGCCATCAATTCCTTATAATTGAGACTCTGTGTGCAGGTGGTCTGAATGACAAAACCCGGCAACATCCGGATTGATCTGGTCAGTGATACAGCCACCAGGCCAACGCCTGAGATGCGCCGCGCGATGGCGCAGGCGGAAGTCGGCGACGAGCAGCGCGGCGAAGACCCGAGCGTCAACGCCCTCAACGAACGTGTCGCCGATCTGCTGGGCCAGGAAGCGGCGTTATTTCTGCCCTCCGGCACCATGTGCAATCAGGTGGCCATCGCCACCCATTGCAATCCCGGAGATGAGATCATCGCCGCCGAGGCGTCCCATATCATCAGCTCCGAAGGCGCTGGAGCCGCCGTCTTTGGCGGATGTTTTATCCGCGCGATCCCCACCCGGACCGGGATCTTTTCCGGCGAAGACGTGGCCAATGCCATCAGGACGGCAAAGCTCAAATCTCCAAGGTCCCGATTGGTCTCCGTCGAACAGACATGCAACAGAGGCGGCGGCGCCGTGTGGCCACGCGCCGCTCTCAAATCGGTTGTCGAGATGGCGCGCTCCCATCAGCTTGTCCTGCATATGGACGGTGCACGGCTGATGAATGCCGCCGTCGCGTCGCGAACCGATGCGCGCGATTTTGCCGCGTCATTCGATAGCGTCTGGCTTGATCTTTCCAAGGGGCTTGGCTGCCCGGTCGGCGGTGTGCTTGCAGGCTCAACCGGGTTCATCGAAAAAGCCAATGTGTGGAAGCACAGATTTGGCGGCGCCATGCGCCAGGCCGGGATCATTGCCGCTGCGGGTTTGTATGCCCTGGACCATCATATTGAGCGCCTAGCCGAGGATCACGACAATGCGCAAGCATTTGCCAAACGCATCGCCGAAATTCCAGGCATTTTCCTCGACCCGTCTGAAATAGAAACCAATCTGGTCTTTTTCGATGTCAAGGAAACGGGGCGCTCGGCTGCCGATCTCGCGGATCATCTCATCAGCCAGGGTGTGCGTATCGGTGTGGAAGGCAAAACGCGCATGCGAGCTGTCACCCATTTGGATGTGGACAGGAGCGATGTCGAGGAAGCCGGCGAAATCCTCGCGAGCCTTGTGTCAGACAAATAAAGCCTTCAGCCTGGAACGCGCCACGATGTCCGCCATTTGCACTTCTCTGCCGATCTGAAAATTCATTCAGATGGCCCTCTTCGGACACGGCTTCCAAGCCTCCCGGAGGATGAGCATCGCAATTTATGGCCGCTGATCAAGGCGGTTCAGAGCGTGCGCTTAAGCCCCGAGCGTCAGCCGGGCGCTGGCCGTCTTGCACGAATCCGGCGCAAGATCCAGACATTGGGACGACCTTGCATCTTTGCCGAGCCGCAATTCGAGCCAAACCTCCTAAAGATGATTATCGAAGAAACGCGGGCGAATATCTGTATTCTAGATCCTCTTGGCGCCGATCTAGAGATTGATTCGGACCTCTATTTCCGGCAGATGTAGCGGAACGCCAAGGTGCTAATACCATCGGTCATTGGGAATGATCGATGGGCGTTCAAGCGCCACGCAGGCTCACACGCCGTAAGGCGCTGGCCACGCGTTCGCGCTTGCCAATGATCCATGAGTCAAACTCAAGGACCATTGGTATAAGAGACTGTTTGTCAAAAGGCAGTTGGCTCGCTGGAAACGGACAGCGTAACAATGAAACCGACCATGTTTTCTTTCCTGAGCGCCATTCTCTTTCGCACGCCTGCATTGGCTGCACCAATTGACCCTACACCGTCTTCGAATTTCCCGATTCTGTCGCGCGGCGGCGAGGGGCCGTTGCGCGATATGGACCTGTTGGCGATCGGCGCTGTTCTTGTTGTGATTTTGCTTATTCTCGGGATTCGCAAAATATTCGGAAAACCACATCGACCATGAAAATATCGGGCTGAATTAAGGTTGAGAGAATTTAAGCGGCCACTTCTCTCTCATCGGTAATCGCGTCGCCCATGACGTCGCTCGCACTTGACTATTTCGGAGGCCTCAGCATCGCATTGTTCACCGCCCTCTTCCTCCTCGCCGTTCTCGCCATCGGTATCGCGATATTCGCCGCCGCGCAGCGCTGCGTCTGGTTGCAGCCGGGAAAGAATGGCCGGTGATGCTCGCGATCTCTCCGGGCTCGCATCCATCGCCTTCATCCGTGCCGCCCTATGTCCAAATTGACGGGACGGGAGATCGAGCATGCTGAGCGCTTCGTTCGTGGCGGGGCCTGTTGCCGGTTCAAAACCGTGTCGGATTGAGAGAAATCAGGATGGCTGTTCAGCTTATCGCAAATGAGCTGCCTTACTCAAATCCGGGAGCCTGTGGGCGATACCTTTGTGGCAGTCGATGCAGGTTTTCTCTTTTGTGGCGAGGAAGCGCTTGTGATGATCTGCGGCGCGTTTGCTCTGCTGCGTGAAGTCCATGAATTTGAGGTCATGGCAGTTGCGGCACTCCAAAGAGTCGTTCGCCTTGAACCGATCCCATTCGCGCAAAGCCAACTCTAATCGCTTCTCGAGAAATTTTTCCCTTGTGTTGATGGTGCCAAAAATTGTGCCCCAGACTTCCTACGAGGCTTGCATCTTGCGCGCAATCTTGTTCGTCCATTCATGTGGAACATGGCAGTCAGGGCAGGTCGCGCGCACGCCGGACCGATTGGTGTAGTGGATCGTGGATTTGAGCTCCGCATACACATTGTCCCGCATCTCGTGGCAGGACACACAGAATGCCTCGGTGTTGGTGAGTTCAAGGGCCGTATTGAATGCCCCCCAGAAAATGATGCCGGCGATAAATCCGCCAACGGTGAGGAAGGCCAGACTGAAATGCAGGCTGGGGGCGTTTAGGACCCGCCAGTAATCCATCATGCGGACCAGCAAACGATCAAAAAGGGCGCGCAAAGGTCAGTTCCTCTTCTTCTTGCCGGTTCCGGCAATGAGGCTATCGACGTCGATGAAATCATTGCCGGTTAGCGGGCTCACCTCCGCCTGGGTCACATGGCATTGGGTGCAGAAGAACCTCCGGGGAGAAACGGACGTGAGCACTTGCCCGTCACGGTCCATGAAGTGGGTCACGCTGACCATGGGAGCCTGGGAGCGCTCTGTCGCCTTGCGGCTATGACAGGTGAGGCACTTATTGAAGTTGAGGTCGATCTGGTAGTTGCGGGTTGTATGGGGGATGACCGGCGGCTGTTCTGGATAGCTGCGTCCCTGGCGCAAATCGGTGTTGTTGATCTTCGGTATTGGAGGCGGCGTTGGCTCTTTGTTGATCACCCAATTGCGCAAAGTTGCGATTGGATCGCCGGCGAGCGCGGCTGATGGCAGGCCGGTGCCGATCGCAAGAACCATCGGCAACAGAGCGATCCGCGCGGCGCGCATCAGACTGGTATAATTTTGACGGCGCATTTTTTGTAATCCGTCTGTTTGGAGATCGGGTCCGTCGCATCCAGTGTCACTTTGTTGATCAACTGGCTTGCATCGAACCAGGGAACGAAGACAAGGCCCCGTGGCGGCCGGTTGCGGCCTCGGGTTTCGACACGGGTCTTGATCTCACCGCGCCGCGACACGATCCGCACTTCGCTTCCCCGGCGCATGTTGCGCGCTTCAGCATCATCCGGGTGCATGAAGACGACCGCATCGGGAAACGCTTTGTAGAGCTCAGGCACTCTTTGGGTCATGGAGCCCGAATGCCAATGCTCCAGCACCCGCCCGGTCGAAAGCCAGAGGTCATATTCATTGTCTGGAGATTCCGCAGGCGGCTCATAGGGCAGCGCGAAAATCAGCGCCCGTTTATCGGGCTTGCCATAGAATTGGAGACCACTGCCCTGCTCCACATAGGGGTCATGTCCTTCGCGGAAGCGCCAGCGCGTTTCTTTGCCGTCGACCACCGGCCAACGCAGCCCGCGCTCCTTGTGATACCTGTCGAACGGCGCCAGGTCATGGCCATGGCCGCGGCCAAAGGTGGCATATTCTTCGAACAGCCCTTTTTGAATGTAGAAGCCGAAATGCTTGGCCTCCATATTTTCATATTCGAGGCTGGCTTCGGATACGGGGTATCGGTCCACCTGACCGTTCTTGAACAGAACCTCATAGAGGGTCTTGCCCTTGTAACTTGGATTTTTCGCAAGTAGGTCGGCAGGCCAAACGTCATCCGTCTTAAAGCGCTTTGAGAATTCGACGAGCTGCCAAAGGTCGGACCGTGACTCGCCCGGCGCGTCGACTAGCTGGTGCCAAAATTGCGTTCGCCGTTCCGCATTGCCATAAGCGCCTTCCTTTTCGACCCACATCGCGGTGGGTAAGATAAGGTCGGCGGCTTGGCAGGTTACGGTTGGATAGGCATCCGAGACAACGATGAAATTATCCGGGTTGCGGTATCCAGGCAGCCCTTCCTCGTTGAGGTTCGGCGCCGCCTGCATATTATTATTGCACTGCACCCAATAGGCATTGAGCTTGCCGTCCTTCAGCATCCGGTTTTGCTCGACCGCGTGATAGCCCGGCTTAGCCGGTATTGTCCCCTTGGGCAGCTTCCAGATTTTCTCCGCTCTATCGCGATGCTTCTCGTTGGTGACCACGAGATCAGCTGGCAAACGGTGCGAGAAGGTGCCGACTTCGCGCGCGGTTCCGCAAGCAGACGGCTGGCCGGTCAGCGAAAATGGGCTGTTTCCCGGCTCCGAGATTTTGCCCGTCAGCAGGTGGATATTGTAGCAGAGATTGTTGCACCACACGCCGCGTGTGTGCTGGTTGAAGCCCATGGTCCAGAAGGAGACGACTTTAGTCTTCGGGTCCGCATAGAGCTCCGCCAGCGCTTCGAGTTGCGACTGTGGGACGCCGGTAAGCTCCGAGACCGTGTCGACATCGTAATCGGAGACGAATTTGGCATACTCCTCGAAGGACATTTCCTTCGAGCCGCCCACCTTGTCCGCGTTCTTTGCCTTTTGCTCAAGGGGATGTTCCGGGCGCAGCCCATAACCGATGTCGGGATTGCCCAACCGGAAATTGACGTGCTTGGATATGAAGTCCTTATTCACCCGCCCGGTATCGATGATGTATTTGGCGATGAAGTTCAGGATTGCCAGATCGGTTTGCGGCTTGAAGATCACCGGCATATCGGCCAGATCGAAACAGCGATGCTCAAAGACGGAGAGAACCGCGACCTTCACATGGGGCGCACTGAAACGCCGGTCGGCCACCCGGCTCCAGAGGATCGGGTGCATCTCCGCCATATTGGAGCCCCACAAAACGAATGCGTCGGTCTCCTCGATATCGTCATAACAGCCCATCGGCTCATCGATGCCGAAGGTGCGCATGAAGCCGCCCACCGCGGAGGCCATGCAGTGGCGGGCATTGGGGTCGATATTGTTGGAACGGAAGCCGGCCTTCATCAATTTTGAAGCCGCATAACCTT
>BFAS01000260.1 GCA_008974985.1 bacterium MnTg02
CATGCTTTTGTGGCTCTGCGAACCAGATGAGAGCTTCCACTTTCTCGGTATTGGCGCCGACGATACGCTTCGTGCGATCCGCCATGTTGATGCGGAATTTGGGCGCATTCTCGCAGTGCACGAGGGGGAGATAGATGCCGGGCGTCTGCAGGTGATTGCGCTATCCGATCATGGGCAGATCAGCCTGAAAGGCCAACCGTTGGACCTCGTCGCAAAATTCAGGGCTGCAGGGTTCGCAGCGGCTGCTAAGCCCTCAGAGGACGCGGAATGTGTTGTTGATGTCGGTA
This sequence comes from bacterium MnTg02, assembly GCA_008974985.1. GTDB lineage: Bacteria > Pseudomonadota > Alphaproteobacteria > Rhizobiales > BFAS01 > MnTg02. The sequence continues at coordinate 288 of BFAS01000260.1, forward strand.
ACGCCGGAGGCATATGGGTGCGGGGCTCCCCTGGCGACCGCATTGATAAGATCGTTGATTGGATTCGCGAACAGGAATGGTGCGGCCCGATATTTACCCGCAATGGCGTAAGCGGAACCCTCTTGCAAAAACATCTAGGCGTCGACCACCGCCGGTCGCCCGATATCAGTGTTGTGCTGCGCAGCGACGACGCGACAAACGACTGGGGGCTGAAGGGCACGACGCTCCACGACGCAGTCTATCCAGCCGGAGGCGGCTGCCATGGTGGGCTCAGTACCTATGAGTTGCACAATGTCTTAGCGATGTCGGGTGGTGCGTTTAAGCAAGGTCAGATCATCGAGGTTCCAGCCGGAAATATCGATATTGCACCAACGATTTTAGCATTGCTTGGGCTGGATGTCCCAGACGGGATTGACGGCCGCGTGTTGCGCGAGGCGCTGCGTGAAAATGATGAGTCCGCGACTTTGGAGGTTGTGGAGCATGTCTATTCTTCAAGCAATGCGAATGGTTTGGCGAGCCATCTTTCTGTCAGTGAATTTGGCGGATCTCGCTATCTCAATCGGGCATGGGTGGCCTAACGCTGGATGGAGTGCAGCACTTTGGTTTGCTGGGGGTGGTAGGGCAGAGGATCCCAAAATACGGTGAGGCCTAGCAGCCGATGGCCGACCCTAAGTTGCTCATATTTATCAAGAAAAATGGTCGGAGTGGCAGGATTCGAACCTGCGACCCCGTCGTCCCGAACGACGTGCGCTACCAGGCTGCGCTACACTCCGAGCGACGGATTTATACACCGTGCCGCCGGGCTGGACAACGTCCTTTCTCCGTTTGGCTCAAAGGAATCGAGCGGCGCCTCCAGCCATGGCTTGTTCTGGCTGTAAACTTGAAGACGGGAGGAGGTTTTAGCCAATTTCGATCTCGATCTCGCCGACGCCATCAACCCCGCCATGCAGGCGGTCGCCTTTCTGAACGGGGCCGACACCTGCCGGCGTACCCGTCATGATGAGGTCGCCGGCCGCGAGTGTGAACAGGCCTGCCAGGTATGAGATTGTCTCCGGGATATTCCAGATCATTTGATTGAGATTGCCGTCTTGGCGGAGCGCGCCATTGACGTTGAGCCAAATACGACCTTCATTGATCGGTCCTGTTTGGCCTTTGGGGCGAATTGGCGAACAGGGCGCGGAATGATCGAATGCTTTGCCGACTTCCCAGGGCCGTCCGAGCTTCTTTGCTTCGCCTTGAAGATCCCGCCGCGTCATATCAAGACCAACAGCATAGCCGTAAATATGATCCTCGGCCTGGCTCTCCGGAATATCCGCGCCTCCGGATTTGAGAGCGACAATGAGTTCCATTTCGAAGTGAACGTTGCTGCTTTTGTCCGGATAGGGAAATATATCGTCCAATAAGACATTGTCCGGATTCTTTTGGAAGAAGAAGGGAGGTTCGCGATCGGGATCGTGGCCCATTTCCCGGGCGTGGTCGGCATAATTCCTGCCAACGCAATAGATTCTATGGATCGGAAATGTTTGGCCGGTCCCCACAATAGGAAGAACTGGCTGTTTCGGGGCTGGGATGACAAAAGACATAGAGCGTGCTTCCGTTCATGGTGGGTTGAGTGAACGCAATAAATTTTCAGGCAAGTGGGAGTTGGCCAATCGCATTGCGTAAAATCATCGATTTGTGACAGCCGAATTCGCGGGACGACGTTTCAAAATACCGACAGTCAACACACCGGCAAGGGTGAATGCGGCAAGAAAATAGAAGACGAGATGCGGCTTTCCGATATCGATTATGAATCCAAACAGGACTGGAGACAGCGCCGCGCCGACATTAAGACCGGTCGAGACAAACCCAAATATCCGGCCCAAGGTGCCTTCAGGAGCGGCTGCCTTCACCAACATGTCCCGCACTGGACGAAGGGTGCCCTGGGTGAGCCCGAAGATGGCGTAAAGCAGTAGAAGAATGAGGAATGGTAGCTGAATGGCACCCATTATTGCCATAAGCAGCGCTCCGAAGAACATGATTGCAACAGCATATGTCCTGTGCCGCTTGATAGAATCGGCGATGGAGCCGCCAAGGAGAATGCCGGTGGCCGAGGCAATAAGAAATGCTGTCAAAACCGTGTTCGCCGTTTTGAGGTCTAGCGCCTGGTAATCGACGAGGACAGTCACGGAGAAAGTTTGAATGCCGGACGTGACCATGGCCGTCGCGACGAAAAAGAAAAACAAGGGTAATATTTTCGCGTTGAGGTAGAGCGCGATGCCGCTGGGGGCTGGATCTTCTTCAGAAGTTTTTTTCTCGGCAATCTCGGCGGGGCTTTGCAGCATGCCGCCCCATGCGACTAAAACCAAGATGGCGACAGCCGCAAGCAGGGTGCAGGTCATGAGTGCGCTGCGCCAGCCAACCATATTTGCGAGCAATATCATCGTTACCGGCGCCAATATGAAACCGATATTTCCAGCGAAGGTGTGAATGCTGAACGCGCGGCCAATGCGCCGCTGATTTACAGATGCAGTAAGAATCACATAGTCGGCCGGATGAATGACGCTGTTACCAATACCCGCGACAACGACCAAAACCAGGACCATCCAATAGTCCGTGGCGAGGCCGATGAACCCAATTGCACCGCCCATCAACCCGATTCCACCGATGAGCATACCGCGCGCACCAAATCGGTCGATGAGCATTCCCGCAGGCAATTGAGTTGTCGCCGTCGCCGCATTCAGAACGGTTATCAGCAGCCCAAGCGCGGCATAACTAACGCCAAAGGCGTCTTTCAAAAGCGGAAAAAGGGGAGGAAGTGCCAGAAGATAAAAGTGGCTAAGACCATGGCCAAGCCCAATCATCGACAGGATCTGGGCGTCGCGGCGCGGCGAGCCCTTGGCATATTCCACTGTCATTCGGCCGAATTTCCCCCTACACATGTTGGCCCGAACGGGCGCGGGATATTGGCATCGAATATCATTTCAATGCAACCAGTTGAGGACGTGTTTTGGAACAGCGCAAATTAGGGCAGCACGAGTCCTTAAGTGTTTCGGCGATTGGATTGGGGTGCATGGGCATGACCGCGATCTATGGCCAGCCAGACGCGGATGAGTGCGCTTCAACGCTTGCAAAGGCAGTGGAACTAGGCGTTACGTTTATCGATACTTCAGACGCCTATGCCGGTGGTAAAAATGAAGAGCTTGTTGGCCGGGCGATCGCTTCGATCCGCGACAAAATCTGCCTCGCTACAAAATTCGGCAATATTCGTTTGCCCGACGGAACGGCAGCGGTAAACGGCAGGCCGGACTATGTTGTTCAGGCTTGCGAAGCAAGTTTGAAACGGCTCGGCGTTGACGTGATTGATCTTTACTACGTTCATCGCATAGATCCCGATGTGCCAATCGAAGATACGGTCGGCGCGATGGTGAAGCTCAAGGACGAAGGTAAGATTCGTCATTTGGGATTGTCGGAAGCAGGGGTGGAGACCATTCGCCGTGCTCATGCAACGCATCCGATCACCGCTTTGCAAACCGAGTTTTCTCTGTTTACGAGGGATATCGAGGCCGAGATTTTGCCAACTTGCCGGGACCTTGGAATTGGATTTGTCGGCTATTGCCCCTTTGGCCGGGGTCTTCTGACCGGCACGGTGCGCTCCCTTGAGTCCCTGTCGGAGAACGACCGCCGTCGGGCCATGCCGCGTTACCAGGACGGCAATTTGGCGCATAATTTGAAGCTAATGCAGCCCGTCATTCGCTTGGCGGAGGAATTGGGATTAACGCCTGCTCAGGTTACGCTCGCTTGGGTGATGTCT
>BFAS01000261.1 GCA_008974985.1 bacterium MnTg02
CTATGCCCCAGGGGTTCTATTGGTTCCCCGGGCGCCCGGCAAACCTTTCGCGCGTCTACATCACACGGCTTATACGCAGCCTGGAAATAGCGGCGGCGCGCTGGTCGATGCAAAGGGTGAACTGGTTGGAATTGCTGCCTCTGGTGGTGAGGACAGGTTTGAGGCGGTGCCAGCTGACCAAATCGAGATCTTAAAGGCGGAAAGCAGCGAGAATCACGCTGATGTAAGCGCTAAGATTGGCGGTGCCTACAGGCTCTGCCGGGCCGCTTTGGACAAAACAAGTATGATGAGAGGACCGGTTCCGGATCTGCTTCTCAGTGAAATGGTGAGCGATTGTCAGGAAAGCGAAAACCGGCAATTTATGGATCTCGCAGGACAGTTATTGGGGCGAGCGAGGAAATTCGATCAATCCATTAAATTATTTGGGACGTCTCTGGCGCGTGATCCAAACGCCGTCAATACGCGGCTGAGCCTCGTCGCAACGCTCCACTATGCGGGCCGCGCTTCAGAAGAATTGCCGCATATTCGCTGGCTGTTAAAGGTGATTCCAAGCGAACCCTTATTGCTGCGCTATGCGGTGCAAGCGGCAAAATGGAATGGGGATCAAGCGCTTATAAAGGACGTGATCGAACTTATTGAGACCCATGATCCGCGGCAACTCCAGGCAGCCAAGAATTTTATAGAGCGCGGTCCCTCCTCGCCGCCACGTGGATCCTTTCAATAATCTTCTTCAGTCAGCGGCGATCAACGCTGGATTAGGCAGCCAGCCATATTTCGTAACCGGGATGCGCGATGCGGGAGATGGCGCAGTGTTTTCGAGCATCGCTTCCTTTAATTGCAGTGCGTTATATTTAGGGTTGCGTGCTTTCAGCCGTGCCGCAAGCGCTGCAATTCTAGGAACGGCAAAGCTCGATCCGGAGACCCGCGTCCGTATGCCGTCATGATCGAGCGCTTTGATGCGCTCACCCGGTGTTGAGACGTCGACATGCTTGGTTCCCCAATTGGACTCCGGAGGCAGCCGTCCGAAACTATTTGTCGAGGTCACGATCAAGGCGTTTTCGATCTCAAAGCTTGCGGGATAGACAGGGCGCTCATCAATGTTCCGGCCATCATTTCCGGCAGACAAGATAAACAGAAGCTCTGGATGAGCTTTGGCGGCCTCGCGGAAGGCCAGCCAGTCTTGCCTACGGTAGCCGCCAAGTGGCATTGCGACTATTCGAGCGGGTCCCGATGCGATTGCATTGACGATTTCCGCAAACGTCTCGAACCGCTTGGCTGCGAAACGGTACGGTATGAGGCGAATATGGGGCGCTTCGCGAATGAGAATGCTTGCCACGAGAGTTCCGTGACGGCGCGGCGCGGCGGCGCCTGCTCCTGGTTCAAGATCAAAGGGGAGGCGATCATTGTCTTGGAAATCAAATCCGAGAATTTCCCCATCGGGTGAGCGGGCGAGCCGGTTTGAGATTTCCGGCAATGTATAGTTGACGCCCGTGTCGACCAGAGCGACGGCGACACCGCCTGGGTCTTTTCCGGGGGGAACAGGCGGGTCGTCAGCAAGGGCCAGATGCGGTGAAACAATGAGGACCGCAAAGAGGGCGATCATAAAGGCAGACGCGCGCCAAGTGACGCACTCTTGTGAGCTGGAGAGGCCGGGATTTTGTTCGCAACCGGTGCCGGACTGGGTGGCGGTGCAACCGGTAAACTGGTCTTTAATTGAAATACCCATCATTGCGTATCCTTATAACTAAGAGCAGCTTACAGCGAAATCTCCGTACAATTTATGGGTTTATGAACGGGCCCTATCTCTTTGTTTTTATGTATTTTCGGGCGGCAAACCGCCCACACTTTTCCTGAAAACGCTCTAGTTGGTGCAACTTCTGGTATATATGACCAGATAAACACAATTATAAGTAGTATTAATGTGTATAACTTCATTGATGTCTAGTTGAGAAACGAGGTGTTTGTTACCGTTCGCAAGTTAAACGAGGCTGGACGATAGATGGCGGGGTTTATCGGATGGTTGCGGAATTCGGCTTCGCCTCGACTGTCTCGATCCTTACATCTCTGCCCGATAGGGTCAGACTGATGTTGGGGAAAGTAGAACCGCAAATAAAAGGTTCGCCTTGTGGGATCAGCCAACACTAACGGTGCGAATTCAGAGTGCCGGACTGTTGGCAGGGCCGTCTGCGCACGTTTGGCCATTGGTATCTTATTGGGTCTGACTCTTTGCAACAGCGCATTGGCTGAAAGCTCCAATCGGGCAGGCAAAGCTGCGCGAGAAATCCCACGCTTTGAAATTTCCAGCGGCGTCGACGCGACCTCTCATTCTTGGTTTGGCTATGCGAGCGCCGTGTGGGCGCCAGTCAGTGGGCTTGACCGGTCCGGTCTGCGGCTGCGTGCGATGGCTGGCTACGGCCGGTACGACTATGACAGTGTCCTCGCCGTCGGAGGGGGCCTTGTCACGACTGAATTTCAAGGCGACGTCACACTTGCCGACATCATGGCGGGATACGCCATGGATCTCGGGGCATTATGGCTGAAGGGGTATATCGGCGTTGCTTATGCCGGTCACAATCTGACACCTGATGATCCCCAAAACGACATCAAGGGTGCCAAGGTTGGGGTGAAGGGGCAGGTAGAGGCCTGGCTTGAATTTACGGAGAGAGTTTGGCTTTCCGCCGATGCATCTTGGTCATCGCCTTTTGGCGACTATTGGACGCAATTGCGTGTGGGCAACCATTTCGGTTCACTAATTTCCGCGGGCCCGGAGATTGCTTTATTGGGTAATCGAGAGTTTAGCGCGGAACGTGTCGGCGCCTTTATACGTGTTCATTTCGGAACGTCGGAACTCACGATTTCTGGTGGCTTGTCAGGAAATTACGAAGAATCCGACAGTATTTATGGGTCGGCGGGTCTCTACCATCGTTTTTAGGTCTGACGTCATATTCAGCAAAACGCGGAACGGCGCTATTTGCTCGCAGGAATGGCACTCTCAAACCAATAATCGATCATTATTTCGGAAATCAGACGCGCTTGTGTGGCGATTTGCGACTTCGGCATAACCAGAGCCACACCGAGTTTCTCGGCAAGACTATGATGGTTGGCCTTGTCTAGGCCCGTCATTGCTACAACAGGCAGATATTGGAGTTTTTGAGATTTGCGGGTGATCGACAACAGATGTATCGCGTCTGTCACGGGCGTTAAGGCGCCAAGTATGACGAGATCCGGGTAGGGATATTCCTCAGTGCCACGGCCTTTGCGAAACAAATAGTCAATTGCTTGGTCAACCGTATCGACATTTTGGACGTATACATCGAACCAAATTTCCCGAAAAGCGGCCAAAGTTGAATCAATCTGAACCCGACTTTGTTCGACCATCAGGATGATCGTTGGCATATCGATTGGAATTTGCATCGCGTTTGCAGTGATATCCAAATGTTGCAAAGAAATGTGTGCGCGTACCTACACATTATATTTATATTCTAATACAAACTAAGGTAGCAACAATACAACTAAAACGAGATTAATTTCTGATTAATGCCAGGCTGAGTTGTGGGCGAATGGCGCGCAAACAAGGCCGCTGCCGATAAAACGGGACCAGAGAGGTTCTATTCAGGCGATGGTCTCGATCTCCAAACGTTGACTAGCCACACGTGCGTCACATCCTTACCTTATCAATGGTATCAAATGCAGCGAAAAACCCGCTAGCGCTTATTTCCGGCGGCTAGGAAAGCGGCAAGATGGAACGCGTGAAACTCAAAGACAGGCGTTATTTTGATGAAAAAAAGATTCCACGTGATGTCTGGTCCGTTCTGCGAACCTCATCCGTTTTAAGCGTTGGAGAGTTCCGCGTCTTCGAAATCGCCTATGAGAAATGGTATGGCGAGAAGGGTGACGAAAAGACAATCGAAGGGTATTTTATTCCCTACATGTTTGGGGATATCGTTCCAATGTGGGTTCGGCATTTCTGTAAACATGTTCTTCAACTCGATGAAGAAGACAAACTCGATCCCGTGGATTTTGGCATCGTGCGCCGTCAAGCCACCAAAGAGCAGATCAGCAAGGGTGTGGAATATATTTTGTGGATTGTCGTGTTATTCATCCTGATGTTCGTGGCGCTTGACGCCATGGATGAGTTTGTGAAGCTGCACTGCATGTTTCCGCCGTGCTATTAGAGTCCCAATGATTTACGCCAGTGTCGTTCATTAAGGCTAAGTTAGGTATGGCTTCGCTAACAATCTTTGGACACCCTAAGCTCTAGTATCTTATGGATGGAAACCTCATTGATTGGATTGCAGTGGCTGTCACAGGTGTGATTGCAATGCATGGGCTCACCTTTCGTGACAAGAATGGCGAACGGCCATGGGTGCATTTGCTCTTTGGCAGCATCGCACTTATCTTTTGTCTGAGGTTTTTGTTCGCTGATATCCTGGGATTGTGGTGAGCAACCGCCGCGGCAAAGCGGACATCTGAATTCGCTACCGGACTATTGTTCGTAAGGGCGCTGCTTATCGTCAAGATCAGGTTTGCGCAGCACTCGCTCCGATTCAGGCAAAGTCATTTGCTTTTTCAAATATGCCAGGCGGTCGGCAACGGTCGGAGGTATCTCCTGGATATTGTAAAGGAGACGATCGAGCCAATGCATACCCTTTGCCACGTCATTGTCCATCCCGAGGGAGAGTTCATAATCGGAGATTGCGTCTTTGTGGCGGCCCAGATGGTCGAGAATAATGCCACGGTTGGCATAGTTTCCGGCGAACTTAGGATCTAGCTTTACCGCGTTGTTGATCACCGCGAGTGCTTCCTCGTGGCGCTTCAGCTGAGTCAGAGTATTGGCCAGTCCACGGATCGCCGGCTGATGTTCAGGCGCTTCTTTTAGCGCGTCCCGATAAGTTTCCTCGGCGCGTTTGTAATATCGGTCTTTAAAGAAGTTATTGGCGGTAAGATAGGCCATGTCGCCCGGCTCACGGACGGCGAAATGCTGGTAACCTTCATACGCAAACCAGAGCACGCCGAATGCGATCGCAGTCCATTTGAGTATGCGATAAGTCCGGTCGTCCATCATTTCGGGCCACCAATTCCAAACACGTTATAATTGAACAAGGCCGCGAACATTATACAGAGAAAGAAGCTGACAAAACGGGCCCGTTGCAATTGACCGTTGATCTGGCCATCGTCGAGCTTTCTGTTCAGTTTTTTCTCCATTCGCCGGACACTTAACACCCAGACAAGTTTTGATACCGGATAAAAAAGCATCGCGGCCAGAACGCCCGTCCAAACGACAAACCAAATAATCTTCGGGTCCATATAAATTTAAGCCAATCTGATAGTTTGTTCGAAGCTGGATGTGATCGGATAGCCGTCCAAAGTTAACAAGGAATTCAATCGAAGGCCAAAAAAATGAGGGCCGCCCTGAAGGCGGCCCTCAAATCAATTGGTTTAAGCCTTAGTTGCTTGTGCCGACACGATCGCCAATGTCTTCCACAAGGGCTTCGACCTCGCGTTTAGGTACGGTCGACATTTCCATCTTGTAGGCCAGGAACCACATCATAAAGACGCCCAAAGCCCACCAGAGGATTTGCCATGCCCAAATCGACGGCATGCCGAAGACCCATGTGGCGGCATTCTGCGGATCACCAAATATCGCGTTGCCAATGACAGCGCCTGGTCCGATTCCGAAGAAGAACCACACGAGCACGATAATCCACGCTACAGGAACAAGACCGCGCTTGCTCTCTGGCAGTGAGGAATGCTCACGCAAGAAATTGTGGAACTTCATCCTGTGGTCCATGGCTTCCTTATTCTGCGTCACCGCAGAGATGAGGATGGCGGCACTCAAGTTAAGCAGCATGCCCCAAAATGCGGAGTGCATGGTCAACGGCCAGCGGCCCCATGGCAAAGTATAGTCGAAGGCGCCTGCGATCGTCTGTCCAAACGTTTCGGTAAAGATCACACCGATGATGCCAAAGAACAGACCAATCGTAATGCCTTGCCGGGTAAACCACGGCACGTAGCACACCGAGACGAGCGACGGCCACATTTGGAAGCCGAATGCCACCGCCAATCCGCCCAGAAGCACGAGAGCGTCCGAGGAGAAAGTGGCAACGACCAATGCAGCAAGCACGATAACGCCAACACCGATACGGCCCCACAGCTTTTGCGTGGCATGAGAGGCGTCAGGCATGATGAAGTGCTTAAGGATGTCGCGAGTCAGCATGCCGCCGGCCGTGGACATATAGGCTGCCCCTGTCGACTGCATTGCGGCCAACGCACACACGGACAACAAGCCCACCAACCATGGTGTTGAATCACTCATCAAGTTGATGAGCACTGGAACCAACATGCCTTGCTTGCCGGCAGCCTTCATAAGGTCATTCACGCCTTGGCCTTCAAGCGTTGGACCAAGAACGTTGTTCACGAGCTCAGGATGAGCGGCGAGCATCGCCGAATCAGCACCGAGCATGTGACCGCCCATACCTTGGAACGCCGTAAAGACGAACAGGATGAGACCAATACCGAATGATGAAGCCCAGACTTGCTGTGGCGCAAACGGTGCAGGACTTCTGTTCGAGAATGCCCACATCGTGAACGCCGGAGCCGAATGGATGCCCATAAGCGCGAACATGTAGGTCAGGACCATCATGCCCGTCCAAGCACCACCGACCGCCGAGGGCCCGTTTGCGACGAACTGAATCACCCCTGGTATCGCCAGATAATGACTATATCCGTCAGGCGTTACCTTCTTGTCGATAAGCGCCAACGCGGCGATGCCTTCGTTCAACCGTTCGAAGCCACCAACAGCGTTAAGGGTAATAACGCCGATCGCGATTATACCGCCCGCGAGCAGAAGACATTGCAGCGTATCCACATACGCAACAGCGCGCAGACCGCCCGAGGCAACATAGATGAACACAATGGCCGACAAGAGCCACATGCCGACATTAACCGCCAGCAGTCCATCGGTCAGGACGTTGAACAGGAATCCCGAGGCCCTGAGTTGCAGGCCAAGATATGGAATCGAGAAGCACAGCGCCACGACGACGACGAGCAGCCGGATCATATCTCCTTTGAAATATTCAGCGAGCATTTCACCCGGCGTCACGAAGCCGAAACGCTTGCCAAGCATCCATTGGCGTTTGAGGAACATCACACCCGTAAAGGGAATTGTGATGGCATAGAATGAGGCGTAGGCATATTGAAAACCGTCCCGATAAAGAAGGCCGGGATGGCCCATAAATGTCCACCCTGAGAATGATGTGGCCGTTGCAGCCAGCACAAATACCCAAAGTGAAATGCCGCGCCCCGCGATAAAATAGTCGCTCGCTGTCTTGGCCGATAGCGCACCTTTGATACCCCAAAAGATGCAGTACGCCCAATACAGACCGACGAACACGAAAAGCCAAATAATTTTAGCTTCCATGGGTCACGTCTCCCCCCTGATTGAAAACACAACAACCTGCTCTAGGAAGCTATCCGCAGGGTTCGGAGCCTCCTTCCAAGTGAGAGGCACAAGGCTGTTAGGCTACATGCAAGACGGAATCACGAAAAAGGTCAATTCCCCGTTCGTCGATATTCGATTTTTCATTCAAAAGCAGCATCGTATGCGGATTTTCCGTGAACGGAGTAACTCGCAATAACACGTCGAAATCGATCGGATTACGGCAGAATCCGCACAATATTAGCGTTAGGCATGTGAAATACGCATAGATCAGCCAGTTTTGTTTGTTTCCGCGGCCTAAGTTTGCGTGCTTCGATTTGGAAAAAGACAACGGTCTCCAGATTTTTTTTGAATAAGTTTTTGCAGCAACGCTTGATTCTATTGGCTTCGCTCATGTTTTGCGCCGGTTGGTATCCGAATAGGAACACACTGGTTTGACACAGAACCCGATAGACCGAGAGGCAAGACAGGCGAAATCTCTTCGTCGATCCAACGGCGCGAACTCATCCGGGTATTTTTAACGATGCGATCTCGGCAGAGAAGAGCAACAACAACAACCTGTTTTAAGACTTTATCGCCAAGGCTTTGCAATTCTCGGTCGCATATGAAGTTGGTGCCGTTCCGACATTCGGCGCGTGGCGCCCGACAGCTTGTGCATCGCTCTGCGCATCGCTCTGTGGATCAGAAGGTTTGATCAGGAGACGGCTAACGCCTAGAGATAAAGATAGGCGGGAAAACCGAAGAGACCGCCGATGATAAAAGATATCGGCGGCCTCTCCGAATTCAGTTTAGTGAACCTTGGCAATCTCTTACCGAGAGGAAAATGCCCCCCAAAATCTCGGCGTGCACCCCGCATAGCCAAGTTTTAGAATATTGCCCTCTTTGGTCCGATTGAAGTAGCAGGACCGCATCACCTCTCTGCAAATTGACCGGATAAATTTGGCCATTTCTGCGAGCCCCGCTTGGCGATTGGCCCTGCTACGATGAACAGGAGAATGGCTCAACTATTTGGCGGAATCAATTCGGATATTTTCGCCCGATTACGTTTTTTGATGGACTTGGTTGTTGGGAGAAATTGAGGAGGGGATAATTTTACGTCGCCTGCACTTGGCGCGGCGCATCTTCATGGTCAGAATTTCGCGTCGCAAACTTTTCTTGCACGACAAAGAATGAATGTTATCTCAACGCGTTGCGGATGCGTATTTAGGTTTTTGATCCAATCATACGAGCCATCAGGGCGATCGGCTGAACCCCATCTTTTTGCCTCGTGACCTTTTCTGCCGGACGACTCTGGCACATAAAATTGTGACGAAATTGTAACAGGCAAGGTTGCTCAACTGTGAATAACACCCGTTGCATTGTGAATAACTTTTTATTCTCGCCGGCGTCACCTCTGAAACCGGTTTTTGCATGACTATTTTCAGGGACGTGTGGTCCCATCAATAGCCATTCGCGCTTATTCCGCGTTTTAATCAGGAGCGGTTTCTTGCCTAATTTTGCCGGCTTCTATTCGACTGGTCTGGAGTCGCACTATCGCTCTTTGCCTAACGCTTGGTGTCTTCGCTAGCTTTTTCCGCTGAATCTCTTTCAGCTCCGGCGGCGCTCGCATCTGATTCTTCTAATTGCGGGCCAGCAAGCCAAATATCGAACTTTGCCTTTATTCTTTCTCGGTGTTTCGCCCACCACGCTTCATTAACGCGAAGTGCATTCTCGAAGTTTTCAGGAACCGTTGGGATGTAAGGAGCCATTTTCAGGCCCGCTTCGGCATGTTCGCCGATCTGTTGGACAGCCGATTTGCGCATTGGCCCATAGGGAAACCATTTGGTTTGATGCGCAAGACGATCCGTTTGCGTCGCGAAACTGACAAACTCGAGAGCCCGCTCTTTGTTTCTCGCGTTTTTTGGAATAGCCCAGAGATCTATATCGTAAATTTGCCCGTCCCAAATAATGCCCAACGGTTGCTGTTTGCCAGCAATCGTTGAAAAAATGCGGCCATTATAGGCTGTTGCCATTGTGGCTTTGCCTTCAATAATGTTCTGAAGCGGTTCATCGCCGCGATCCCACCAGACAATATTATCTCTGAGTTTCTCAAGTGTCTTGAGGGCGCGGTCGACGCCGTCTTCGGTTTCAAGCTCATTGTAAACTTCGCTGGGTGGAACGCCGTCGGCGAGCAGCGCAAGTTCAAGATTGAGTTTTGGTCCACGCCGCATGGATCGGTTGCCCGGGAATCGTTTTAGATTGAACAAATCACGAGCCGATTTGGGCTTTGACTTAGTGAATTTCCGCTTGTCGTACACAATCGCTACAGCCCAAGCGACGCTCGCGACGCCACATTTTCGCAAGCCATCTGGCAAGAAATCAATCTTCGCGGAAGTGCCATCGGGCGCGTCTTTGAGCCCATCATGGTCAATTTGCTCAAGAAGGCCAAGCTCACAGGCTTGATCCACTGTTTGTAGTGAAAGGTCGATCACGTCCCACGGCGTTTCCTCAGATTTAAGCCGCGCGCGCAACATATCCAATCCGCCACCATGCGTAGCCTGCATGATCTTGACGCCGGTTTCTTTCGTAAATGGATCGAAATAAGCTATTTTTTGCGATTCTGCATAGGCGCCGCCCCAGGTCGCGATTGAAAGTTCGTTTGCCGGTTTGGCAGACGATGCTGCAGCCGGTTTGGGATCTTCTGTTTCCGTATTGATGGCGGCATTGGCGCCGGTGCGTTCTTCATCTTTCTCGGGTTCTTCGGCGGTGGCGCCTGCGTTCGCGCCCATATTTTCTTTGTCCGGATCGCTCGAGTCTTTATCTTTTGCGGCCTCTGGACCTGCGGCTTGGTCTATCGGCTTATCTTGTGGCTCGGCGATCGCTCCAAGCGAGCCCACGCTAAGCGCTATTAGCAGGCAAAATAGGATCTCGGCCCGTGCTAACTTGGTCATCGTCTATTCTCCTTTGCCAATCAGACTCGCGCAATTGGTACCGGCTCACATGTCGAGTGCGTCAGGCGTCTTTATCTTCTCTGCGAGATGTCTTTGGCTCAATAGGCACAAAGATCAAGCGTTCTCTGCCAGCAATGCCTCGCCGTCGAATATGACCAACTGATAAGGACAGAATTTGACGAACAATATGAAACGGAATGATGAGGAAGCGTCAAAGAAACTGGCGGGCGCGTCTTCAACCCGGTGAGGCTTTCATAATTTGCAATCCGTCCTCGTCTTTTTTCGAGCCAGGAGGTCCGATGGATTTTTTAAGCGTTGTGGGCATTTGACCGCCCAACTGTATGGTCGGAAGTGACCAGGGGCCACGAATGCTAAGCGTAAGAACCTGATCATTTGCGTTGCTGTCGCTACTTTTCTTGTCCGAATTCGAAGCGGCGTTGACGCACAATCGCCAGTCGATAGTGTTTGTAGGAAGAACGATGTCTCCGCCGCCCCAGTATGTTTGGCTTCCGGTTTTCATAATGAAGTCTTCGGATTGAATCGTTCCGTTTTTTGCGGCGAAGGATACCTCTAGACTATCGAAGCCCGTTTCGCCCAGCATCTCCTTATTCCAACCGATTAGGATTTCGGATTTTGCGGCGGAAAATACGCGCTTCAAATTCACCATTGCGATTCCATCTCCGTTTACTTTAAGAGAGGCCTTGCCGGTGATTGATCGGACAATATGGTCTAGGGAACGGCCTTGCGCGCTTATATCGAAAGAGATGTCCGCATTGGCTTTCAGCAATTCAACCGCCGAGAAGGAACTTATTAAGTCTGTCGCAGAAATCTTGGCCAGATTGCCTTTCAGCACCAGCCTTGGAAAGGATGTTGTGGCATCAATCTCTAGATGACCCGTTGCCGTTCCGCCAAATATTTCAAGCTCTGCGATTTCCGCAACCAGCTGGCGCGATGAAACAGAAAGAGTAATCGCCGTGCGGCCCGCGATCGGCTTGCCAAGCCAAATCTTCCCCGATGAAAGGCGCAAGTCGGCGTCGAAATATTGCAGCAAAGTTAGGTCGAAAAATTTCCGGAAGGTGTGATCGTCCTTGGCAGGACGTGGCGCATTGGAAAAATAACTGCTTAGAGAAAGTTCTTCTAGGTCCAATGTGCCCTCAATGATCGGACGTGAATTTGCGAGATTGAGGCTCAACGATCCAACGGCTTCGTTGCCGTCTAAAGTTACCGCAGCGTTATTATACGCCAGCACAAGTCCTTTCCATGAGAAGGCTCCCGCCACCGTGAACGTGCCAAGGCCGCGTCCTGGCGGAATTGGATATCCCAGCCATGCGGAAAATCTTCTTAAATCGGAAATTCTAACATCTTGCTGACCGCTGACTTGCAGACCGTCGGCAATAGTTAGATCGCCATTAAGTGAGGCTTTGATCAAGCCCCCGACGAGTTTCAACTCTATCGGCAGCTTAGCTGTCGTCGCGACGCGTAGCGGTTTGCCTGTTGCCACGTCGAAGGCAAGTTTTTTTTGCCGCCACAAAAAACTTCCCCTACCAGAGACAGTTCCCTCTCCGCGTTTTACGCTAAAGGATGCGTTGATATCCGTAATCGCATCATTGGCCGGTTCGGGCTCATTAGCTTCGCGCGCAAATATGATGGTGCCCCGCTCGACGATCAACCTTGCTACGGGTGCGCGTTTTAATATGTCGAGCCATTCGGTCTTATTGCTTGCGCTTGGTTCATGGGAGGCTGATTTTGCGGATGGTGAGCGGACGGTTAACCGCGCTCCTTCGAGGGTCAACTCATCGATCTCAAATTTCCCCTGTAACAATTGCCACCAACTTAGCCGCGCTGATAGCTTATCGGCCGTCACGCCGGAAACACCATCTTGCCGTTTGAGACCCTGAATGCTGACCTTTCCGGCCTCGAAGGTGACGTCCGGGAAATAGCTTATCCGGATCGGGCCACTCAACTCGACTTTGCCACCCGACAATGCCGATAATCTAGAGGTTGTTTCCGCGCGCACCGTCGCCTGATCGAGCACCACAGGTGCTATCAGGGTTGCAGCCAAAAGCGCTGCAACGAAGAGGCTCGTGAGAAAGAGGCTTGTAAGAATGAGCCCTTTAAGTTTCATAGCCGCTGACATTGTCCGTTCGATACCACGTAAACCAACGACATCCTATTGCAAGGCGCATGTCCCAACGCGTCGCGCGGCCTGCAGGAGTTTAAATTTTCTTTCTGAGATCTGTTAGACGAATAACATATCTCCTTGAACCGTTTTAGACTGTTTGCCGGGATATTGCGAGCGAGAGAGTTGGCAATAGAGTTAACGGAAAACGCCCGTAATTTGTTCTAGATAGGGGAATCTCTCATGGCCGGTCCATTGTGGAAGCCGAGCCCGGATCGAATCGAAAGATCCAATATTGCCCGGTTTATGGACTATCTAAGGAAACATAATGACCGGTCTGTTGCTGATTTCGACTCGCTCCATGCTTTTTCACTTCGCTCTTCCGAGGATTTTTGGATTGCCGTTTGGAGGTTTTGCGGGGTTAAAGGCGAAATTGGCGAACCACCCTATTTCGCTGATGCGGACAAAATGCCGGGCGCTTCGTTTTTCCCCAAAGCGCGTCTAAATTTTGCTGAAAATCTGATTGCGAAAGATGGGGACGAAACAGCGATTATTTTTCGTGGCGAAGACAAGGTTCGCCGCACGCTGAGTTGGCGGGAGCTCGGCGCAGAGGTTTCACAATTTCAACAGTTTTTCTCCGCACGAGGTGTGACCTCGGGCGATCGCGTCGCCGCAATGATGCCCAACATGCCAGAAGCCGTGACGGCGATGCTGGGTGCGGCGTCACTGGGCGCCATCTGGTCGTCCTGTTCTCCGGACTTCGGCGTCAAAAGTGTGCTTGACCGGTTTGGTCAAATTGAACCGAAGATTCTCGTGGCTTGTGACGGTTATTATTATAATGGCAAAACCGTTCGCATCGCTGACAAGCTTTCCGAAATTGTTCAGGCATTGCCTTCGCTGCAAGCTGTAATCATTGTGCCTTATCTGGGCGAGGCGAGCGACGTTGCGGCGGCCGTCGAAAAAGCGGCACCGCTCGGCGAAGCGCTGGGTGAATACGCGCCAAAGCCTCCGCAATTCGAACGGCTGCCTTTTTCCCATCCTCTATATATTTTGTATTCCTCGGGAACGACCGGCGTGCCGAAATGTATTGTTCACTCGGCCGGCGGCACGCTGCTGCAACACCTTAAGGAGCATCAGCTTCATTGTGACCTAAAGTCGGGCGACAAACTCTTTTATTTCACGACTTGCGGTTGGATGATGTGGAATTGGCTGGTCAGTGGGCTGGCGAGCGAGGCAACGCTCTTGCTTTATGATGGCTCGCCGTTCGCGCCTTCGGGCGATGCGTTATTCGACTATGCCCAAGACGAAAGAATGACCATATTCGGCACCTCCGCCAAATTTATAGATGCTGTCAAGAAAGCTGGGTTGCGGCCTCGCGAAACCCACGATTTGTCATCCGTGAGATTGATAACGTCGACCGGTTCACCGCTCGCCCCGGAGAGTTTTGATTTTGTCTATGAACATATCAAATCCGATGTGCAACTCGTTTCGATCTCCGGGGGAACGGATATTGTCTCCTGCTTCGTTCTCGGCAATCCTCTGCAACCCGTTTGGAAAGGAGAAATCCAGGGGCCGGGATTGGGCATGGCCGTGGACATATTCGATGAGTCTGGTGAACCGCTAAAATCCGGCAAAGGCGAGCTTGTGTGCAAGACCCCCTTTCCCTCAATGCCAATCGGTTTTTGGAACGATCCGGATGGCCAAAAATATCACGACGCCTATTTCAACCGGTTTGACAATATTTGGCATCATGGTGATTTCGCAGAATGGACGGAGCATGGCGGCATTATCATTCACGGCCGCTCCGACGCGACGCTCAATCCAGGAGGCGTGCGGATCGGAACAGCGGAGATCTATCGCCAAGTTGAGCAACTCGACGAAGTGCAGGAGGCGATTGTCATTGGTCAAAATTGGGATAATGACGTGCGTGTCGTCCTCTTCGTTACGCTCCAGGGGAGCCATGTTCTGGATGATGATCTGAGGGACAAAATCAAACAACGCATTCGCGAAGGCGCCTCGCCCCGCCACGTTCCGGCAAAGATATTGGACGTTCCCGACATTCCCCGGACAAAGTCGGGAAAGATAACCGAGCTCGCCGTGCGGGACGCGGTCCATGGCCGGGAAATCAATAACCGGGAGGCATTAGCCAATCCGGGCGCTCTGGACTATTTTCGAAATCGGAGCGAGCTGGCGAGTTAAAATCATTGCGGGTTGTAACTTTGGCGAACAGGTCCGCCGCTGCTTTCCAAATTTTCTTGCATCAATTCCAATCATCAACGCCGACAAGGAGAAATCGTCCTATGGCCAGGGGATCGAAAAAACCGATTTGGCGGTGGCTGTTTTTGGGCAGCGGGCTTTTGGCATTTGCTGGTTCCGCTATCTATGGGCCGAGGCTGTACGAAATTGCGCGCGTGGCGTCTGCTTTCTATGCCAAGACGCTATGCTCCGGCGTTTTCGTCTCGGGGCGCGATGCGAAATCCGTCATTGAGGAAGATCTCCTCGCCGATATGACGCCATTGCTGAATGGCGTGAGCGCACGGATTGTGCGCGAACCACCCGCTGTGACGGCATCGGTTTTGGGTATCACCACTCAGAAAGCGGTTTATCGGCAAGGCCTGGGCTGCACCCTTGCAATTGGGCAGACAGAAAGCAGCCTCAGGGCGCAGGCCCGTGCATTGGATCTTGGCAATGTGGTCTCTGATTCAAACGCACTCTGGCCGGATGGAACGCATGTGGCGCTCGGAGGCTCGCCTGAAATCGACGCCAGCGTCTTAAAGACGGCTTTGGATGACGCGTTTTCCGAGCCGGATCCGGAGCGTCTGCGCCGGACACGGGCTATTGTCATTGTTCATAAAGGCCGGATCGTTGCCGAGCGCTATGCGCCAGGGATAGGTCCGCAAACCGCACTCATCGGATGGTCAATGACGAAAAGCATATTCAATGCGTTGACCGGCATTCTTGTGGGTGATGGAAAATTGAGCATCGAAAACCAGGGCCTGCTGGCGGAATGGCGCGGCAAAGGTGACCGGAGAGGTAAAATTTCGCTCGACAATTTATTGCGTATGTCGAGCGGTCTGGCCTTTGGCGAAGACTATGACGCTATGCTGAGCGATGTCCTGCAAATGTTGTTCCTTGAGGGCGACAAGGCACGCTTCGCAGCCAACCAACCTCTCATTTCCGCACCAGGCACCGTGCGCGATTATTCAAGCGGTACCAGTAATATTGTCGCCCGGATTCTTCGCGAAGCCAAAGGCGGAACGCTGGTGGACTATTTGTCTTTCCCCCGTCGCGCCTTGTTTGACCGGATTGGCGTCCGCAGCGCAGTGAACGAACCGGATGCCTCGGGAAATTTTGTTGCGTCGTCCTTTATGTTTGCCTCGCCACGCGATTGGGCGCGTCTGGGTCTTCTTTTCCTCAATGACGGGGTGTGGAACGGCAGCCGGATTCTGCCCAAAGGCTGGCTGGCCTATTCGCTCAAACCGACACTTCGGAAGGAGAGTAGTTACGGCGCACATATTTGGATCGATTTCCCCAAATCCGAGAAGCCAAGACAAGAGCTTAATCCGCCGATCCCGAAGAGCACCTATTATATGCTCGGACATGACGGGCAAATGGTTGCGGTTCTGCCCGCGCGCGACCTCGTAATCGTACGCATGGGGGTGTCGCGAAGGGAGGGGGCTTGGAGCCATAGCGCATTCTTGTCGAATGTTCTGAAGGCGTTTTGAAGTTTCTATGAGGGGAATGTTCGGGATACGTGTCAAAAATTATCGAGGGGGCGCTCTATAGACCGGGAGATATTGGGTGCTGAGCGATCCGTTCGTCGTTCATCTGGTGCTGGGGTGAGGGTGGACCGGATAGGCTCGAATGGAGACTTTCGGGCTGTGACTCATGGCGGACAGAGGCAAACTTCGCGAAGTCGGCGAGGAAAGTTATTTGGCGATGTTTCAGGGCGCTATTAGTCAGCTTCCCAAACAACCGCTCGTGAAAGAGCTCTTTTAAATCGGTGCTCACCGAATTCCAAGATCAACAGTTTCGCTTTGATTTTCCTTTTCTTCAAACTGGCAACGTAGTCAATCGACAGCCTTGGGGGCGTATTTCTGTCCTTCTTACCGACAATTACCACGACCTCTGTACTCAGTGAAATTTTCCCTACGAAGGAGGACGGCGAAAGGCTGCGTCGCCAAGGCCTGCGTCGTTTCATCTTTCGCCATCGGGCAATATTGCAGGGGCAAGAAACCAAAATCGCTTTGTCGACCAATCCAGGGAACATCCCGATTATGACACCCGTCATAGCGGCGCCACCGGAATGACCAATAAGGACGACGCGCTTTGCATTGTGCAGCTTTTTAAGTTTTGAGATAGCTTCGCCAATCGCCGCATTGTTGCGTTTGGTATAGTTGTCGCTGCGTCCGTAATTCGACCCTACACTCTTCCGGCCATTTTTATCAGAATAACCTGGACGGATTATAGCCACAGAAACGATCTTGTCGTTCTGTGCGATCTCCAGCATCAGGGGCGTATGATAATTTGCAGGCCCACCCTTTGAAATATCACCGTGCAGCATAACAACCAATGTTGGTTGAAATTTTCTATTAGGGACAGCGTTGAATGTCTTTGTTGCAAGACACAGACCGCCACCACGTATGGCGGAAAATTGGTCCCCCCTGTCGCACAATGATTTTGCCGAAGCTGAAACCGGAAATATTGCAAGAAGAGCAACCAATAAAGTCGCGTGAATTAGAGGGTTGTTTATGCGGAAGAATTTCCTAACGAGCCTAGAAATCATTCTCTTTCACCACCAAATTTGTCTATTACTTCAAATAAAAAATAGAAAATTATGTCAACAACAATTGATCGTCAAATTGAAAGCCTCGCCAACGTCCGCTCTTGGCACACTTTGGCACCGCATGGGCTCTGCACGAACACCGTCCGCAGCTGAGGGCTAAGCGTCTGACTTTCCAATCGATTTTGTGACTTGTCCGGCACATCCTTTTTCGAACGCTGCGTTAACTTTTTCCCTGCATCCCGAACGTTCCGCTAAAAGGACTCTAAGTCTCGTTTGAATCTGCGTCGTCCACCATGAGGCGGCTCGCCGGAAAATCCAGATCCACCTGAGTACCGCCCCCTGGCGTGCTCTCAATCGAGAATGACGCTCCGTTTGATTCTGCGAGAGCCTTGGCGAGGGGAAGGCCGAGGCCTGACCCGATTTGCTGTCTGGGTGCGATGTCGAGTTGAAGAAAGGGTTGCATCGCCTGTTTGATTTCGTCGTCGGACATCCCGATCCCGGTATCGCGAACGCGGATCTTCAAGCCATCATCCCTGTTCCCGGATGTTCTGACAATGACGTGACCTCCGGCGTCTGTGAATTTAATGCCGTTCGAAATGAGGTTCAGCAAGATTTGCTTGAGGCACCGTTCGTCCGCGAGGAGAGGCGGCAGGCCGGCAGCGAGAGAGCTGCGCATGACAATGCGCTTCTGCTCTGTTTGTGGGCCCAGAGTTCGTATGCATTGCTCAATGGTGCGGTTGACATCGATGGGGGAGAGAGTGACCTCGAAGGCGCCGGCGTGGAGTTTTGAGATATCCAGGAGATCATTGATCAGGCTGAGGGCATGGTGGGCGCTTTCGAAAATATCATTCAGATACCCCTTATATTTGGCGTGACCCACTGGACCGAAACGCTCGTCCTTCATAATTTCGGCAAAACCGATGATGGAATTTAGGGGCGTTCGGACTTCGTGGCTTATTTTTGCCAGTAGATCAGCCTCGCGCTTGCCGGCGTCCGGTTGCGGTGCGGCCGCCGCGCGCTGTGAACCGGACTTCGTGACATGCAATTGGCGAAGATCGAGCAGCGATGCCCAATATTGGCCCAACTCATTATTCGGAATTTTGCCGAGACGTAGAACAATTGGCCCCACGGGTGATGTTGTGTTCCCCGTCCATGTCTCGATGATCTCTGGTTGACCGAGCGTTGGCGCGCGTCCCTCAAGGCGATGAAGCGCACGCGCGATTTTCGCTTCGTCGGTTTTTTGAAAAAGTTCGGTAATCGATTTCCCGACAAATTCATTAAGCGATATTTCGAGGAGGGTGCTTGCTGGGGGGCTTGCGGATAACAACAGACCGTCCCGGTCCAATGTGAGCAAACCGTCGGTCAAATGCTCGGCGGCATCGTCCGCCTGGTAAACCCCGGGCTTATCGGCGTTCTGCCAAGCGTCGTTCCAGCTAAGCGGCAGGATGAGTATCATTTGCACTGGCTTAGGGTCGAACAGCGTATCGCCTAGCAGCACGCACACCGTATGCTGGCGGCCGCTCTGGGACCGCGCCGCCAGCGTTTTCGTTCGGAATGGCGCCAGGTTCTCTTCGCGGCCATTTTGGTCAAACAAACCCCCTGCCGGAAACAAAGCCGACAGGCCGCCAGCGTCCAGCAGGGTACGCGGAGACTCATAGCCGAACGCGTAGGCGAGAATCGTGTTTGCATAGATCATGTCATGATCGCGGCAAATAGCGATGCCGATCGGAAGCGTTTCAAATAGGCTTTGCGATCCCTGGTCAAGATAATGGCCGTTGCCGGAGTTCGTTGGCGATTGGGGGAAAAAATTGGCGGCCGGCCGCGGCTCTGTGAGATCGTCTGGCTGCAACTGAGAGCGGTCGCGCACCAACGCTGCAATCTCTTTCAAGGTGGTGCGGTCCTGATCGTCGAGTTGCGGAGAATAGTGGGCGCGCCGCTGGCGGACTTGAGATGAACCTTTGGCAGGAACGGTGCCAGACGAGTCTTTCTCAGAAGACAAATCTTTCTCAGAATATGCGTCTTCACGAGGCGGGATGGCATCCGGACCGCCATTAGCGGCGGCGTTTCCGCTTGGCTCCGCCTCCAGATATCCGATGACCAGGACTGCGCGCTGACCCTCGTCGAGCGTCAAGGCCTCGACGCCGCATGTGATTTCGCGGGTCGTACCATTCGTCCAAAACACGAGGTTTTCGTTTATCTGTTTGTCCAGGATGTCTCCGTGGACGAGTTCGCGAATGCGCGCAATGCCGGGCATCGCGCGGTCGAACTGTCGCTCCGTCAAACGTACGAGATCGATTTCACCCCAGAAAGCAGCTCCTGCCCGGTTCGCCCATAATATCCGGCCTTGATCGCCGTCCCACAGCCAAACGGGCTCACTGATCGCCAGCAACGATTCGAGTTTTTCCTGAACGGCTATGTCGTTTAATGGCACCATGGTCTACGGGCTACATAAGTACGGATTGATCGGTGCTTGTGGCCAAATAGAATTGCCGCGGAGGCAGAGGGCTGCGCGCGACTTTATGCTATGATAAACACTCGGCCTAGCATTCCGAATGCCGTACGATGCCGCACCAGGAAGTAACATTCCGCAACAGCCAGCTCGCGTGGCCAACGAGGCGGCGGACGGAGGCGGTTAAAATAATATTGTGCGTTGCAACATAAAATATTGCGCTGCAGCAACGGCCATGTTATCAACTGTACACGATCAAGGAAACAGATTTGATGAGCTTCGTAATGAGTCGCGTCCGTTGCAGACGATCGTAGATGACCGTCCCGGCGTTCGGACTGCGAGGCTCCTGTCTATAGTGAGGGAAACACCGATGAGCCAACCCCCTGAATTTGAGATTCCAGAGAATGTGCGCGACTTCGCGGAAAAGAGCGTGGATCAAGCCAAAGACGCTTATAGCCAGCTCATGGATGCGACAAAAAAGGCCCAGGACGTTGTCGCCAAATCATCCGAAGTGATGACTTCCGGCGCCAAGGAGCTGAACGAAAAGGCCTTGGGATTTGCCATGGATAATATGGACGCTAGTTTTAAACTGGCCGGTCAGCTGGTGAGTGCGAAGGACTTGCAAGAGGCGCTTGAAATTCAAAGCAAGTTCGCCCGCAAGCAGATGGAATCCTATACCGAGCAGACCAAGGAAATATCCAATCTCATGGCCAGCGCCGCGAAAAAAGCCCAGCCCAAATAATAACGGATGAGGCTTCGCGCGTGGGTTTCCGCGTGTGTTGTGCGTGGTGCGCTTGCGCGTCGCGAGACGAAGACTTTGCTGTCCGTAAAGTTTCGTATGCAGGGTGAACCCAGTGGGGCGCGAGTCTCAGCGATGCGGCCGCGTGTTAGCGCAGCCTCTGAGAGCGACCGCTGCATATGGCAATGAAAGCTATGATATGGATGACAGTGCGCGCAAAAATCCGGCTCGCCCGTCCCTAAAGAAACGGCCCCCAAAAAAATCCGTGGTGTCCCTAAAATCCGTGGCGAAAATTTCCCAAACGCGCAAAGCAGCGCCAACCCGAAAAATATCACCGGTTAAGCCGGCCTATGCGCCGGCTGTAAATAAGGCTGCTGAAAATATGGAGGCAACTGTACCGGTGATCCAGGAGGCTGTGCAAAATCTTGCAGTGACCAGCCTCGCCCATTCCCACTCAGCTTACTTGACCGTCAAGGAAATTGCCGAACAGGCGACCGAAGCTTTTGGGACTGCGATGGAGGAGGCAAGCAAAGGCAGCCACGCGCTCAATGTCAAAATGATCCAAATGGCTCAGGCCAATCTCAATTCAAGTTTCGATTTGGCGAAAGAGTTGGTACGCGCCAAGGACATTACGGAAGCCGTTGACGTACATAACGCCTTCGTCCAACAGCAGTTCGAAAGCCTGGCCGGCCAAGCCGAGGAGATCCGCCAGCTTTCAAAACGGATCGCCGTTGAGACCGTTAAGCCGCTAAAAAGCCATGTGAGCCGAGCTTTCGATACGGGTCGCTCCAGCAATTGACGAGAAGTATCAGGCACCGGGCGACGGCTGTAAGAGGGACGAGCAGATTGGCCAATATGGCTACACGTCACCGGCGATCAGCTCTGTACCGATCATGAGGTAGCCACATGGAATATTTAGATATTCCATGTACGGTGTTGCTTGGTGCGCTTGCAACGCGGTTCGGTTCTGCGTAGTTTGCATTTCAATCCGAGGCACGGAGATGTATCCGGCAGCGCTTTAGTGCCGCCTTAGCTCAGCAGGTTAGAGCGCCAGATTGTGGATCTGGAGGTCCCCGGTTCGAGACCGGGAGGCGGTACCAACAAAATCAAAGACTTAGCAAAAATCGCATACTCACAAAATGAACATGGGGTCACACTGGGGTCACACAATCATGTCCTTTAGAGCCCGAAATCATCCCTTTCACGTGTCCTTTACGGCTGACAAGCTCGCCGTCTGGTTCGCAAACTCACCACGGGTTGCACGAGAAAATGTCTCATAGACGATTTGCCAACGTCAAATCGTCCCGATTTGCGTGGCTAGCCTCACGCCACACCCCTACATCTCACGAGTTGTAGGGGCAAAACGAGCTCCTTCGCCATAATATGGCTCAACGGCTTCCCCCCGTGTTGCCGGGCAAGCCCGACTTCAATCGCTCTCCCTCCACTTACCACCAGTTAATAAACTGCCTCCGTTCCGGGCTACACGCCACTCGCTCTCCCTGCTCACGCGGAACGGGAGAGCGATCGCCGCTTGGGC
>BFAS01000262.1 GCA_008974985.1 bacterium MnTg02
TTGCGGAGAAGAAAGTCCGCGGGTGGAAACGCGAAGGCCGCCTGCAAGATTATGTCGAAGAACGGGACAGCGCGCGGCGGCAGGTGGGGCAATTTAGTTTTTGCCTCGCGCGGAATTGCCGGAGCATCGCAGCTTAGGGTATTGTCTGAGCGGTATCGCTTGGCCGAAGCCGTCACTGCCGGACATTGTCTGATGGCCGCAGCCACAGCGAATGCAATCAGCAATCATGGCCGCTCGCTCCTTTGCCGGGAGAAAACGGTCCGTCTTGCAAAATTGCGAAGTAATAATGCGTCCAGTCTCTGACGGCGTATGTGAGACGTTCCTACCGACGACACTTTGTAGCGACTGGCTGTCTCACGTTCCCAGCATTGAAAGGAATGTCATTGATAGAAAATTCCACCACATGCCTCGGAGGACTGACGAACAACAGTTACATGTTCGAATGTGAGGGTGAGCAGTATATTTTGCGATCCCCCGGCAATCGCACTGGCGAATACATTGATCGGCAAGCCGAAGCGCTCAATGCGAAAATTGCTTACGATTGCGGCCTAGGTCCGGAAGTCGTTTATTGCGATGCCGATAGCGGCCTAATGGTGACCCGCTTTATCAGTGGCGCAACGACGCCCGGGGGAGATGATCTAAAACACCCCGCGATGTTGCGACGGGTGGTGGACACCATAAAAACCCTTCACAATAAAGGCGCAGTTCTGAGCGGGCACTTCGACCCGTTCAAAACCATCGAGCGCTACGTTACGTACCTGAAAAAGCGGGGTGGTGAGACACCTCGGAACTTCGATCCGGCACTCATTAAGGCTCAGAGTATTCGACAGGCGCTGGAGTCGTCTCAACGCGCGCCTACAGCCTGTCACGTTGATATGGTGCCCGAGAACTTTTTAGATACCGGAGAACGGATATATCTCCTCGACTGGGAATATGCCGGGAATGGAGATGCATTTTGGGACCTGGCTATGCTCTCGATCGAGGCGGCATTCGAGGGTGATGACGACAAGCGATTGCTTGAGATGTATCTCGGGGAACCGCCGCGTGCCGCTGATGCAGGACGTCTGTTCCTCTACAAGATCGTCTGTGATCTGGTGTGGACACCATGGGCGGCAATCCAGACGGTCAATGGAAACCGTAAGCTCGACTATTGGTCCTACGCAACGGAACGCTGCGATCGCGCCCTCAATATGATGGAGCGGGCAGAGTTCGAGCACCAGCTGCGAGCTGTGCAAAGATAGAGTGACAGGTGGCACGCAAGATGACCGGTAGTTCTGGGCGCTGCCATCTCCCGCACGCCACCGCCAGCCACAATGCCTACCAGCGTCCACTATTCTCCATGCTTGCCCAGGGCTCCTCGATCGGTTTCGAGCCGCCCTTTTGCAGCAATTCGATAGATATATTGTCGGGCGAGCGGATGAAGGCCATACGGCCATCCCGAGGTGGGCGGTTGATGGTCACGCCCATTTTCATAAGCCGGTCGCATAGCGCATAAATGTCATCGACTGCATAAGCCAAATGACCGAAATTCCGGCCTTCGCCATACTCTTCCGGATCCCAATTATAGGTCAGCTCGATCAGGGCGTCTTCGTCGCCCGGCGCCGCCAAGAAAATCAACGTAAATCGGCCTTGCTCGTCCTCGCGCCGCCGCACTTCGGTGAGACCCAGCTTGTTGCAATAGAAATCAAGGGAGTCGTCGACATTGGAGATACGCACCATTGTGTGAAGATACTTCATTTCGCCTCATCCGTTGTTTTCGGTTAGAGCATGATCCCGAAAAGTGGGAACCGGTTTTCGGACAAGAACATGCTTCGGCAAAGAGAGCGCATGATCCCGAAAAGTGGGAACCGGTTTTCGGACAAGATCACGCTTCGGCAAAGAGAGCGCATGATCCCGAAAAGTGGGAACCGGTTTTCGGACAAGATCATGCTTCGGCAAAGAGAGCGCATGATCCCAAAAAGTGGGAACCGGTTTTTGGAAAAGATCATGCTTAAACATAGATATAGAGTGTGGCGAGCCGGGGCGCGCCTGCCATTTGATGCCGCGAGTCCACAACAGAGCCGCCTTTAGTGAGTAGGTTCACGTCATTGCGAAAGCCAGTCAAGGCATGATCGCCAGGTTAGGGGTTTCAACCCGGCAATGATTCGGCAAAAGCGGGTCGGGTAGACGCAAAAATAGGGTTTTGTAAACTGATTTTGGTTGGAAAAGCCGATCACATTCGATTGCACAATGCTTCGGAAAGGATGTCCTTGCAGCCATTATTATTAATATAAAACAATTTGTTAATGAGGCGAATGAATGTTTGATATTCCTTTATCAAAATGTGGAGAACATATGCATTGGTTAATTTTTTGTAGCGTCTCAAGCCGTCAATGTTATGTTGCCGGCACGAGTGTTTCTGAGGTCTGCCTCGAGGCCAACGCGGTGGATCTAGGAAAGTGATCTTATAGTTCAAGCGGGGGAATGTGGAAATGGAGGCGAAGCTATCGCCAGAGTTACATGACCTAACACTTCTCGAAGATGAGACTGGGGCAATCAACGAGGATGCTGCGGTTGACGTTTTCGAAGTGGCGGGTGCCATAAAATGGTTTGATGCATCGAAGGGGTATGGGTTTATTGTTCCCGACAATGGTTTGCCGGACATTCTTCTCCATGTCACTTGTTTGCGTCGCGACGGATTTCAAACAGCATATGAAGGTGCGCGCGTTGTATGCGAAGTTTTGAGACGCCCCAAAGGGCTTCAAGCCTTTCGCATGATAACGATGGATGAAAGTACGGCGGTTCACCCGTCTCAGCTTCCGCAGCGCACCCATGTGCAGGTCGTGCCGGAAAGCGACTTCGAGCAGGCCAGTGTGAAATGGTTTAATCGGGTGCGCGGATTTGGGTTCTTAACGCGCGGCGAAGGGACGGATGACATATTTGTCCACATGGAAACATTGCGCCGTTTCGGTTTCACCGAGCTTAGGCCCGGACAGACCGTTCTCGTCCGCTATGGTCATGGCTCAAAAGGCCTTATGGCGGCCGAACTCAAACCGGATGGGGTGCCGACAACCTTGCCGTCGTCCCATTAACCTGCCTAAGCAGAGAATTTCTTTGACATGGGGAAGGGCCGTTTGCGCGGCCCTTCTTCTTTGCGCGTGCGTGATGCTGGAAACCGCAATGCCCGCTCCGGCCGTGGCGGCGGGTTCGGACCGCGAGAAAATCATTCTTGAGACCAGCCAAGGCCGCCACGAAATTATGGCCGAGATCGCCCGGACGGATGCAGAAAAGGCGCGCGGGCTGATGTTTCGCCGCTCAATCGGCGGCGATCAAGGGATGCTATTTCCCTATACGCGTTCGCAAGAGATCCGCATGTGGATGCGCAATACCTATATCTCCCTCGACATGATTTTCATTACGGGCGACGGGCGCGTGCACCGGATTGAACGGAACACAGAGCCGCTGTCGGAAGAGATTATCGTCTCCAAGGGAAAGGCCGCCGCTGTTTTGGAGCTAAAAGGCGGGAGCGCGGCGCGGTTCGGCTTGGAACCGGGCGACAAGATTATTCACTCTTTCTTCAAGAACGCCGCCGCAGAATAGCCGAAGGCCGCCAGCCAAGCTTGCGGGTCGTGCTGGAGTTGTGTAAAGGCAAGGGAGACCGCCGGGCATTTCCGGATGCATCGGCACCACGATGACCGCCAATCGGCGGCTCGCGATGCCAAAAATAGTCGGGGCATGGCGCAGTCTGGTAGCGCACCTGGTTTGGGACCAGGGGGTCGCAAGTTCGAATCTTGCTGCCCCGACCAATTTTCCGGCCCGACGCATTTTTTGGCCGACGCATTTTTCGGAAAGGCCGGCCGATACGTGGCGCGGTGATGAAGAGCGGCAAGCGAGGAGTGTCAAGAACAATGGTGGCGCGCATCTATAAGCCAGCGAAGACGGCCATGCAGTCTGGCAACGCTTGCACGAAATCCTGGGTGCTTGACTTTGAACCGGAGGCCCCCCGGGAAATCGATCCGTTGATGGGCTGGACGAGCTCGAACGATATGAAGTCACAGATCCAGATGAAATTTCCAAGCAAGGACGAAGCCATCGCCTACGCCAAGCGGAATGGCCTTGCCTACCGTGTCGTTGAGCCCCATGAGCGGAAGAAAACGCTTAAATCCTATGCGGAGAATTTCCGCTATGGCCGGATCGACTCCTGGACCCATTAATGCGGCTCGGAATTTGCCCGCTTTCGGCCCTTCTTATGATAAATATCGCGCCGACGGTCCCGTAGCTCAGTTGGATAGAGCAGCGGACTTCTAATCCGCAGGTCGCAGGTTCGAATCCTGCCGGGATCGCCAATTAAATCAATGGGTTACGGGACGCGAACCGTGTAGAGAGCCATCTGCGAACCGTGATTGCGAACCGTTGTGGCGCGCCACCACTGAGGAAACCATAATAGGGGAGGGAGAATGCCATATGGCTGAAATGCTGAGTGTTGTAGTGGGCGGATTGCTGGCGGTGGGCGGCGGTGGGACGATGCAATGGTACTTGAACAAGATCCAGCGTGAGAACGAAGACAAGAGACAGCGAGCCATCAAGTTCGAAGAGTTGGTGAGCGCGATATATGAGTATGACCACTGGTTGATGACGTATCGCAATATCCATACGTTTGGATCTGATGACACCGAGACACCAACTCCATTCGCAAAAATACAGGCGATTACACTTATCTATTTTCCTGAGCATCTAGAGAAAGTAAAGGAACTGCAAAACATAGCGAATGATTATATTGTGTGGATACATAACGCCGCCGTGAAACGATTGGCTAAAGATAACTCTATACAAGAAGGTTTTAAAGATGTGTACCAGACATACGCTGCAGCACATCATGAGCTATTGAAAGATTTAAGCGAATTCAGCAAGCGTGTTTTCAAGTAGGTCCGCGACTCCGCCTATCCCGCAAGTCAGCCGTAAACCACTCTTTCACCTACTTCTGCGATGCTGGGCGTCATGACAAGCGATGACAAGAAATCGATAAAGCAAGGCGTGCTGAAGTTCATGCGCTCCGCGCCTGGGCAGCCCAAGAAGGTGGGGGAGTTGGCGCGGTAACTTGGCTTGTCTGATTATAGAATCAAGTGGACCATCCATGTTCTGCGTCGCGACGGCCACAACATCCGCAACAAGCGCAGGGTTGGGTTCTGGCTGGAGAGAGGCCCCGCGCCTCTGATCGGCGACAGCCATGACACGCAGATCTGGCAGAGCGAGCCGCCCACACCCTCCGAGATAGAGTCTCGATGTGATGGGGCCTAGGAGAGAGGACAACCGAGGCCGCCCTCTCTGTGATTTCTGCGATGCTGGGCAATGGCCCCGCCGGTTGCCCGACGGGATTCGTGGCACGTTGGCTCAGAACGGCGTATCCAATA
The DNA here is from genome assembly GCA_008974985.1 of bacterium MnTg02. Classification (GTDB taxonomy): domain Bacteria; phylum Pseudomonadota; class Alphaproteobacteria; order Rhizobiales; family BFAS01; genus MnTg02. The sequence goes on from BFAS01000262.1 coordinate 5,391, forward strand.
GACGCGCCTTTAGGTCAATCGCGTTGAGCCCTCCGCCGTGGGCGACTCTGGTCAGTGCATCGGCCAATTCATCGTAGCCCTTATCGCATGAGAACCAATCCAAGATTTCGTACGCGGCAAACTCTGCATCTGCCTTGGTGAAGGCGTCCTCGGCGAAACACAAGTCAGCGCCTGCACTGTCTCTCTTTTCTTTGGCCTTGGTGAAGGCCTCCACGATTGGTGCATTTTGCTTTTTTGTCATTGAATTTCTCCTTGTTTGAAACGCGCAAGATCGCGCGCTGACAAGGATGACGCCACAATAGCCCAAGGGGCGGGGCTGTATATCCATTCTCAGTTATGCGCTTAATATCAAGCAAGATCAAGGGGTTACGCCACCTGCCACAGTGACATCCTGACCCGCTGACTCAGGTGGAATGGGCATCCATGAGACGCATCAGGGCGGCCTCGTGGAGGCCGGGGTTGTCTGTTGGAACCTGGTCACGCATCCGCTCGATGGAGCTGATGCAACCGCGCACCTCCTCCAGCTCGCGGTCCGAGAGGTCGCCCCGGTACAACAGGACGCGAGCGTGGCGGGCGGCGCGCTCGCAGAAGCTTGTCGCCAGGTAGTGCTTGGTGTCTGATGTGGTCATGAGTCGTCTCCCTTAAGCTTGGAGAGTGCCGCGCTGGGCGGCTCCTGCCAGACCTTCAGTCGCCCACCGATGTCGGCGAGCAGGCGGGCACCGGCGGTGTTGACCTTTTCGAGGGCCGCCTGGGCCTCTCGCAGCTGTGCCGCCTCCTTGGGCGCGTGGGCCTCGTAGGCCGTCGTCCTGATCATGCCCAGCTGACGCTCATCTAGCCCAGAGAGAAATGCCGGGCCCGAGAGCGCGGCACTGGCCGCGCGCACATCCTGCTCCACGGCCTGTCGGACCTTCGCAACGTCGCCCAGGCACAGAAAGTGGCGGCGGATGTCAACGCCGGAGAGATTCTGCAGCGATTGGCCGGAGCAAAAGTGCAGCAGTGATGCAAGCAAGAAGGCCCCCGATCGGGGGGCCTTCTTGCTTTTCGCGTTTCATTCCTTAGGGGATGTGGGCTTGGGCGATTTTGACTTGGCGCGCCTCGATCGGTTTTTACTTTGAGCGAGGCGGTAGCTGTCGCCGTTCATCTCAAGGATATGAACATGATGCGTGA
>BFAS01000263.1 GCA_008974985.1 bacterium MnTg02
AGATTTGTCGACCCGCCCGTCTCCACTTTCATGGCGGGCCAGGCCATGACCGGAAAAAAAGTGCAGTACCGCTGGGTTGACATTGAGCGCATCTCACGGCATCTGCCGGCGGCTCTGATTATGGCCGAGGACGCGAAATATTGCAGGCATTGGGGGGTCGATTGGTCGGCGGTCGGAATTGCCCTGAACGAGGCGGACAGGGGCAGAAAAATAAGGGGAGCGAGTACGATCCCCATGCAGACCGCCAAAAATCTCTTTCTGTGGCCAGGCCGCAGCTATGTTCGAAAAGCGATTGAGATTCCCATGGCCTATGCCATGTCGGCGCTGTGGCCGAAGTGGCGCATGCTTGAGATCTATATGAATATCGTTGAATGGGGGCCCGGTATTTTTGGTGCCGAAGCCGCGGCCCGCCATCATTTCAAGAAGAGCGCGGCCAGACTAAATCCGTCCGAAGCGGCGTTATTGGCGGCAGCACTTCCAAGCCCTTACACGCGCCGGGCGGGACGCCCAGGGCCAAAGACCCGAAAGCTGGCCCGCATCATCAGGAGGAGAATGCTGACGGCTGCGCCTTGGGTGCGGTGTGCGCGGAAATCCACCGCAGCACTTCGATGAAATTTTCGCAAATCCACAAATGCCCGGCGTCTGGGATAAGGCGCAGCGTGCAGCCAGGGATGCGTTCGGCAAGATCCCGAGCCGCCGCGACCGGGACGTTGCCATCCTTGCTGCCGAGCCAAACCTGGCTTCGCGCGGCAATCGCTGCCAGCGAAAAATCCCAAGGCCCGCCGAACTGCCGTATATCACCGATTGGTCCGGCAACGCCTTGCCTTAGCCCCTCTCGAAATGTTTGCGCGAGCTGCGCTTGAATCTCCCCGGTGGCCAAAATGGTTTGGTCTGCCGTGGGGCCGCGCAAAAAGGCCAAGCGCAACGTTGCGTCAGGCAGGAGATGAAGGCCGAGGCGCATCGCTTGCCAGAGCGGCCATGATAGGCCGGCGGCGCCGGGCAGGTGCAGAAAGCACATGCGGTGGAAGGGGCCAATGGCGTCCCGCACGGCCGGATTGTCGAACGGGCCGACAGGGCTGACCAATGCCAAAGCCCGAACCCGGTTGCCAAGCAGCGCTGCGCAGGCCGCCGCGTGCGGACCACCCCCCGAGATACCGGTCACACTGAACCGCGCAACGCCGATCGCGTCGGCAAAGGCTCTCACATCGTCTGCCCAGTCTGCGAGGCCCGGCCGAGCGTTATGCAATGGCGATCGTCCATAGCCGCGCCGATCCAGAGCAAGAATCCGAAGTCCCATTTCGCGCGCCGGAGCATCGGCGCTGCGAAATTTAAATCGCGAGCCAGGGGTTCCATGGAAGGCGAGAACCGGCGTGCCCTCGGGGTCGCCATAGTCCGCATAGGCGAGCGGCGGCCGGTCCGCAAAATGTTGAATTTTCGTTTCGCGGTCCTGGGTCATCATTCCAAGATGGTCGTGACTGCGCCACGATTCACGCGCTGACGGCTTTCAAATTGGTCAGCAAGGCGCCAATTCGCTCTATCGCGGTTTTGATATTGTCGATCGAATTGGCGTACGAAAATCGGATATAGCCTTCGCCGTGAATGCCGAAACAGGTGCCGGCGACAGTGGCCACGCCGGCGTCCTCGAGAATTCTATTCTGCAGTTCCTTGGCCTGCATGTTCGTGGCTGAGATATTGGGAAACGCGTAGAATGCGCCCCCCGGCTCCACGCAGCGAAAGCCTGGAAGCTGATTGAGCAAGGGCACGATGACCCGGCGCCGCTCATCGAACGCTTGCACCATTTTCAGGGCGTCGTCTTGCGGCCCTTCGAGCGCCGCGATACCGGCAAATTGCGTTGGCGCGTTCACGCAAGAATGGCAGTTGACCGCGAGGCGGACCACTTTTTCGACCAGCGCTTCCGGCCAAACGCCATATCCCAAGCGCCATCCGGTCATGGCATAAGTTTTCGACCAGCCGTCGAGCATGATGAGGCGGTCGCGAAGCTCGGGGTAACGCAAAAGACTGACATGCCGCCGCCCGTCATAGAGCATACGGCTATAGATCTCGTCCGATAGAATAGCGACGTGCGGATGCGCCATCAGCCCTTCGACAAGGTGCTTGATCTCTTCCTCGGGCACCGCGCCGCCTGTCGGGTTGCCGGGGCTGTTGAGAATTATCAGCCGCGTTCGTGGCGTGATCTGCGAGAGCACTTCGCCGGCCTTGAAGGAAAAGCCGTTCTCCTCTTTGAGCGCGATTGGAACCGGCACCGCGCCGGTATATTCGATCATCGATCGATAGATCGGAAATCCTGGGTCTGGATAAAGAATTTCGCTGCCTGGTTCTCCGAACATGAGGATCGAGAAAAACATTGTCGGCTTGCCGCCAGGCATGATGACCACGGCGTCCGGGTTAACCTCGACATTATGGCGTTTGTTCAAATCGGCGGCGACGGCTTCGCGCAAGGGCAAGATCCCCTGGCTTGGCGTATAGCCATGATGACCGTCACTCAGGGCTTTTTGAGCGGCCTCGACAATATGTTGCGGTGTGCTGAAATCGGGCTGGCCAATCCCGAGATTGATAATATCGCGGCCTTGCCGTTCAAGCTCGGCGGCGCGGGCAAGAACCTCAAACGCCGTCTCGGTCCCCAGATGGTCCATATTTTTGTTGATTTGCAGCACTCTTCACACCTCCAGTGACGGAAAGGGATTTATGCACAAGAGCGGACGAAAAGAAAAG